>CAYVLC010000171.1:0-2149 GCA_964452155.1 uncultured Dysgonomonadaceae bacterium
AGCGTGATATGTGAAAGAATAGTAAAGCAATTTGTTGGTCGGGAGTCTCGGAATTCCTGTTGTCAAACAGCAATGGAAATTCCTGATGTTCATGAATTTGTATTGTAAGACCACAATAGAAATTCCGTGAGTGTCGGAATTTGTATTGTAAAGTTGCACCAGAAACTACGAGCAACACAATGGTCTGATTGTCAAGAGTGTGCGAAATGAAGGTTTTTAAGCTAATTGGAAGTGGAGTGTAAATAATAATTTCGGAATAGAGGAAAGAGCGAAAAAGGAGAAAGAGGCAAGCGGAAGAAGAGTGTGAAAATGAACAGGAAGGAGTGAAGTAAGACAAAAGAGAAAGGAAGCATTTTTTAAGTATTATGTTAAGCAAACAAAACGACAAGTTGCACTGTAGAAGAGATAAAAAACAATGAACTAACTATCGTGTAGTAATTTTACTACAAGACTTTCCACTTTTTAATACAAGAAGATAAATAAACTTAGTGTAATTATGGGACAGATATAACAAAGAGTTGTTGCTATCTTTTTTTGATATACAATAATTGCAAGAATGTACAAGGTTTTATGTAGATAGCTTTCACTAGTGAAAACTTATTTACAATTTAATATGTTCAAACTTTGTTGTAAATTTCTGTATATCAGCAGTTTTTACACTATTATTAAAATACTTTTCAACAAAAGTGTTATTTGAGTGTATTTATTTTGGTAATATCAAAAACATTGTTTATCATTGTAACTTGTTAGGCCGAGGAATTCTGAACCTCTAAGCAGAAGACTGAGGATAACAATTTTATTAAGTATAATTAAAAAATAAATTCAAATGAGGAAATTAAACATTTCGTATTTAATTCGTCTGAGAAACCAAGAGTTTCCAGAAGCCTACGGCACTATCTGTTCCATCTTAGAGAGGACCGAAATGACCGAGGAGTATGTAGCAGCATGTTTTGAGAATGCGAAAGCACACAAAAACAAGCTGGGGTATTTAAAGAACATGAAGGTGAAACACCATCTCTCGCGTATCATTAGAGAGCTGAACAATGATCGTCAGGATTATTTTCTATCGCTAAAGGGAAGAGTGACCTACAATTTGAGGTCGCCCAATGAGACTGAGCGCCAAGGAGCCAAAGTGTTGAGTTTATGGTTGGAAGGATATCGCGAATATCTATCTATTCCTAGAATTCACGAACAGAATCTTTTGGTAGATCAGCTATCGGACGACATTGAGACCAAGGCACGCATAGGTACGGCTATGAGAGAAGCGGGTGTGATGGAAATCTTCGAATCTATTGAGCTGATTACGTCGGATATTAGAACAGCTTATCTACAACGTAGTCAAGAAAAGGAGGCCCAGAGCAGAAAAGTGAGGGCGTTGAAAAGCGAAGCTTATGTGGCGATGAAAACGCTACTGAACGCAATTGGTATGGCAATAGAGCTGAAGAGTGAAGATAGCGACATGTATGTGGGCTATTGGAATGAAATCAGTAGGGTGCTAGATCAGTTTAATGTGAAGACGCTAAGCAGAGCAACGCGCAAAAAGAATGCTGCTGAGGGAAAAGAAGAGCCAATGGAGGATTTGGTAGATGATGACAAAGGTGGCGAAGCCGAGGGCGACACACCAGTGACACGCATTGCGCCAAAGGTGATATCGGCCACGACGAAGAGTAGGCCATACAGTGTATATACACTAGACGGTATGGATAACGATGTGCCAAATGTGGTGAGTGCGAATGAGAGTTCGACAACACAACCCTTGGCACTGAATGGAAGTGAAACCAATGGTGAGCCATCTGGTGGGGACGAGAAAAAAGCAGTGGACATGACGCCTGGTACTGGAAGTACGGGCGAGGTGAAAAACGATGCTTTGGACACTACTCGCAACGATGATGCTACCGCAACTAAGCAAGGAGGTGCAACAAGGAGTGAAGAGGATTCTGATCAAGAATCGTGAGATGGAAAATCTCGATAAGTTGAGTCAAAACTTTTAGTAAAGCTGATTTGACGCTCATATAGGAGCTACTCTCTTATATGTTACAATAGAAGAAGAAAAACGTACTGCCATGTTTGACGACATGGATCCTTTGGAGGAGACGGTTTTTCTTCTTCTTTTTTTGTATGTACTCGAAGCTTCTAGCTTTGAGAATCC
>CAYVLC010000171.1:2249-5034 GCA_964452155.1 uncultured Dysgonomonadaceae bacterium
TCGAAGCTTCTAGCTTTGAGAATCCCGTTCGCGCGGGTTTGTAATCGGCGCGAGAAGGATTTGTATAACATTCCACCATCGTGTGCGACTAACTGCGTGTCGCACACTAGACGCCCGTATAGGGCGTCTCTACATCACACCCTGCAATGGATATGCAAAATATTTCCTCTGCGTTCTTTGCGGTTAATCCTAAAATTGTTTCTCGCCAAGACGGAAAGCCCCTAGTGAAATGAAAACTCAAATTTCATGAGGGCCTGCCCTGTGAAATAGAAACTCAAATTTCATGAGGGCCTGCCCCGTGAAATAGAAACTATTTCAACAGGGTGTGTCGCGATAGCGAAATTATTTTATGCTGTTGATTCTTCTGCTACGCAGCACACCGACGGTCACTGAGCTTGTCGAAGTGTTCGGAAATCGGCGAGCGGGATCACACTCTGCGCCAACAAAACACCTCAAACATGCAAACGCATAGCATATTTAACACAAAAAACTATGAAATAACTGCTTTTTAGGCTTATATTTGCAATACACTTACATAACAAACACTTGAAACAACATGATAATAGAATTTAGCGTTAGCAATTTTGGCTGTATCAAAGAGAGACAAACATTGTCATTTGAAGCAGACAGCTCCAACCACCTTGAGGACTATTATGTAATGAAAAAGGGTGGATTGAGACTCTTGAAACTAGCTTTGATATATGGTGCAAATGCATCGGGTAAAACTACGGTGTTGGAAGCACTTGATTTCTTGAGAAGTCTTGTTCTTTATCCTGAAAACAAAAAAACGGATCATTTAGATTTCTCTCCTTTTCTTTTTGATGATAAGACACCTAATGAAAACTCTCATCTATCGATTGATTTTATACAGAATGATGTGAGGTATTCTTATGATGTGGAATTTTACAAAGAGGCCATTGTGAATGAATCTCTCTATTTTTACAATCCAAACAGGGCTAATGTGTTTGTAAGAACAACAGACCTAGTGAATCAATTCACAGAAATCAGCTTTGGTGGTAAAATAAAAAAAGAGAAAGCTTTTGTGAAAACCCTAGAATCCAACACGCTATGGAACAATACTGTGCTTGGTGGTTTTTTGAAGACAAACATCGACGTGCATGAGCTGAAAGAGGCCACCGATTGGTTTAGAGACTACCTAACGCCGATGGTTGAAAGCAAGACCAAACTGAAAGATTTTGTGAATCAAATTATAGGTAACTCAAAAATTAAGAAGCAAGATATAATCAGCATTCTTAAAAAGGCCGATTTTAATCTATCTGACCTTATTATAAAAAGAGAGGAAATGGAAATTCCCGAAAGTATGATAGAGTTTTTTCAGGAACAGTATAAAGACTCTCAAGATATGATTGCAGAGATAAAGGAAACAGGCAAAATACCGATTACAAATGTAACATTTGAACATACGGTGAACAATAAAAAATACACCCTGCCTTTTGACTACGAATCGCAAGGGACAAGAAGATATTATGGCTTTGCTGGATTGTTGGCACTTTTAATCAAGACTTCAAGTGCACTACCAATAGATGAGTTGGAGTCGTCGCTGCATCCAGATCTTTATACACATTTCATCCTATCGTTTTTGATGAATGCGGAAAGCTCTCAGGTGATAGCAACTACACACAACAGAGAGATACTGAACAACAAGGATATTTTCAGAAATGATGCTATATGGTTTACTGACAAAACGGAGAGCTGTGCCACGGAGTTATATTCACTGGCCGACTTTGACAGCTCTGTTGTTCGCGATACATCTAACATATTGAATGCTTACAAAAGTGGAAAGCTAGGTGCAACGCCTAACTTGGGTGATTATTATATTGATTTATAGCTATGAGGAAACGCAAAAATAGTAACCGGACATTTAAACATACTTATGCAGTGGTTGTAGATGGTGAAACAGAAGGGTTTTACTTACAGATGCTAAAGAGACATGAGGGGAGCAATAGGAGAGCTAATGTAAAGATTGATCCGCAGATACCACAAAAAACTAGCCTGGAAGTTCAATATAATAAGGTGTTAACCCTTGCAGAAGAATACACATTTGTATATTGGATTGTGGATTTAGACACAATACTGAAGGAGACAAGAGAGGCGAAAAAGGGAAATGTAAAGCCTATTGATACATTTACTGACTATCACAAGACGCTTGAAAAGAAGACTAACAATGTAATTATCGTAGTGAACAATCCTTGCCTTGAGTATTGGTTTTTACTGCATTTCGAAAATACGTGTAAAAGATTTGAGAACTGTGCGGCTGCTGAGAAAGAGCTAAAAAAACACATAAAAGATTACACTAAAAACAAGAAGTATTTTACTAGACCCAATAATGATATTTATTTGAAACTAAAGCCCCATCAAGAGACTGCCATTAAAAATGCACAAGCTATAGGTGACTTTTGTTACAATAATCCGGAGGCTACACTATGCGAAATGCCAAAACTGATTTTAAAGCTGAGAGAGTTGTTGAATTGATGAAGGTACCTACCCTCTTCCCCCAACAGTACGATTTTACTCCCCCTCGTTTTCAACAGCCTGTCCCGTCAGTATTGCGGGAAGGGGTTGTGGTTTACCCTGTAGAATAATGCACAGCATAAAATCTACGATTTTATGCCATGGGGTGAATGTTGCGTAGCAAGAAAATTGTATCTCGCAAAGACGGAAAGCCCCTAGTGAAATGAAAACTCAGATTTCACGGGGTAAACGCAAAGGAATGCGTTGATGGCCTACGGCCAGTTGTTTTAACCGCAAAGGGCGGTAAATAATT
>CAYVLC010000172.1:0-5003 GCA_964452155.1 uncultured Dysgonomonadaceae bacterium
GCCATTGAATTGAAGATTCAGCAGCGGAAGATTGAGGTGAAGAGGTTTGGAAGTTGATAGAGTTAAAAGTTAATAGTTAAAAATTAAAAGTTGTAGCGTGGTTGCATTTGTAGTGGCCGTACCTATGTGTCGGCCATTTTAATTGACAGTTGACAAAGCCCTTCGGCTTCGCTCAGGGATTGCGAATTAATGATGAAGGTAATGGTTTAGCGTTTGTAACGGAAAAGGATTTGCGCAATAACGATGTTTTTGTAATCAAGCCAATAACTGAAATACTCTCATTACTAATGACCGTTTACTAATTACTGTTCACGACAAATTGAAAGAATGAATTAAATTAAAATACATAAGAATATGAAAAGAATAATTTTTCTAGGAGCACTTATATTTACTACCGCCTCAGTGGCAAAGGCTCAAGTAGCAATAGATAGAACTAGTGGTTCTGGAATAACCGCCACTACTGTTCTCAAAGTTCATTTGCACAACTTTATGTCTATCGCTATCAATTCGGACAACTCTTATGTTGATCTGGAGTATAGAACTGCCGAAGACTACGATGGGACAGGGGTTTCTGAATTAAAAGAAGATCATTTAATTGTGTCGAGCCTATCGCCGTTTATTGTAAAGGTAAACTCTTCTACTGCATCTCCCTTAAGTAGCGAGGGTGTTGCCCTTAATCCTGATGGTACAGGTGTAAAAATTAAAGCAGAAAGAGGCACTACAAGAGGAATGGATGGTGCAATACCAAATGCTGTTACACTTACGTTCGAAGGAGACAACATCATTAATAGTAATGTGGCAAGTTTGAATAATACTTTCAACATCACATACAGTGGTGAAGGTGAGGGTGCATAAAGGAACAAGTATTTCGGAGATGGCGATTTAGTTGTATATACAACAAACGTAATCTATACGATAACTTCTAAATAAATGATTTATTGTAGCTTGCAATAGCAGGATATGATACCTATATACTGAGAATCTAATATTTTTTTTAAATGTTGAGAGGGGTTGTACAGAGTGATTTGTGCAACCTCTCTGTTTTTTTTTAATTGACAAGTGGTTATTGATAATTGAGTGAATGTCTGGGACAGGTTGGGTAAATGATGAGCAGAGGCACTATTGATACACTAAATTCAAGTTTCTGTATTACTACAACTCCATTTTCCTCTTGTCTTTTTGCTTTTGTACTACTACAAATCCATTTATCTTTCGTCTTTTCCTTTCTGTACTACTACAAATCCATTTATACTTCGTTTTTTTGCTTTTGTATTACTACAAATCCATTTATCTTTCGTCTTTTTACTTTTGTACTACTACAAATCTATTTATCTTTCGTCTTTTTACTTTTGTACTACTACAATTCCATTTTCCTCTTGTCTTTTCGGTTTTGTACTACTACAATTTCGTAAACATCCAGTCTTTTTACTTTTGTATTAGTACAGCAAGAGGGGTTTTATTTATTTAGACTGATAAATCTGTTTATTTATAGTACATCCAAGTGTTGTTGCCATTGTATTTATTCGGCGCTAAGGTTTAAAATAAGTTAACTTTCCGAATCTCTACAGCATACCCTAAATTTATTTTTCTTTCAAAAATAGCTATTTGTTGCATACCTTTCGATACTTTCTTTCGAGCAGAGTCTATTTGGTGCTAATATAGAGTTGTAATTTTGATTGCTAAGGGATAGATTTGTATTATGAAAAATTAATAATTGCCTGTTATTTCATTCTTGTTTGTTTTTCTAATGAATTAAAAAGAGAGGAAAAATGGATGTTGAATATTGCGATTATTATATCAGCTGCTAAAAGTGTGCTTTTTTGTGCAATATAGAGCATATTAAACGTGTTTGATTATATTTGCTGTATACCCACAGTGGGAATATAAATATTGTCTCTGTAATGAGATGCAAATTTTGCGTGTATTTCTTGCTATTTAATGTGGTTTATAAGATGTTGATATATAGGTGTATATAGAAAGAGGCAAAAGTATATTGATTGTTGGAACAAAAATTATGTAAAATAACTTGTTCATTTGATTCTTTTGTTTATCTTTGCCGCTAGTTCGTTTCCGACTGGATACGAATAGCCTAAAATGGCGATACAGAGAAACACAATCTCCACTTTATTTACTTTAAATCGCGCAGGAGGATTTAACACAATAAAAAAGATTGTTCTGTACAAATTTTTAATATTTAGATAATGAATAATTCAATTAAGAGAATGGTACTAAAGAAAATGCCATTTTCAAGACTGTTAAAGCTAGAGCTTCCTGAGCTAGCTGAAGATGTTATCAGAGTTGTTGAAAGACATAATCCTGAAGAGTTGCTAATCAAAGAGGTACATGATTTCCTTTTAGCCGAAAAACCGCACATAGATTTGCTGAGTTCGCCTCACGGTGCACACCCGTTAACCTGTGAACTGACTCCACTGCGTGAAAAACTATTGTTGTGTGTAAGTGCAATAAAGTTTCATATGCGTGTGACAGTTAAGGTGAATAAGGTTGGTACTCAGAGGCAGATTACTGTTATTCAGATAGCAATTGATAGGCATCTTCACAAATTGAGGTCGAGTAAGAACGAGGCTTTAATCAATCGAAAGGTTTCCCAGTTTCTTCATGAAGTAGAAACCGATAGCGAGTTGAGTACTGCTCTTAGAGCTCTTGAATTTATGGTTCACATAGAGAATCTAGAGTTGGCACACGCTGATGTTAGAAATGTGTTGGATATGCGCAAGAACTCGATTTCGGTACGGCCCAAAGATACGGCCAAGGATCTAGCAGATTCTGTCGTTTTTGCACTTAACACTGTTTTCAAACAGGTTGAGGTGGCAAAAGTGAAAAATAAAGAGCTAGATTATCAACCTTTGTTCAACGAGTTGAATGACACGTTGATTAAGTACAGAAATCAAATTAGCGTTCGTGAAGCAAACAATAAGCGGAAAGCCGAAGAGCGAAAAGCGATTGAGATGGGAGAGGCGATTGATGTTGGTGATTCTACGGAATCTATTGAAACGCCCGACGTTGAAAATCGAGAAATGATTGCACCTAGTGTGCTTATGGCATCTACAGATGAATCTAAGGTTCAACCTGTAGAGAAGGATAGTATAAATGGAATTGATGATAATTCCGATAAAAGTTTAGAGCAAAAAAAGACAGCTGCATTGTCGTCGAAACCTTTGCAACTGCCCGATTCTAAGAAGGAGGGCAAGTAATTGTTCTCAAAAGATTAATTTAATGTGAAGATTAAATTAATTATTAAAGCCCCAACACCTGCGGTTGGGGCCTTTTTTTTGCCCAAACCACAATATCTTATAACTGTGAAGTTCTATTTATTACCTAGCTTTTTGGTGAGACTCTTTGTAATGATGATAATTTGCGAGTAATGTATAGCGCAAAGAGCCTTGATTTAGTTTTAAATAATTGTTGTATCTTAAATAATCTGCTCAATAGCCTTTCTGAGTAGAAAAATGCTATTGTTTTGCAAATATACGATATTAAACTATGGTGGCAAAATAAAACTGTTAAAACTACTAAATGAGGTAAAATAGGTAAGTAGTCGTAGTAGTAAGTACTCCTCCTCATGCCTTGCCCTTTACCTAATTCTCATAAAAAACTCCTCAATCTCTTCCAGGGTACTATCCTTCAGAATTACCTTTTTGTTTTTGTCCAATAGATAAAGCGTGGGGATGGCTTTGATGTCGTACAAACGTTTGTTGGTAACCACTGTGCCCTCGTCATACGCATTTACCCAATGCTGTTGAGGCATTCGGGGGAGTGCTTTGCGCCACTCTTCGATATTGCTGTCGGGATAGATGCTGAGCACTGTGAGCATACTGCTGGCAGAGCTGTTGAGCAAGAAGACGCCCTGAAGGGCTTTGGAGTTGACCAACAGTTCGGTTGTTTCGGCACAACTGGGGCAGTCGGGGTTGGTGAAGAAGAGAATCAGATAGTTGCTTTGCAATGCATGCATCATCTGCTTATCGCCATTGGCAGTGGTGTAGGCAAAGTTGGTGGCTGTGCTGCCACCACGGTTTTTTAGGGTCATCTCTAACTGAAAACCATATACCTCTTGTTTGGCCAGCGAAAGCAAACCCGATTGTTGGAAATGTTGTAGTGCCACTATATAGTGCTCATCGCTGCGAAAGGGCGAATTGGGGTCGTAGAGATATTTCTCTAGGAGCGATACAAAATGAAGGTACATAGTGGGGTGAAGCTTTGCTTTATCCAGTAGGGTGTTTATTGAGTTTTGCGCATCTATTGGAGCTATTTGATTCAGTAGTTGAATATAGTCAACCAAACCTTGTTCAGTTATTTCGGGCTGTGTAATAAGGGTGGTGTCAGCAAAAGGGAATAGGTCCCAATAGTGTTTTGATAGATAAACCATGGATTCTTCGGGGTCGGTTATCATTACAGGTATGTCGGGAAGAGGAAACAGAGGGTCAGATTTCCCAGTCTGTACAGAAACATCAGATTTGCTCAATATCTCACTCTCAGTAGGTTTTGAGCTGGGCGATGTACAACTGCCAACGGCGAACAGGGTAAGCATCGTTATAATAGATACGGAAAGGTAGTATTTCATTATCGACTGGGTTTTTGTTAGATTAAGCATCATTTGAAGAACAAACATACAAAAAAAGTGTTAGATTTGTTACTTGATATTCTTATAGATAGTCATTAAATATAGATCAAAATGAAACACCGTAATATATCGCCACTCTTACTATTTCTCTTTCTGCTGATTACTGCTTTTTCTTGTACAAAAGATCCCAAAGTGGAACCAATTATACCTAAAGGGCGGACATTATTGGTGTATATAGCAGGAGATGGCAAAAAAGGACAGAGTAATCTTTCTGGTGAGGTGGAATTTGCTCAAGCAGCATTAATGAAAGGTTGGGACAACCAAACAATGGGGCCACTTGTTATTTTTGCCGACCGCAACAACTCCTCTCCTGTTGGCCAATACCAATTATCGGTAGATGCCAACTCTTTACCCAAAAATGTTT
>CAYVLC010000173.1:0-4983 GCA_964452155.1 uncultured Dysgonomonadaceae bacterium
AGTTTAATAAAATCCAACAAACACATAATTGCGAAAGTAGCTCAGTTGGTAGAGCATAACCTTGCCAAGGTTAGGGTCGCGAGTTCGAGTCTCGTCTTTCGCTCAATAGCAAACAACATACTATACAAACTAATAAGTGAGAGAACTATCGCTCACAAATTATTCTCATTTTTTTTTGATTTTAATTTGTAGCCGCCCGGATGGCGGAATTGGTAGACGCGCTAGTTTCAGGGACTAGTATTGGAAACAATGTGCAGGTTCGAGCCCTGTTCCGGGCACATTTCTTAAATAAGACATATACAAAAAATGCGCAGGTGGTGAAATTGGTATACACGCTACCTTGAGGTGGTAGTGCCGGAAACGGTGTGTGAGTTCGAGTCTCATCCTGCGCACGCAACTAAAGAACAATAAAAGAAAGTATTCACATTAAAAAAAGTGGATGCTTTTTTTTATTTTCAACAAGAAAATGATTATGTTTACCACCCTCTAAGTTAGGGTGTCCAATATGATGTTCCGAAATTGAGGTGTTCTTTGCGTGCTTTTTCTTTCTTTTACAAAGAGTATTTTAATTAAATAATCACGTGTTTTATAACAGTTTATGCTAGCTTATCTAATTGATTATTAGTATCTTTATGTAATTAAAATATCAAAACAACAGTAATGAAAAAGACTAATAATGAAGCCGAAATTGCTCGTTTAAAACATGAGCTTTCTGATGCAAATAAACAAATCAAAAAACTATCTAATGATTCAGAGAAATCAAAAGATAAAATAGCCAAATTGCAGAAAGAACTAAAAAAAAAGACGTTCGGAACGTAACATTGACAAAAAAACAAGAACAATCACTTTCGAACCTATCGAAAGACATCAATATTCTGAAATTATTGTCAGAATGAGCACCATACTTTATACACGTATAAACTGTGGATTTCGTCAAGTTGTGAAAATATTAGATGTGCTGAATGATATTTTCGAAGGCTTACTAGGTGATATTCCCTGTCATAATAGCATTGAGAATTGGGTGAAAAAGTGTGGTTTACATGTTTATGAAACTGCCTCTGAACCATTACAAGACAGCCATTATGCACAAATTGTTGATGAAAGTATGATGATAGGTAGTGAAAAGCTATTGCTAACGATCGGGATACCAGCTGAGCATCAAGGGCGACCATTAAGTTCTGCTGATGCAAATATCCTCGGTATAGCTGTAGCAGAAAGTTGGAATGGAGAGGGTGTAGAGAATGAACTAAGGAAGGCATCTGCGAAGGTTGGACATAATCCAGATTATGTAGTTAGTGACAATGCATCGATTATGAAAAAAGGTGTGAGGTGTGCGGAGTTTAATCATCATCACGATATTAGCCATTCTTTGGGAATGTTTTTAGAAAGAGAGTACAAGGAGGAACCTGATTTTGTAGAATATCTTAAATTCATGAGTGAGTCAAAGCGCAAACATAATATGAAAAAGGTAGCTTACCTGCTACCACCTACACAACGGACTATATCACGTTTCCTTAATCTTTCAAGTTGGGTTAAATGGTCATCTAAAATGCTAGAAGTTTACCACTCACTCAGCGCAGATGAAAGAAAGGTTTTCTCTTATATCCCTGCTAATGCATCCCTGATTGATGAGTTGTCGCAGGTTATGCCGTGCACAAGTAGAATTGAACATATTTGCAAACATAAGGGGCTGTCAAAAGAGACAGTCTCTGAATGTCAGAAAGAGATAGAAAAACATCTCTTCTCTGGTAACTCTAGGATGATCCATTTAGGAAATTGTTTAACTCAATTTCTTATCAAAGAAGCAATGTTGCTTGGAGAAGATATAAGTGCTCACAATAACTCTTCAGATATTTTAGAGTCTCTATTTGGTGTGTATAAAGCTCGTAAGTCTCCAAATAAACTGAATGGTATAACGCCATTTATTCTTTTTGTACCAATTTATACTCAGTTGCATGATAACTTAAAAAGCAAAAAGTTTGATTTTATAAAAGCACTAGAAGAGAAACGAATGAGCCACATAGATGCTTGGGCAAAGAAGAATTTAACTCCAAATCTTGTACAATTACGCATTAAACGTTTAGGGAAAACAGGGTGATTTTGGGAACACTGTTTTGGACACCCTACCTCTAAGTGTAAAACATAACATTATGCTAAGTCATGAAGATATTATCTACTCAGGCAATACATGTTGTAGATGCAAAAACAATTGAATACAACGAAATATTCTCTCACCAACTGATGGAAATGGCCGCAATGGCCTTTACCGACTATTTTTTAAACAAATACTATGCAGTGCACAACAAAATAGCTTTGTTTTGTGGAACTGGCAATAATGGAGGAGATGGTGCTGCAGTAGCTCGTTTGTTGCACATTGTTGGGTGTGATGTAACACTGTTTATTGTAGCAATGACCAATAAATACACCCATGATTGTGCATTGAACATAGATAGAGCCGAAAAGGCAGGTGTGCCAATTGCAAAGATTACCTCTGCAGATGAGATTCCAGACTTGACCAACATAAAAATAATCATAGATGCTCTATTTGGTACTGGATTGTCGCGGCCTGTAGGTGGTTTGGCAAAACAGGTAATTGAAAGAGTCAACAATGCACACAAAACAGTTGTGAGTATAGATGTTCCGAGCGGACTGTTTATGGACAGCCACACCACAATAGCCATTTGTGCCACTGAAACTGTAACTCTTGAGATACCAAAATTAGCACTTTTTCTTCCAGATAACCAAGAATTTGTGGGTCATCTCTCTATGGTAGATATAGGGCTTGATGCAAAAGCCATTGCCGAGGCAGAAACAAATATGTACTACCTTACGGGCAATACAATGGCTCAAAAATTGAAACCAATGGCAAAGTTTGCACACAAAGGGACACAAGGCCATGCTTTGCTTATAGGGGGCAGTTTGGGTAAGATAGGGGCTGTAACTTTGGCAGCTAAAGCTGCATTGAAAAGTGGCTGTGGATTGGTTACAGCTTTTGTACCCCAATGTGGTATGAATGTAGTTCAGAGTAGTTTTCCTGAAGCGATGGTTGTACAAGATGATAATCAGTTGCACCTATCATCTATTACGTATCAGATAAATCCCTCTGCAATTGCAATTGGAATGGGTATGGGACAACACAGCGAAACCAAACAAGCTTTGCATCGGTTTTTACAAACAAAATTCACACCATTGGTGATAGATGCAGATGCATTGAATATATTGTCGGCACACCCCGAGTGGTTGCACTGTTTACAACCCAACACAATACTTACTCCACACCCTAGAGAACTATCGCGGTTGGTAGGAAACTGGGCCAATGATTTTGAGAAAATAGCACTAACTCGCCAATTTGCACGCAAATATAATCTGATAATGGTCATTAAGGGTGCACATACTTTAATTATCGATTCCGATAATTTGTACGTAAATAGTAGTGGTACTCCTGCACTGGCTACTGCTGGTAGTGGCGATGTGCTCTCTGGCATTATAGCAGGATTGCTTGCACAAGGTTATGAAGCAATGGTTGCAGCACAGTTGGGGGTGTATATTCACGGTGCCACAGCCAATGTTGCAACCAAAACAATTAATGAGCGGTCTTTTATTGCTACCGATATCATAGAAAACATCGGAAAAGTGTATGATAGTATGAATGTTATAGACAATACTGATGATTTAGTTTTGTAGGATTAAATATTTGTTGTAATTTTGCACCTCAATTAGCTAATTGGCTATCAAAGAAGACACAGATAGTGGCTCGCCTAAGGCTTATAACGTAAAAGTTATTTAATAGTATGTACGTAATAGTAGATATTCAAGGTCAACAATTTAAAGTTGAAAAAGACCAAAAATTATTCGTTCACAGAATAGACGCCAATGAGGGTGACACTGTGGAATACGCAAAAGTTTTGCTAATAGGGAACGGCAACGATATTACAATCGGCTCTCCTGCGGTAGATGGAGCAAAAGTAGTTCTAGAAGTACTTTCGCATGTAAAAGGAGATAAGGTTCTTGTTTTTAAAAAGAAAAGAAGAAAAGGTTATCGTAAGTTGAACGGACATCGTCAACAGTTTTCGCACGTATTAGTGAAAGATATTATTTCTTAATCAGTAAAAAATAGAAGAAAATGGCACATAAAAAAGGAGTCGGTAGTTCGAAAAACGGCCGCGAATCGCATAGTAAACGATTGGGCGTAAAAATATATGGTGGTCAAGTAGCAAAAGCAGGCAACATCCTTGTACGTCAGCGTGGAACTGCTCATCACCCTGGAGAAAATGTAGGTTTAGGAAAAGATCACACCCTATTTGCATTGATTGACGGAGAAGTTGTTTTTCGCAAAAAACGCAACAATAGATCGTTTGTATCAGTTATGCCTATTGCAGAAGAAGCAGAAGCATAAAGAATACATCCTCACTTATAACAAAGCTCTATAGCCCTGCGGCTATAAGCTCTATGAAACAAAAAAAGCTAAATCATTATCTCATGATTTAGCTTTTTTTTGTGCTTTAACTAAACGTTGTTTCTTTGTTTAATACAAACTTGGCTTGTGCCAATTTGCAAATCGGCTTGCACAATGAAGTCTTATTTGTTAATTTGGGGTTTTTGTGCAGCCAGTTAGACGTAACCAAGCGGTATAAAGTATTATTGCACCCAACACACTCCTTGTAAATGCCCTTGGGAGAGGGAGAGGGGGGGGGCTTTGCTACCGACCAATGGGTTCAGAAATTATGAATCCATTCATTTTTAGTATCTGTTCATACTTTGGCGTTCTTTGCGTGGCTTTGCCACATCCACTGTTATGGTGCGTCCATCATATTCGGCATCGTTCAATTTCTCAATAGCATGCCTTCCTTCGGCTTCATCGTCCATTTCAACAAACCCAAAACCTCTTGATCGGCCTGTAAAGTTGTCTGTAATGATTTTTGCTGAAGATACAGTTCCGTATTCTTCAAAAAGTTCTTTTAAATCTTGTTCTGTAATTTGATA
>CAYVLC010000174.1:0-4934 GCA_964452155.1 uncultured Dysgonomonadaceae bacterium
CTTTTATCTCCCGCTATTTCTATTTGAAAAACTGTTTCCCTAATCTTTCTATTAATCTTTCTATTTCTTCAAAACAATTCTCACAGCCTCTTCCAAATCTACTGTCTGCTGATCGCCACTGCGCATATTCTTAAGCGTTATGTTGTTGTCTGCCATTTCGTTTTCTCCAACAATGGCCACAAAGTGAGCTTTGGTATTATTGGCATAAGTCATCTGTTTTTTCATCTTTGCAGCATCTGGATATATTTCGGCAGAAATGCCTTTGCTGCGCAACTGTGCGAGTATTGGCAATATATGAGTTTCTTCTTTTTCTCCAAAATTCACAAACATCACATCCACACCCAACGATAAATTTTCAGGAAAGAGGTTTAGTTGATGCAACACATCGTATATTCTCTCAGCACCAAACGAAATACCAACGCCAGACACATCGGGTAGTCCGAAAATGCCCGTGAGGTTGTCGTATCTTCCACCGCCAGTAATGCTCCCAATCTCTACATCTAGCGATTCTACCTCAATAATAGCTCCGGTATAATAACTTAGTCCTCGTGCTAGCGTGAGATCCAACTCAACGCTGTTTTCAAGTTGTAGAGAACCTACTTTGTTGAGGATAAACTCAAGCTCTTCCACACCCTTTAGTCCAATAGCGGAGTCAGCCAATACTGTTTTCAACACCTCTAGCTTATAGTTTTGGTCGCCTTCCAATAGAATAATGGGTTGTAGCTTCTCAATGGCACTTTCAGATATGTTTTTAGAGGCCAACTCTTCGTTTACCTTTTCTAGCCCAATCTTGTCGAGCTTATCTATTGCCACGGTTATGTCGGTTATTTTATCGGCTTCGCCAATTACCTCTGCAATACCCGAGAGCACCTTTCTATTGTTTAGCTTCGTGGCAACCCGTATTCCTAATTGAGAGAAAACCTTGTCAATAATTTGTATCAACTCTATTTCGTTCAACAACGAATCGGACCCTACTATATCGGCATCGCACTGAAAAAACTCTCTGTATCTCCCCTTTTGCGGCCTATCGGCACGCCACACAGGTTGTATCTGGTATCGTTTAAATGGAAATGTTATTTCGTTGCGATGCATCACAACATAGCGTGCAAAAGGAACAGTTAAATCGTAGCGCAACCCTTTTTCCGAAATCTTATTGGCCGTTGCAACCGAATTGTTCTCTCTGATATCTTCTTCGCTCATGCTTTTCAGAAAGTCGCCCGAGTTGAGAATCTTAAAAAGCAACTTATCTCCCTCTTCGCCATACTTCCCCATTAGGGTAGAGAGATTTTCCATTGCTGGCGTTTCTATCTGTTTAAAGCCATAGAGTTTATACACATCTTTGATGATATCAAAGATATAATTACGCTTCGCCATTTCTTCTGGCGAAAAATCACGGGTTCCTTTTGGAAGAGATGGTTTTTGCATCGTTGTTTTTAGTCTGTATGTTAATTTTGAGATACAAAGATAATGAATTTCTGCAGAGTTTTCAGAAACAGAATCACGATAAAGCAAATTGTCTTTTCAAGTTCTTGTTTTTGAGTTATAATAAAAGACAGTATCAGATGCAAAATCCTCTGTTTTACTATTACTGTATGGTTTCTATAATTACACCTTGGCTTCATCTGTCTTACAGGCCACACCTACGGTGCTTGATGTGGGGCGTGTATAACGCTTTGCTACAGGCAGTGTTGCTCCCCTGGAGCACTGGCAGCTAATATTTGGAGGGTAGTCTATTAGTTACACAATAATGCGTAATGAAATTGAAGCACCCTTTTTTATGAATGAGTTTTACATTGATTATCAGAACCTTTAGCTCCGTTAGGAGCCTTACTGTCTGTAGTAATTTGACAACCCCTCCATGCAAGAGCTCCGCTAGGAGCGAACTGTTCTTTTGAGTGTAATCAAGAAATTGGCAAGACAGGTAATTTTATTGGTAATGCAAAAGACTCCCACAATATAAAATGCGGAAGTCTTTGTTTGTCTAGGAATGTACCTTTAAGTGCACTTCTGTTTTAATTGCTACACAAACTGGTGCATGGTGCTAAAAAAAACTCTTTTACAGCAAGTCGCTAGCCAATTCCGAAAGTTCGCTTCTCTCTCCCTTCACAAGATTTGCGTGACCAAATATCTTTTGTCCTTTCATTTTGTCAATCATATATGCCAATCCATTCGATTGAGCATCTAGGTAAGGAGAGTCTATCTGTTGTAAATCGCCCGTAAACACCATTTTTGTATTTTCGCCAGCGCGGGTAATGATGGTTTTCACTTCGTGCGGAGTCAGGTTTTGCGCCTCGTCAATAATGCAATATGTTTCATTAAGGCTTCGTCCGCGAATATAAGCCAACGCTTCAATTTCTAACTGCCCCGATTTTTGCATATCTTCCAGTACTTTCCCATCAGCGCTAGTAGAGCCAAGTGCCGATTTTATCACATTCAGGTTGTCGAATAGAGGTTGCATGTATGGACCAATTTTCGCCTTTTCGTCGCCTGGCAAATATCCCAAATCTTTGTTCGATAGAGACACAATAGGCCGTGCCAATAATATTTGAGAGTATTCGTTGTGCTGGCTCAATGCCGCTGCCAGTGCCAGCAAGGTCTTGCCTGTACCTGCTTTGCCAGTAAGGCCTACCAGTTTAATTTGAGGATCGTTCAGCACTTCAAAGGCAAAAGCTTGCTCCGCATTGCGTGGTGTGATGCCAAAGTTCGATTTTTTATCCACTTTCACTATCTTCAGCGTAAAGGGATTGTTGCGCACCAATATGGTGTTTCTATCACTCTTTAGAATAAAGCACTGATTGGGTTCTAAGTGTTCGTCAAAATCAAACTCATCTACATCAATGCCCTGTGGCGTGCTATATAGTTTGTCTATCAAGTCGGCATCTACCCCTTCTATCACCAATTCTTCTTCAGAAAAAGCATCAATGTTTACCACCTTATCTGTTATGTAATCCTCTACAAGCAAACCAAGCGAGCGCGCCTTCATCCGCAAATTGATATCTTTAGTAACTAAAATGGTTTTTGTATCGAGGTGTTTTTTGCCCACACCTAGCACAACCGATAGAATTTGGTTGTCGGGTTTAGGTTCTGGAAAAGATTTAGCAATCTCTGCGTTATATTCAGGCATGTTTAGAATGTAGAGCCTTCCTCTGCCAATACCAATTTCTGCACCATCTTTATCTAGGCCATTCTCTGTAAGCTCGTCTAGCTCGCGCACAAAAGCACGTGCATTGAAGTTTATTTGCTCGTTACCTTTTTTAAAATTGTCGAGTTCCTCTAAAACAACAAAAGGAATATAAATGTCGTTTTCTTCAAAATTGTCCAGAAACTTGTAATCGTGTAGAATAACATTGGTGTCGATGATGAAGTTTTTTTTCTGTCCCATAATTATTAAATTTAATTGTTTGGTGTATTTTGTTTCATTTTCAAAGAGTGTAAATAAAAAACCTACATAACATGAAGGCTATTTTTTCAGTGGTTAGATAGAAATTAAGAACCAATTTTCCAGAGAAAGCTCTCCGTAGGGTGTTTGTACTAATACAGTTGCCTCATTGTGCAACAGAGCTTTCATGAAGAATGTGAATCTCTTTTTGATATTAACAAAGATAGCCACCTATTGTTTATGGTGCAAGAGAAGAGAGCAAAAGTTTTTTTGAAAAAACTACCCCCCCCCAACAGCTATTTACCCCAGCCAACATCTCACACCACATCCAAAAAAAACAGACCCAGAAACAGATAATTATAGCCTAGAGCATTAGTTTTTCAAAAATAATTACTACATTTCCTTTTTTATTAATAGCAACAATGAATTCAACTATCAATATCCTACATATCGAAACAGCCACAAAGGTCTGTTCATGTTCGCTTTCCGCTGGCGGAGAGCTAGTATTCAACAAAGAGAGCCATGCCGAGCAGTCGCATGCCAAGCTATTGGGCGTTTTTACCGAAGAGGCCATTCAGTTTGCGCGTCTCAACAATTTAGAGATTCATGCCCTATCCGTAAGTAGTGGTCCTGGCTCATACACTGGTCTTCGCATAGGGGTGTCAGAAGCAAAAGGCTTGGCCTATGGCTTAGATGCAAAGCTCATAGCCATTCCTACCCTAAAGTTGTTGGCCGCAATGGTTGCCCAGCAGGTAGAGAACGATGTTTTGCTGTGTCCTATGATTGATGCCCGACGCATGGAGGTTTACACCTCTGTTTTCGATCACTCATTAAACACCATCGAGCCCACAACTGCCAAAATAATAGACCCAGAGAGTTTTATGAATCTATTGCCACATCACAAGATAGCTTTCTTTGGCGATGGAGCTTTCAAATGCAAAGACCTCATCACCCATCCCAATGCCATCTTCATACCCAATATTCATCCTTTGGCCTCTGGCATGATTCATTTGAGCCTATCGGCCTACCATGCCAATGAGTTTGAAGATGTAGCCTATTTCGAACCGTTTTATCTGAAAGATTTTGTGGCAACTAAACCGAAGAATAAGTTTTTTTAGAAAGTTAAATTCAGAAATTCAGAAATTATGGATTACGGATTACGAGGAAGGGGGGCTTAGAGGCCGGGGTGTCAGGCAATTAGCAAATATTATCAACTGTCAATTGTTACTTCATCAAGCTCCATAACACTCGGCTTATATAACCCGCACAATCCGTAGAACATAAACTCACCCAGTTTGTTTTTATTTTATCATGACAAGTGCGTTATGTTTTATGCGGAACTACAAAACAGATAAAAAATAAAATTATGAAAAACAATAAGCAGAAAGAAGAGCAAAAAAGGTTGGAAACGAATAAGAAGAAAGTGGCCAAAAGATTGGAAACCGATAAAAAAGAACAACCCAAAAAACTGGAAGAGAGCAAATATGAAAACAACCCACCAATAGAGTTGGTAGAGGTAGATGAATTGCGTCCCGAAAGTACTCCCGATGTGAAA
>CAYVLC010000175.1:0-4898 GCA_964452155.1 uncultured Dysgonomonadaceae bacterium
CTTTTACAGGATAACTGCCCTACAATTCTTCATAATACGCATCCAACGCTTCCTTTGCCGCAATAAATGAGCTCTTTTTGCTCCCCAGCACTTCGCGCTCCAGGGTAGGCATCAATTGCGCTATCCTTTGGTTGCGATAAAAATCGTTTTGCAAACGCTCATTGATGCTTTCGTACATCCAGTAAGTAGATTGTTGGTTGCGTTTCGCCTCAAAATAGCCACTCTCTTTCACAAAAGCTACGTAGCGGTCCACCATGTCCCAAATTTCGGCGATGCGCAAATCGTAGTAGCCCGAATAGGTGAGCACCTCGGGTGTCCATCCCGATTCGGCAGGCGGAAACAAGTGCAATGCATTCTTGAAATGATTTTGGGCAATGTTGGCAGGGCCAATATTATCGCCATCGGCCTTGTTGATGATTATGCCATCGGCCATCTCCATAATTCCTCGCTTGATGCCCTGCAATTCGTCGCCCGTGCCGGCCAATTGAAGCAGTAAAAAGAAATCGACCATAGAGTGCACCGCCGTTTCGGACTGCCCCACCCCAACGGTTTCCACAAAAATATAATCAAACCCGGCCGCTTCGCACAATATTATGCTTTCGCGCGTCTTCCGGGCCACACCTCCCAAAGACCCCGCTGTAGGCGAAGGCCTAATGAATGCACTGTCCATCACCGCTAGGCGCTCCATGCGTGTTTTGTCGCCCAAGATGCTCCCTTTTGATCGCTCGCTAGATGGGTCGATGGCCAGCACAGCCAATTTTTTGCCCTGCTTGGCCAAGTGCACACCAAAAGAGTCGATAGAAGTGCTCTTGCCAGCTCCCGGAACGCCCGTAATACCCACTCGAATGGAACTTCCTGCGTGTGGCAAACATTTTTCTATGATGGCTTGCGCCAACTCTTGATGATCGGCCCGCGAACTCTCAATGAGCGTGACGGCCTGGCTGAGCATGGTGATGTCTCCTGCCAGTATTCTGGCAACATATTCATCGGCCGTGTATTTTTGTCGCTGATGTTTCGATGCATTCAAGTACGGATTGATGCTGGGAGGTCTGGCAATGCCTTTATTTACATTAAGACCTAAATATTTTGTTTCTTCTTCGTGATGTTTCATAATGCCATTAATGTTTTATGTGCCTATTTATTTAAAGAACCGAATAAAGTCTTCACAACAAAGATACTCTATTCGGTTCTCAATAACAATCGAAACAATTGTTTTTATCTCTTCTTTGGTATCACATTTCCTTTTATGGTGAGAGTATATACTGTGTCGGGCACATTGGTATATACACGTACACTCTTGCGAAAATTGCCAGGCCTATAAAGGGTGCTGTAGGCCACTTTCACTTTTCCTTTCTTGCCAGGCAATACAGGTTCGCGTGTATAAGTGGGCGATGTGCATCCGCACGAAGCAATGATGCGTTGTATCACCACGGGGCTAGTGCCGGTGTTGGTAAATTCAAATTCAGAGAGTGCCACCTCTACTTCTTCTTTCACCGATCCGTAGTCATATACATTTTTATCAAATTTCACTTCGGGTTTTGGCTGTGCAAACAACACGCCGCTCAACACAAAACTAAAAAGGAATGCAATGCTTATTTTTTTCATAAATTCTCGCTCTATTTTATATGTTAGGCAATCTGGTTTTGGATTGCTCTCATTTGTTTATTCCGTAATTTCAGACACAAAAATAACGATTCCGTTTAAAACCAACTACTCTTTAACATTAATTCTTACGCCTCGGGTGTGCGATGTAAACTCTGGTGCATACATACACTGAATGGTGGTGATGCCGTTGGAGTAACTGCCCGTGCGCGTCACAAAAACCTCGTACTCGAACACATAAGTGCCGCGAGGCAACACATCAAAGTAGTAATTGGTAGAGGCATCTTTGGATGTTTGGTAGTATATAACACGGTTTTGCCAATTGACACCCGACAATTGATTGGCAGGCTCAAAAGCAGCAGCACGCATATCTTTGAGGTGAACAAACTCTAAGTCACGGTCGGTTCGCACTGTCAATCGTACCACAACTTTGTCGCCCACCATGAGTGGACTCGCCTCTGTTATTTGCACCAATTGCTTGCCCAACTCGCCAGTCTCTGCTTTGTACAACTCTTTTTTCACATCCAACGATGCTGATGTGCCTTCTATCTTATCCAAATCTTCGAAGTACTGCCAGTAGAGTGCTCCCCAAGCGGGAGTATTCCCTTTTTGTGCAATGGCTACATTGCCCATGGCAGGCTCTATCTCGGTTTTGCTCCACGATTGTTTGAAATAGCCAGTCCCCAACACTTTTTCCTTAGGTGCTACAAATATATCGCCCACCGAAATGGCCGTCTCGCCATCCCCTGCAAACCAATCCGACCCAGTGCTCAGCAAAGCATACACAGCATCCATCGTAGCGTGAGTAGATTCCCACAGTTGGGTTTGTTTTTGTTTCAACAACCAGCGTTTCATGCTGTCCATCTCACTTTCCTTAGCTCCCCCCATGCGGAAAGCCTCCATTATAAAGGTGTGTACCGACACAGCCGATTGAGACATAAACACCGATGTACGGTTGTTGGCCCAATACATACCCATCTCTTCATTGTTGGTAGCATGTTCGCGATACGATTTCAGAATGGCTTGCACCACTTCTTGTTTGCCTTGTTTTTGCAGCAAGATAGCTATCAACGAACGTTGGTAGAGATTGAAGTCTGTCCAATTGTTTTCGATGACAGATGAGAAGAAGTCGTTCATCTCTTTCACCTCATCGTTCAAAGGATACTGATTGTACAACGAACGTACATATAGGTACTCCAATTGGTAAGTGGAGATAGACTTCGCCTTTTGCCAATCCTTATTGTTCTTCTTCCACTCTTTAAACCAGCGCAAAGCCTCTGTATCGATAAACGAAATGGCTTTTGCTTGCATCGCACGTATCTCATTGGTGAAAGTGGTAGCTTCCAATTGGTGTAACTGATGGAAGCCGTACAATATATATTGTGTGATGCTCACATTGGGGCGGAAACCTTTGAACCATGTCCAACCACCCGAGTTGTCTTGCAACTCTTTTAGTTTCTCAATGGCATTTTGCGTAAGCATTGTAGAACGATTCAAGTTGAACAACAACGAAAGTTTCTGTTTTTGCTCCGCTTCCGATTTTGCTTCCAACACCCAGGGGGTTTCTTCTAGCAATACGTTCTTCAACTCTTGGTTTTTCTCTAAATTAGAGAGCAATGTTTCAGCACTACCACCTTGTTTTTGCCACGCATCCACCATCGCTTTCACTTTCGGGTATTTCTTACCGATGTGCAATCCCAATGTGTTAGCATAGTAAGCAGCAAACCAACCGACCGCATTGTCATTATCTGGAGCGCTCAACACTGGCAGTGCCTGCACTGCGTACCATGCAGGATTGGAAGCAAACTCAAGTGTCAAACGATAGTTTTGCAATGTGCTTGACGACTGATTGATCATCTTATCCAAGGTGAATTGCTTCGATTGGTTGCGGTTCACATCCATGCGCATACTCTCTGTAACCAACATGCGATTGGGCAATATGGCCAATGCATGTTGCTCACCATCACTAAACAAATTGCTCTGGGCAACAATGCGCACCCCTATCACATCACTGTCATCGGGCACAACGAAAGACCATGACACAGAAGATGAACCATCTTTTGCCAAAGTAACCTGTTGTGTTCTGTCCGCCACATCAATATTGGTAATCTCCTCATCCGTTATTGGATTAAAGAAAGTGATACTCACCGAAGCATCCAACGCCTCATTAGACAAGTTCGATATTTTGGTAGAGATTGATGTCGTATCTTCTTCGCGCAAGAAGCGTGGCATATTGGGTGTCACCATCAACTTTTTCTGCGACACAGAAAATGATTCAGCCGTCGCACTATTCAAATTCTTATCATGCGCCAATAGGCGGAAGTGCCATTTGGTATTGCTTTCGGGCACTGTAAATGCAATCAGTGTCTCCCCTTTATCGTTGGTACGCAACTGTGGGTAGAAGAAGGCTGTCTCGTCGAAGTTCTTTCTTATTTGGGGTGTTGACTCTTCGGGTGCAGGTGTCGACACACCACTAACAACCACTTCACTTAGCTCACTATCTTCAGCTACTGCAAACATGTCATCCACTTTGCTCTCTAAAAATACACCTGCTACAGAGCCAGTTAGCATCGGTTTAGGCTGATTAGCACCACGCACCATAATTTGATTATATGCACGATAGAAAGAGAAACCATACCAATTGAACGTATCAAACTCGAAGTTCTTATAATTGAGATGTGATACCGATTTGAAGCCTCTACTTGCATTCTTGCCAAACGAAGCGTCTTGTGATAACCTGGGTGCACTCACGAATCTACTGCCACCTGGCAATCGTAACACCCAGTCGGTGGTTGGGTAAATACTATTAAGGGAATAGTCGTACATCGAAGCCAACACTTCAGCCAAGGCTGGTTGTTGCTTAGCATCGGTCACACCAATGCGCCATTCCTCTTTGCCACCTGGCAATATTTTGTCTCTGAATACATCTAACTTGATGTTCAGGTCAGTTTTCTCTTTTTCATGCATCAAACCAATGTTATGCGTGTAGAACTTGTCATCTTTCACATAGGTCAATATCAAAGTCCCATTATCGGCATATTTATCTTTGTAAGAAATGGTGAACAAACGATTCTCACTGTTTAGTTGTAGCCATTTGCGCTCAAGCATTTTGTTACCCTGCCATAACTCATAGAGTACATTCACATCTTTGTCACTTACTCCCAATATTACCTCAGCAGGTTTGGTCTTGCTAAACGTAGCGTTCTTCACCACCAACCAATCATTGGTTGTGATGGGTGGGCGCTTGTCCGAAAAAGAGAATACCAACACATCCTTTTCAGCAGTCACTGTGTTGC
>CAYVLC010000176.1:0-4864 GCA_964452155.1 uncultured Dysgonomonadaceae bacterium
TTGGTTGTAGTTGGCAATTTTACCAACACTGAAGGCAACTATACCACAACATTTCCTGCTACAGGAGAGTGGTACAACTACATGAATACCTCCGACACATTGCAAGTAGATGCAGCAACAACAAATATAACAGTACCTGCCAACAACTTCAAGGTATATACCTCATTTTCTATATCATCTACACAATAGAATAGATTGTATGTCTCATTTAATATAGCGTGCCAAAATTAATTTTGGCACGCTATATTATTCATTGTTACTCTGCCAGAAAACTCGCGATTTTTTTGATAATATCGAAATAAAAATTGATTATTCAACTCATATATAGACAAAGACATTATCTTCGTGCAAACCAAGATGTACAACGACTCTTTATTCATCGTGCTCGGACAATCCAACTAAGTTTTTCACTAAAACACAGTGTTACCTATCTTGCAATAACTATACGATTGAAAAAAACGAACCGATGTATTTAAAAATAGCAGTAGGGTTGCGTAACACTATTATATCTATGCAGAAATTTTAGTCCGATTGTAGAAACAAAATGAATGTATCAAAAAAACTTTGGTAGATTCGTCAAAACACATAACGAGACCTTTGATGATAAGTACCTTTGGATAGATTTGTCGTAATAATCCTTTCTACTACTATTTTCTGGCTACATACAATGTGTTTTGAGCAATCTTTCGCATCCAATAACATACATCCTTCGTGTTTTTGTAACCGTACGTGCATGAAAGGAGTAATCACTTTGTTTTTCGCACATTTTATGCGTGAAAAAGGAGAAATAGGTCTGCTTTCAATCAATTGCAGAGGTAAGAACCTCTGGAAACTTTGGTCTTCTGTCATCTAATAAGATGAATAAGTTGGATATCAAACTTTTGTGCCTCCCTTTTGTTTCGAAAGAAGAATGTGCCAACTATTAACTTATTTTCTTTATAATTCAAACCCAAACAATCTAAATGTTATAATTAAATTAGTCTTATTCATCAAAACTAATTACTTTTGTATCAAAGCCGTTTCAATCAGCTATATGTAAAACAATTTTATTCTGTCGCCCCATATTTTATATCTAAAATTCAAATCGCAATGAAATCAACATCTTTTGTTTTGTTACTTGCTAGCCTTTTCTTCATTGCATGCAATGAGATGCCAATTGTGGATTATCAAATAATTCCACAACCCAACTCAATCATCTATACAAATGGTTCTATTGCATTTACCAAAGATGTGAAAGTGTATTTTGCTGCAGAGGTAACCAATGAAGCCGAATTGCTGAAAGATTATCTCAGCACCGATTTCGGTATAACCCCTCAGACTGTAAAGAATGAAAAAGATGCTGAAATAGTTTTAGAATTAAACGACCAATACAATCCCACCAAAGCTGATGGGTATAAACTTGATATTGGCAGAGACAACATACTACTTATGGCTAACTCACAGGCAGGGCTATTGAATGCGGTGCAGTCGCTACGCCAAATAGTGAGAGCAGAGAACAATAAATTTGTGGTACAACAAGGCACCATAAATGATTACCCCGCTTTTTCGTGGCGCGCATTTATGCTCGACGAGGCTCGCTATTTTAAAGGTAAAGAAGTGGTGAAGGATTTGCTCAATGAGATGGCTCTCCTTAAGATGAATGTTTTTCATTGGCACTTGACCGACGATCAAGGTTGGCGCATAGAAATAAAGAAATACCCGAAACTAACAGAGATAGGAGCGCAACGCGATTCAACTGAGATAAACCATTTTCATAGCGATGTGTATGACGGAAAACCACACAGTGGTTTTTACACGCAAGAAGAGATAAAAGAAATAGTGGACTATGCCGCCAGACGGCATATTATGATAGTTCCTGAATTTGAAATGCCAGGACACTCCAGCGCACCCATTGCTGCCTATCCTGAATTTGGGGTGACAGGCAAACAGATCAAAGTTCCCAGTCAGTTTGGTGTTCAATACGATATATATGATGTAACCAACCCACAGGTGTTAGGTTTTTTCAGTGATGTGTTTGATGAGCTTATAACGCTCTTCCCATCGCCAGTAATTCATATTGGAGGCGACGAAATAAGATACGACCAATGGAACAGCTCTCATAAAGTAAAAGCATACATGAGAAAACATGGATTGAGCACTCCTGCAGAGCTACAGGTGTTTTTCACCAACAACATTTCGAATATGCTACAAGAAAAAGGCAAAACAATGATGGGGTGGAATGACATTACTGGTGCTCAACTGCATCACTACCAATCTGATGAGGACACCAAAGATGTGAATCAGAAACTTGCTCAAGGCACCATAGTACATTTCTGGAAGGGAGACTCAGCCCTTATTGTAAATACCATAAAGGATGGGTATGATATTGTGAACTCGTTTCACGAATACACCTATTTAGACTATAACTACGAGTCGATTCCACTATCTAAAGCTTATTCTTTCAACCCTATTCCAAAGGATTTGCCAAAAGATCTAGAGTACAGAGTGCTAGGCATGGGTTGCCAAATGTGGGGCGAGTTTATACCAACAGCCTTAAGTATGCAGAAAAAGGTATTCCCTCGCATAGCTGCATACGCAGAAGCTGCATGGACTTTGCCAAGCAACAAAAGCTATAGCAGTTTCAGAGAGCGTCTCCCCTACTTCTTAAATAGATGGGAGGTAGCCGGTGTGGCTTTTGGTCCGCTAGACTAAAATATGCAGCAACAACAGCGTAATAAGCAATAAATATGCACGTTGTGAGTGCTGCAAATTAAAATAAAACTAAAGCTCTACTTAATCTATTGTATGCAGTGGTTTTGCAATGTTTTCTCGTTGTATTATTTTAGGGAGCACCTACCCTAGATTGCTACTGAAATCTGGCCTAACAATGAATCTACATGTTTAGGTAATAAATATTTGTCTACTACATATTCCCATCATCTTTTTTTGTATTTTTGTTTTCAATAAATCTAATATTACTTTTATGGATAATCAAAAGACAGTTTTAAACGTACAATCCGAAATAGGCAAACTGGAAGCTGTATTGCTTCACTACCCTGGTGCAGAAGTGGAGAACATGACTCCAAAAAATGCGCAACGCGCACTATATAGCGATATTCTTAATCTTTCTATTGCACAAAAGGAATACGAACAACTGTATGGAGTGCTCAAAAAGCACGCGCAAGTATTCGAGATCAGAAATCTCTTGACCAACCTTCTCGAAGACAGTGTACAGAAAGAAGTATTGCTGAGAAAGATTTGCATTACAGAAAATGCCATGAGATACTTAGACTTTCTGATGGAGCTATCGCCCAAAGATCTCACACGTATATTGATAGAGGGCTTGCCCACAAAAGTGGATTCGCTTACAGAATTCTTAAAAGATGACTTTTACGCCCTACTCCCGCTTTATAATTTTTATTTCACCAGAGACCCCAGTGTCACAATAGGCAACAATTTGCTTATTTGCAACATGGCAAACAAAGTACGAGCAAGAGAGAGTTTCATTATTAACGCCATTTTTAGCAACACCAAGAATTTTGACACATCCATTATTGATGCTGGCAACTTTGTGGGAGATGGTGTGTCGGAAATGAATATTGAAGGAGGCGATGTACTCATTGTAAACAAAGATGTACTAATTATTGGCAACGGAAGCCGCACCAGTAGCCAAGCAATAGATATTCTGATTGCCAACTTGTGTAAAAGTCAAGAAGGCCGTAAGCACATTATTGTGCAACAACTGCCCCACTCGCCAGAGTCATTCATTCATCTCGACATGGTGTTTACTCTGCTAGATACAAACACAGCAATGGTATATAAACCACTTATTCTCGATAATACCCCCTACAAAACAGTGCACATACAAATAGACAATGGCAAAGTCTCTAAAATATCTACTGCTACTAACATTTCTGCAGCTTTAAAGAAACTAGGGATAGACCTAAAAACAATTACATGTGGCGGAAACGCCGATGAGTGGGATCAAGAGAGAGAGCAGTGGCATAGTGGGGCCAACTTCTTGTCTATTGCCCCTGGCAAAGTAATGTCGTATGCACGCAATGTGCACACACTAGAGGAGTTAAGTAAAAATGGGTTTGAAATAACCTCGGCTTGGGATGTAATAAATGATAAGTTCGATGTGGCAGCTGCCAAAAAATGTGTGATAACTATAGATGGATCTGAACTACCACGTGGTGGAGGTGGTGCTAGGTGTATGACTATGCCATTGAGAAGGGCTGATGTTGAGAAGTAAGAGCTAAGTTTCAAATGTCAGGACATCGTTTACACTTTTGTGTCACAACATCGTTGACAGTTTAATAGTATAATAGTATCACAACATCGTTGACAAAAACATTCAAAGGCTTTAGAAATGTAGGATGTGCTAAAAAATTCCATCTTTGAGAATGAGATATGGTATGGAGTTCGAGGTATGTGAAGTGTAGTGTGTGAGAGTGTGGAATTTTAATATTGCAGCATCTATTAGTAGAGCATTTGGTATAGAAAATTCATGAATTTTATCTACGCTTATGATTTAAGCGTAGAGACGCAATAAATCAGGAACTACAGCACTGCAGTTTATCTATTTACTGCATACTGCATACTGTTTAATGCATAATTCTTAATTCTACACATCTCACTGCCCAGTAAGTAATGTCTTTTTTCATAGGAAAAAATCAGAATAACACTAATGCGCTGGTTATTAACAAACAAAGAGAAACAGACATAGATAATTAACAAAGGAAACCAACTTATTGTGACTTGGCGTACCCCTACATTTCGAGAAACGAACTTCGAAACGCAAAATGTACCCCTACATTTCAAGAAACAAACTTCGAAACGCAAAATGTACCCCTACATTTCAAGAAACAAACTTCGAAACGCA
>CAYVLC010000177.1:0-4764 GCA_964452155.1 uncultured Dysgonomonadaceae bacterium
TGGTAATTACAAAGGGTAAATGCATATCGATACAATAAAGGTTCTGAGTACTCTCGCCTTACTAGTGTGCTGATAACTTGATTCTTACCAAGGAGGTGTATCTGGTGTAACTTTACAATAGAAATTCCGACACTCTCAGAATTTCTATTGTTGTCTTACAATACAAATTCCTGAACATCCGGAATTTCCATTGTTGTCTTACAATATGTATTCCGAGACTCCCGACCAACAAATTGCTTTACTATTCTTTCACATATCACGCTCCCGACCCTCTCAAATATTATAGAAACATAATAAAAGCATCTCATTTTAACTAATTGTAGTCTGTCAACACCTTACCTTACACTCCCGACCTACCCATTGTAGTATGTCAAAATGTCAAAATGAACTTATTTCCACCTTTTTTGCCCATTTATAGGCCGTCTTCACTTCAAACCAACAAATTGTGGTCTTACAATGGAAGTTCCGAGAGTGTCGGACAAGAAGTTGTAGTCTTTCAATGGAAGTTCCTGAACATCATGAATTCTTATTGTTGTCTTACAATGGAAGTTCCTGAACATCATGAATTCTTATTGTTGTCTTACAATAGAAGTTCCTGAACATCATGAATTCTTATTGTTGTCTTACAATAGAAGTTCCTGAACATCATGAATTCTTATTGTTGTCTTACAATAGAAGTTCCTGAACATCATGAATTCTTATTGTTGTCTTACAATAGAAGTTCCTGAACATCCTGAATTCTTATTGTTGTCTTACAATAGAAATTCCTGAACATCCTGAATTCTTATTGTTGTCTTACAATAGAAATTCCTGAACATTCGAGAACCATATTGTCGTCTATTAGTGTTAACTCTTGAAAAGTACGCATCTAGTCCGAATGTTTTCGAAGTATTTGAACTGAAGGCCACAAAAACTACCGAAAAGAATCTAATTGTATTCCTCCGATTAAATGGCTAATAGTACAGCTTGCGCAGAATTGTAATCTGTATGTATAGTATAATATATTGAGATTGTGAAAATGGACTGTTGAAGGTTGGTCCCTGTCGAAGGTGTCCCTGAGCCTGTGGAAAGGTAGTGCAATATTGCAGAATCTTTTTTTGCAACGGGTTTCTCCGCTCGGCCGATTTCCGAATCGGTGTGGTTGACACCAAAGGTTCATCTCTGCTAACCTCCTCACACCGCATTATTCGCCTTGTGGATAAAAAAACATGGAGGCCAAGCGATTAATCGTAAAGGGTGTAAAGTAGTAGGTGCAAAGTAGGTGCAAAGAACGCAGAGCTTCTCGATTCGCTCGAAATTATTTCTTGCAAAAATGCTAAGAGACAAAGAAATGCAATTATAGACACATACTGCCCAAATCCGCATATACCTTTCCACACCCCACATCTGTATGCAGTATGGTTATTTATATTTTTCTTCCTCTCAATATTTCTCTTTTTCCAGGAGGTCCGGGCAGCCTTTCTACGACAAAGCCTGCCGATTGGAGCATGCGTCGCACCACGCCTTTGGCGCAATAGGTGGTGATGATAGCGTTTGGATTGGAGAGAGAAAAAAGGGTGTCGAATATTTGTTGAGTCCACATTTCAGGTTGCTTCTCCGGAGCAAATGCATCAAAGTATATTACATCGAAATGGCTGAGGGTATTTATATTGTGAGGATTGGTGAAATCGGTTTTTATTTTATGCAAAATAAATGAAGGTGTTATCTCAACCTTTACACCCCATCCTGCATGGTGCAAAGCCATAAATAGTGGTGCATTTACATCATCGGTGAGCTGCTGTGCATAATTGAGTTGCTTTGCTTGCTCTATAGGTAGTGGATAAAACTCTAATGATGTGTAATGTATCTGTATGTTCGTTTTTTGAGACCTTAGCAGTGTTAGAAATGCATTTAGACCTGTGCCAAAGCCAATCTCCAAAACCTTTACATGCTGCAACTCGCAAGCACCAAGCCCTGCAGAGATATACACGTGGCACGACTCTTGAATGGCTCCATGGGTAGAGTGGTAGTGCTCGTCGATATGAGGCACATAGAGAGAGTGCGATCCGTCTTCAGTTGTTATTAGTTTTGTCTTTGGCTGTGTATGCATAGCTGGGTGAGTATTTGAAGAAATAAAAAACAAATGTACCAAATTCTTCCTTGTAGCATTGCTAAAAGTGTAATTATTGCTAAATTTGTATTCTGGTAGAAATCAAATCAAAATTGAATCAATTATAATGCAAAAATATATATTCCTCGCGCTTGTTTTCCTGTTTGCTATTAGCTGCAACTCGCTCACCGAAAAAGGTGCAACTGTTTCTGTTACCATTGAGCCACAGCGGTACTTTGTTGAGAAAATTGTAGGCAACAATTTCAAGGTAAATACCATTGTGCCGCCCGGAACAAGTCCTGAGAGCTACGACCCCACTCCATCGCAAATGGTGGCTTTAGGTAAAAGCACTCTCTACTTCAAGGTAGGCTACTTAGGTTTCGAAAATGCTTGGGGCAAAACCCTTGCAGAGAATAATGCAAATGTGCAAGTTGTGAATACATCCAACGAAATTGTTCTGATAGAGGGCGGTAATCTCGAAAACGTAATAGGAGGACATCAACATCACGAAGGGCACAGCCATCAAGGAATAGACCCTCATATATGGAGCTCGCCCAAAAGCGCACTCATTATGGCCGAGAATATACTCAACGGTTTAGTCATGGCCGATGTGGAGAATCAAAAACTCTATCGCGACAACTTTAGGGAGCTACAAGCAGAGATAATAGAGACGGATCAAAAGATTGCTACGTTGTTAGACAATGCGCCAGTTAAATCATTCATTATTTATCATCCTGCGTTGGGTTATTTTGCACGCGACTACAATTTAACTCAGTATAGTATCGAGTTTGAAGGGAAAAACCCCTCGCCACAACAGTTGAAACAGATGATTGACTTTGCAAAAGAACAGGGAATTAAAACTATTTTTGTACAAAAAGGGTTTGATATGAAAAATGCAGAATCGCTGGCCAAAGAGGTGGGTGCTTCTATTCATTCTATTGACCCATTATCGTACAATTGGAGTGAAGAGTTGATAAAGATTGCTGAAATATTATCCAAAAATGAATAAGATTCTAGACATAGCTAATGTGTCGGCAGGTTACGAAAACAATCCTCGCATAATAAAAAATATCTCATTCTCAGTATATCAGAAAGATTTTCTAGGGATTATTGGTCCCAATGGGGGTGGCAAAACAACCTTGTTGCGCACCATTATGGGGTTGATAAAAGCTACAGAAGGTAAGGTTGCCTTCTATAACGATGCTGGCAAGAGTGTCTCTAAAATAAATATTGGCTATTTGCCCCAACTAAATAAAATAGACAGAAAATTTCCCATCACTGTTCACGATGTTATCCTCTCGGGGTTGTCGATGAGCAACAAGTTGCCCTCTTTTACCCTGCCGGCTAAATACAAACAGAAAGTACTGCAAGTGGCCCAGCAGATGGGAGTGGACAACCTCTTGGATAGGCCCATTGGAGAATTGTCGGGTGGACAATTGCAAAGAGTATTGCTAGGACGTTCCATTATAGACAATCCTGTTTTGTTGATATTAGACGAGCCAATATCATACGTAGATAAACTATTCGAAACCAACTTCTATAAAATATTGGATGAGATAAATGAACGAATGGGCATTATTTTGGTTTCTCACGATATAGGAACAATTTTGTCAACAGTACGAAACGTATTGTGTGTAAACGAAACAGCACATTACCATTGTGGAACCGAAATTTCGCAAAGTTGGTTGGATAAAGCCTACGATTCGTGTCCATTCGAAATAGTAGGTCATGGTGAAGTTCCTCATAGAGTTTTAAGGAAACATCAATAGCTATGGAGTAGTGAAGTGTTTACGAGTAAGTAGTTTAGTTGCAAACAGACAGCTAAACAAAGCGTGTAGTAACGCTATAATGAAATTAAGCATTCATCTCATTTAAGCAATCCCCCCCCCATCAAATGTTAGACCCTCTTTTAATTGCTTTGGCATTTCTCCTACTCCTTGTAGGTATTGTTGGCTCTGTATTGCCAGTGTTGCCAGGGCCGCCACTATCGTGGTTGGGGTTGTTGGTGCTCAAGTTTGTCCCCTCAGTGAGTCATCATCTTTCGTGGCCAGTAATTGTTGGTGTAGGTCTGCTCACATTGGTAGTAGCCCTGCTCGATAATGTGCTGCCAATATGGAGCACCAAAAGAATTGGCGGAAGCAAATGGGTGGTGTGGGGAGCTGCCATTGGTTTTGTTGCAGGATTTTGGTTTGGCCCCTTTGGCATTGTTCTTGGTCCTTTTGTGGGCGCATTGTTGGCTGGGCTCATATCGGGGTCGCATCTAAAAACCGCATTGATGCATGCCTCGGGAGCACTCATGGGATTCTTTACAGGAATTGTGCTCAAGTTTATCAATTTGGGAGTTATCCTATATTGGTTTGTGAAGGTGCTGGTTTGAGAACAGCTGTTAGGTATTGGCTATTGGCTTTTACTAACAACGGGTTAATAGCTCAGGATCAACAGCAAGACTAACTATTTTAATTAATTATCCCTGGCACGGCCCCAGGAAACAACAATTCATTTATCTGTGTCAATCAGTTTAATCAGTCTCATCTGTTTGCTTAGCACAGAGTTTCGCTAGCAACGATTGAAAACTATAGAAGAAAGAAAAAAAGACGCAAGGCCTTTCATTTAAGAAAGCTTTGCGTCTTTTTTTTGTGAGAAATGTATTATGAACGTGAGTTCGGGATAAGATT
>CAYVLC010000178.1:0-4752 GCA_964452155.1 uncultured Dysgonomonadaceae bacterium
TACAGACAGCAAGGCTCCTAACGGAGCTAAAGGCTTTGATTTTCAATATAAACTCATTCATTAAAAAAGGTCGTATCAATTTAATTATACAACAATAAGTAACTAATGAGCTACCCTTTAAATATATAAGCTACAAGTGCTCCATAGGAGCAACTCTGTCTGTAGTAAACATACACCCACCTCAACTCAAGCATCGTAGATGCGCACTGTAAATTGTTTGTAGCAAAACAATTTGATAAAATTTGACAGTAAAATGTAAAGCAAACACATACTTTTGCATGTGATCCGTAAAGAATTACCGTATTTATCAGTCTCCATCGGCATCATTCGTGTTCCTAGCATTTATTTTGAGATGAACCTATCGCATAAGGCAACAATTAATTCTTTTTTTGCTCAAACCTTAAATAACTGACTATCGAAAACTTTTTATTGCAATCTATTGTTATCAGAAAAATGTATCACTCAATTGCAATGAACTGCAACATGATAAGAACAAACGATACATGCTATTTCTTTCTTGATGTAGCTGAAGCGTTCGCCAAACATATCTATTGCAACAGACACTAATGCTTGTCAAATTGTCACTAAAATGAAAACAAGCTCTAAAACAGCAGAGTGGATAGCAAAAGGAATTGGAATAGTAAAATCTGATAACTACGACAATAAAGGAAATCTGGAGTAGTATAGCAAATTGGTATCGCTGAGTGTATAACAAAATGACAAATTACTGGTTGGTATCTATTGCATATATGGGTTTAAGAAAAATGTAGTTTTTTTTCATAAATAAATAGTTTTAGTTTATTGGTTTGTTTGAAACCGCATTCTCGTTAAGAGGGTGCGGTTTTTTACTGTTTATTTTTTGCTCATGCGTGACAATTATCGATGCTTATCAGTTACATCAGCATCATCTGTGTCAATGTTTTGGTCGTTAAGACCTATAATCGCATTTCTTAGCACCTTTGCACCTTATCGAGAACAAAACTTGAGCTTTATCAAACACTTCATATACCACATCACAAAAACTTTAGTGGAATGACTTTCACGGCCGCCGAAAAGAGCAGTTCGCTCTTAGGAGCTAAAAGCTGTGATATTTAATGTAAACTCATTCATTAAAAAGGGTCGCATCAATTTGATTATATAATATTAAGCAACTGATGAACTACCCTATAAATATATTAGCTGTGAGTGCCCCAGAGCAGCAGCTCTGTCTGTAGTAAACCCAAACCCACGTCACCTCAAGCACCGCAGGTGCGCCCTATAAATATTTTGCAACAACACAGTTTGATTAGATTAGACAGTAAAATGTAAAGCAAACACATATATTTGGATGTAACCCGTTACATTTGCATCTTCTGTGTGCCAATATCCACCTATCTCGAAGCTGGAAGCTCCGATTACAATACCTCACACACCCATATCCCACACTACAAAAACTTTAGTGGAACTACTTTTAGAATCCCCAAAAAGAGCAAAAAATTTAGTGGAATGACCTTCACGGCCGCCGAAAAGAGCAAAAACTTTAGTGGAGTGAGTTTCATGGTCACCGAAAAGTACAAAAACTTCTGGGTAATAGCTTTTATTGGTAATAGAAAGCACCTCCACAGTACAGAGAATGCCATGAGATACCTCCCTTTCTGGCAGCTAGAAGATTCGAGTACATACCCACACTCACCCCACCCCCTTTATCATTTTTAGACCTTCAATTTTTTCGATTCATTAAGAAAAGTTGTTACCTTTATAGCGTAAACATACAAATAGCAAACAACAACCTGTGCGATTACTTTTAGCAAAACCAGCGCAAAACATTGGGTGGTAAATTATCAACCCTAAACACGTCAACAGTAAATCATGAAAAAAATAAACATTTGCAATCTAAAGACAGTAGGAGTAGCCTTAAACCTGCTGGTTGTGCCCAGTGTAGTTCAATCTCAAGAGAAACAACCCCCTAACATTGTTGTCATTCTCGTAGATGACTTGGGATACGGCGATTTATCTATTAACGGAGGTAAAGACATTCACACACCACATATAGACAAGTTGTTTGATAAAGGCATGAAGTTTACCAACTTTTATGCCAATTGTACAGTTTCGTCACCCACAAGAGCAAGTTTATTGACAGGCATGTATCCAGATATTTCTGGTGTACCAGGTGTGATAAGAACCCATGAAGAGGATAACTGGGGTTATTTGCGAGAAGATTTACCAACATTGCCCGATATGCTCAAAAAAGCGGGATACAACACTGCAATTATTGGTAAATGGCACTTAGGATTGGCATCGCCCAACTTACCAAATGAAAGAGGATTCGATTTCTTTCATGGTTTTTTGGGAGATATGATGGATGACTATTGGACACATCTCAGATTTGGCAATAATTACATGCGTTTGAACAAAAAAGAGATAAAACCCACTGGCCATGCAACGGATGTTTTTTCGGATTGGGCTATAGACTATCTTGAAGGGCAGCAAAATGAGGACAAACCATTTTTCCTCTTCCTAGCTTACAATGCTCCCCACTTCCCCATTCAACCCCCCGAGGAGTGGCTCGAGAAAGTGAAACTACGTGAGGCAGATATAACTGAAAAGCGTGCCAAGAATGTGGCATTCGTAGAACATTTAGATGATGGCATTGGAAGGGTGATGGATGCATTGAGTGCATTGAATCTAGATAAAAACACTATTATCATTTTCTCATCCGACAATGGGGGACATCTGGCCAGTGGAGCATCTAATGGAGATTTACGAGGAGGAAAGCAAGATATGTATGAAGGCGGATTAAAGGTGCCAGCTTGTTTTGTTTGGGAAGATAAAATAGAAGCAGGCAAAGAGACTGACAACTTGGGCCTAACAATGGATATCTATCCAACATTGCTGGAAATAGCTACTGCTGAGTTGCAAAATAAGATTGATGGAATAAGTCTATTTCCAACATTAATGGGAGCCCCTCAGGAAACAAATGATAGAACCGTCTTCTTCATGCGTCGCGAAGGTGGACTATATGGAGGTTTATGTTACTATGCTACGATGGAAGGGGGTTACAAATTAATTCAGAATACACCCTTTGAGCCATTACAACTATTTAATCTTAATAAAGATTACCAAGAGCAAACCCCATTGGATAGCAATTCCGAAATATTCAAAAAATTGAAATACAAACAATCTCAACACATTCGTAGAGCTGGTGGCATTCCATGGCAGAAATATCATGTTAATGATTGAAGCTAATTATAAGTTATTGCGAATAACGAAAAGTAGAGTATTACAATCAAACATAAAACAATTATTATGAAACATCTTATCAGTAAAGCATCTACATTAACTTGCTCTCTATGCTTTCTTATGAGCTCACAGAATTCACATGCAACAATAGAGAAAACAAATAAAGAGAATAAGCAACCCAACTTTATTGTCATTTTTGCAGACGACTTGGGGTATGGAGATTTGGGTGCTTTTGGGCACCCTTCCATCAAAACACCCACGTTAGACAAGATGGCTGCTGAAGGCCAAAAATGGACAAATTTTTATGTAGGCGCACCAGTAAGTACACCTAGCAGAGCGGCCATACTCACTGGCCGACTGCCTATACGCTCTGGAATGTGTAGCGATAATAGACGGGTGCTTTTTCCTGACTCAAACGGTGGCCTGCCGCAAAGCGAAGTAACTATAGCCAAAGCCTTAAAAAGCAACGGCTATACAACAGCAGCAATTGGGAAATGGCATTTGGGGCACAAACCGCCACACCTGCCTACCAATCATGGGTTCGACAGTTATTTTGGAATACCCTACTCCAACGATATGGATAAAATTGAAGATACCAACCATTTCACTTTAGCTGAAAACGAAAGATTTCAGGCATATAATGTTCCATTGATGCGCAATGAAGAAATTGTGGAGCGACCTACAGACCAACGTACTATTACCAAAAGATATACCGAAGAGGCAGTATCAAAAATAAAAGAGATGAGCGATGCACCTTTTTTCATTTATCTTGCTCATTCATTGCCCCACATACCACTGTTCCGCTCTCAGGAATTTAAGGACACATCGCTTGCTGGTATTTATGGCGATGTGATAGAAGAAATAGATTGGTCGGTAAAACAGATTATCGTAGCGTTGGAAGAAGAGGGTATTGCCGAAAACACATTGGTTGTTTTTACATCTGACAACGGTCCGTGGCACATTTTCAAATCGCATGGTGGATCGTCTGGTCCACTACGCGGTGCAAAAGGTGGCACTTTTGAGGGAGGCATGCGCGAACCTACCATATTTTGGTGGCCTGGGAAATTAAAACCTGGTGTTGTAATGGAACTAGGTACAACGATGGATTTATTACCCACATTCTGTAAGCTTTCTGATACAGACATGCAAGATGATCGTGTATATGATGGATATGATATTTCGCCTTTGCTCCTTGGAACAGGAAAAGGACAACGTGAATTGGTTTTCTATTATCGCGGCAAACAAGTGTTTGCGGTTAGAAAGGGTGCCTACAAGGCTCACTTTATTGTCCAAAATGAATATGGAACCGAAACAGCGCATCCCATTACACAGCCAACAATAGAGATAAAAAACACGCCCACAGTTTTAGATCAACCACTACTCTATAATTTAAATGTAGATCCGGGTGAAAAATACAACATAGCAGCAGAGCACCCTGAAATAATAGCGGCAATTAGAGCCGATTTGAAGAAGCATGTTGATGGTGTGGAGCATGTAGAAAATCAATTGGAGAAATAAGACAAAGAACAGAAA
>CAYVLC010000179.1:0-4702 GCA_964452155.1 uncultured Dysgonomonadaceae bacterium
CATCAGTTTACCATGCAAAAAGAGGATACTGGCACATGGTTGCATTTACTTTCTCTTTCACTGCTTTTATATTCTTGTCATCGTCGATATTAGTTAGCACCGAGTCTATCATATCTACTATCTCCTCCATGAGGTTTTCTTTCAAGCCCCTTGTTGTGAGTGCGGGAGTGCCAAAGCGTACGCCCGATGTTTGGAAAGGGCTGCGGCTATCAAAAGGAACCATGTTCTTATTGGTTGTAATGTCGGCATCTACCAAACGGTTCTCGGCCATCTTGCCTGTCAGGTCTGGAAACTTTGGTCTCAGGTCAACCAGCAGAGAGTGATTGTCGGTTCCGCCCGATACCACCTTGTATCCTTTGTCCATAAAGGCCTGCGCCATTACTGTAGCATTCAGATGTACTTGCTTCTGATATACTTTAAAGGAATTGTCCAATGCTTCACCAAAAGCAACTGCCTTAGATGCAATCACGTGCTCCAACGGGCCGCCCTGCATACCAGGGAAAACTGCAGAGTCTAACATGGCCGACATCATTTTTACTTCTCCTTTTGGAGTTTTCACACCCCATGGGTTTTCAAAGTCTTTGCCCATCAGTATAACACCACCACGTGGGCCGCGCAATGTTTTGTGCGTAGTAGAAGTAACAATGTGTGCATACTTCAATGGATTGTCCAACATGCCAGCAGCAATCATTCCGGCAGGATGCGCCATATCGAACAAAAAGATAGCACCAATCTCGTCGGCTACTTTCCTGATTCTAGCATAATCCCATTCGCGAGAATAAGCTGATGCACCGCCAATAATCATTTTGGGGCGTTCGGCACGTGCCACAGCTTCTAGTTGGTCGTAATCAACCAACTCAGTATCTTCACGCACATTATATTCCAATGCCTCAAACATCAATCCTGAAAAGTTTACTGGCGAACCATGCGTTAAGTGTCCACCATGAGAGAGATTCAATCCCAATATCTTATCACCAGCTTTCAAACAGGCCAAGAACACAGCTGCGTTGGCTTGAGCACCAGAATGTGGTTGCACATTTGCCCACTCGGCACCAAAGAGTTGTTTCAACCTATCTATAGCCAACTGTTCGCTCATATCTACAAACTCGCAACCTCCATAATAACGCTTTCCGGGATAGCCTTCCGCATATTTATTGGTAAGAACAGAGCCCATTGCTTCCATTACTTGCTGGCTAACAAAATTTTCTGAAGCGATTAACTCAATACCTTTTAATTGACGTTGTTTTTCTTTTTCAATAATGTCAAAAATACGTGTGTCTCTTTCCATACTGATGTTTTATTTTTTATAGTAATTAATATAGATTGCAAATGTAAGGAAGTTTGTTCGAAAAAAGAATAAAAACATGGGTAGCCTTTTATAATAAAATAAAAGCAAACAGAGCAACTTTACACCTCTATGCTACGCATCCTTAGCGAAGTTTTTTTATCTTTGATGCACTATAATCTGATAGGCAACTATTCTTATATCACCGAATTAATACTTGATACTAATATGAATAAAGAGCAATTGAAAAAACTTGGCTTTGCCACACAAGCCATTCACGGCGGACAACAACCCAACCAATTTGGCGCGCTGTGCGACCCCATTTATCAAACATCGGCTTTTACATTTGAAACCGCCCAGCAAGGTGGAGCTCGTTTTGCATTGCAAGAGCCTGGCTACATCTATAGCCGACTGGGCAACCCCACCAACAACCTAGCCGAACAAAAAGTAGCCTTGCTGGAAGGTGGCGAAGCTTGTGTTTCGGCCGCATCGGGCATTGGTGCCATCACATCGGCTATATGGGTATGCGTAAAACAGGGCGACCACATTGTCTCTGGCAAAACCCTGTATGGTTGCACGTATGCATTCCTTAGTCATGGCATAACCCGATATGGCATAGAGGTGACCTTTGTGGACACACGCAACCCTGAGAATATCAGAAAAGCAATGCGCCCCAACACTAAATTAGTTTATTTGGAGTCGCCTGCCAACCCCAACCTCTATATTACAGATATAAAAGCGGTAGCAGATATTGTTGGCCAACACAAAGATTGTAGATTGATGATAGACAATACTTTCTCTACTCCCTACATTACCAAACCCCTATCTTTGGGTGCCGATATAGTGGTACACTCAGCCACCAAATACCTCAACGGGCATGGCGATGTGATAGCCGGATTTGTAGTAGGAACCGAAGCGTACATAAAAGATGTACGTCTAATGGGAATAAAAGACCTCACGGGGGCAAGCCTTAGCCCCTTCAATGCATTCTTGATTGCTCGCGGATTGAAAACATTAGAAATTCGCATGGAGAAACATTGCAGCAATGCACAAAATGTGGCAGAGTTCTTAGAAAGCCATGCCGCAGTAGAGCGTGTACTCTTCCCTGGGCTTCCATCGTTCCCACAGTACGAATTGGCACAACGCCAAATGAAACTACCAGGTGCAATGATAGCTTTTGAAGTGAAAGGAGGCATAGAGGCAGGCAAGAAATTATTGAACAACCTAGAGATGCTTAAGATATCTGTGAGTTTGGGCGATGCCGAAACACTTATTCAACATCCGGCCAGTATGACCCACTCGCCCTACACACCCGAAGAGCGCAAAGCAAGCAACATAAGCGAAGGCTTGGTACGCATCTCGGTAGGGTTGGAGAATGTAGAAGATATAATTGCTGATTTGAGAAAGGCTTTGGATGCTCTGGTTTAAGAGAAGCGTTTTGCTCTAATTGCGTTCTATCTCTTTATACGATTAAAACTACACCCCTTGACTTAGATAGTGCTGCCTGAGTGAGGGGGTTTTTTTTGTCGGCATGGTTTGTGCCAATGTGTAGCGGGTGTTTGCCCTGTAGTAAAGAAAGGTTTCGATTCGCTACACACAATTGCTCAATGACTGGGCCTGTCGCACTACTACCAAAGCCACAATCGAAACAGAGGCACAATTCATTCAACTAAAACCCTCACCAATTGTTTAAAACTGCAAAGTTGGTAGCATCCAACACCATTTTATTATTTAATTGATTCTTCTTATGTCCTATTCACAAACCGATATACATGCAGGTTCTCACAACATCAACAGCAATAACAAACCTATTGCAGACTTAATGAACGATTTGAAGGCCAAAATGAAATTGGTCTTTCACGACCGTGCCAATATAGACCGAATGGCCACTAAGCGAGGTCTTCCTCCTTTCGTCTTGCGCGAAATTATGTCGGTGAACCCGCTCTCTATTTGTATCAAAAAAGAATATGGTGGACGTGGTGCTCACACGCACGAAATTCTTGAACTGCTATCGACAGCATCCTACGAATCATTGGCGCTCTGTCTGACTTTTGGGATAAACTCGGCACTGTTTTTACAACCATTTGCAAAATATGGACAAGAAGAAGTGAAAGCCCCTGTTTTAAAAAGGTTCTTAGAAGAACAAACCATGGGTGGGCTCATGATTACCGAACCCGACTTTGGTAGCGATGCCTTAAACATGCAAACATCGTACACAGAAAACAACGGCATGTATTGGCTCAAAGGAACAAAACATTGGGCTGGGCTATCGGGCTGGGCAGAATATTGGTTGCTGACAGCACGAAGACAAACCGATTCAGGCAACTTGCAACGCGATATCGATTTTTTCTTAGTAGATATCAATGCACCAGGACAGGGTATTGTAGTTGAAGAAGTATTTGAGAACTTAGGTTTGTATGCAATCCCTTATGGTAGAAACCGCATCGATTTGCAACTCCCTGCCTCGCACAAATTGCAACCGCATACCACAGGCATAAAGATGATGCTCGATTTGCTGCATAGCAGCAGAATGCAATTTCCCGGCATGGGAATGGGGTTTATAAAACGAATGCTTGACGAGGCCATTGCACATTGCACGCAACGATTTGTGGGAGGAAAAAGCCTATTGAGTTACGACCAAGTGCAACACCGATTGTCGAAACTGCAAGCATCCTATACAGTTTGCACGGCCATGTGTGTTAACAGTAGCGCGAAAGTAAGTTCAGAAATAGACATGGCCCCTCATGGTTTAGAAGCAAACGCTGTTAAAAGTGTTGTTACTGATCTTATGCAAGATGCTTCACAATCGGCCATGCAACTAATTGGAGCAAAATCCTATAAGCTGAACCACATTGTTGGTCGTGGCACAACGGACAGTCGTCCATTTCAAATATTTGAAGGTTCAAATGATATATTGTATGCACAAATTACAGAAGGATTGATGAAATTGATGAAGCGTACCAAACAGAAAAATCTTTTCCAGTTTATGAAAGAATACAATTTGACCCATAGAGCAGCAGACTACGTGAAGGAGCTGATGAACTTCAATCTTGATATGGAAATGACGCAACGCAATTCGGTGAAAATGGGCAAAGTAATTGGTCGTATCATCTCATTGAACCAAGTGTTGGACTTAGCACAAAAAGGTTTCCGCAAAGATTTGATAGAAGGAGCAACAGCCATGCTGCAACAAGAAATATCAAAACTAATGGCCGGATTTTCGTACAACAACAAAAGCGCACTTATAGAGGACTATGAGGAAAATAGCAAGTGGATTAATTTTGTTAAGGTATAATATGGATGTCGCTCTTTTTTGTGATAAACATGCGTACTAAATCCACATAGAAAGTTCAACTTTACATTTTCTTACAACTGCACGCAGTGTAGCAAATAGGAGTTAACGAAAAGTAAAGCCCT
>CAYVLC010000180.1:0-4648 GCA_964452155.1 uncultured Dysgonomonadaceae bacterium
ACCTCGTAGAGGTCACATGTTTATAGCATACACAGCGAATAAGCAAATTCGACCCCATCGGGGGTCGTACCTTTATTCTTGCAAGGAGGTGCTATAAACATACAATCCATTCTGGATTGAAAGAGCTGTATTATAAAGCAGCACCTCTCTCAACCTACCTGATACACCCCTTCGTGCCCCTCTTGGTGGTAATTTTGAATACTATCTAATTCTTGAATTGCATCGTACTCTGTTGTGTAGGATCCTAAAATGGTTGATTGACTACCAAATAAACTACTCGTTGCAATAGTACCCATAAGTGCAAACTTCCTCTTGCCTCCATAGTTTCGTGCAATTGAAAAGCTATTCACTTGCAACATCTGTTTTTTGTCTTGCGTTCTTACCCACATAATAATATTATTTGAAAATATTTTAATGCATCTTTATCAACCGATGCTTTTACTCTTTCAAGCTCCAACTAACTCACTCAACCTCCCTGTATATGTAATAAACAGTTGGTGCATAGCCCTTGTACACCCTACATACAACATCTGTTTGTCTGGGTCGGTCTTATAGTTTTTGTCTGTGCAGTGTGGCACAATTACCTTGTCAAATTCTAGGCCTTTGGCCAAATGAGCCGTTGTAATGACAATACCACTGTCAAAAGCTACACTTGCCACGTTTAGTATATTCATTTCATGCTCATCTTTCAATGCTTCATACAAATTGTCTGCTTGCTTTTGGGTTTTGCAAATGATTCCCAACGAGTGAAATTCACCCTGTTCAAATGTTGTAACCAATGATTTTATCATATCTGTTTCGGCGCTTATGTTTTTACACGCAATAAGCTGTGGTTCATTGCCGTGCCGTTCAATGGCTTCTACTGATATGTTAGGACTGATGCGCTTGGTAAATTGAGTAATCTCATAAGTCGATCGGTAGCTTTTCAGCATTGTCATTGTGGTAGCTCCCCTAAAAACCTTTTCGATGATGGGCAGGTTGGATGAACTAAAGGGATTGACCGATTGGTTTACATCGCCCAAGATGGTCTTTTTGCAAGGATACAACAAGCTCAACACCTTGTATTGCACTTCGGAATAATCTTGCATTTCATCAATTACCAAATGCTTTACTTTGGTGTTAGATTTGAGCCCTTCCAAACGGTATTTAAAATATACGAAGGCATATACATCGCTCCACTCGTATGTGTTTTTTGCTTTTGTTTTAAGCAATTCGGGCTTGCCCAACCATGTATAAAAACCCTTGTACAGCACCCGGGGGTTGTACGAAGGAAACATCTTTCGGATGGCAGTATGCAGGGTTGTACGGTCTTTGTATTGAACTTCTATCTGATAGTATCTGTAAATATTATCGACAATCTCTTTTACTACCTCATTAAATCTTTTCAACAAAGGCATGCGTCGGTATTTATCGAAAGACTCCTTAATAAACCAAGCGGGCACAGGCTTCCCTTTCACCACAATGTCCTTTACATCGAATCCTTCATTTTCGAGATAGTTGACGTATTCATCTAGTTTCTTTATAATCTGGGCCGATGATTTGAATTGAATACGTTCAATCAGCTTAGCATCATTTTTCTCCAATAGCTCTGTTACTTGCTCAAAAAAAGTTTGAAAGTTGACTTGATACTCCAATATCTCAGTCGCTATTTCCTCCATGCTAGTTTCGGCCACGTTTTCCTCTCCCAATTCGGGGAGTACATTGGAGATGTAGCTTGCAAAAACCTTGTTGGGAGAGATAATCAATATGTCTTCAGAACTGATAGTCTCTTTGAAACGATACAACAAAAAAGCGATGCGGTGCAAGGCAATAGATGTTTTGCCCGACCCTGCCACACCTTGAATAATGAGGTGACGGGCCTCCTCATTGCGAATGATCTCATTTTGCTCTTTTTGAATGGTGGCTACTATGTTTTTCATTTTGGCACTCGATGAGTGGTTTAGCTCCTTCTGAAGAACCTCATCGTGAATGGTTAAATCTGTATCGAGCATATATTCCATTTCGCCTTTCCTGATGCGAAACTGCCTTTTCAGCAGTATCTCTCCTTCCACTATGCCCGCTAGCGAATGGTAATACGCAGTGCCCAATTCAAAATCGTAGAACAAACTAGAAATAGGTGCTCGCCAATCATAGACCAAGTTGTTAGTAGAATCAGTGTCTTGAAAATTACTTACACCTACATAGATTTTCTTTAAATCGTGTGCTTGTTTGTCTTTGAAATCAATTCGTCCAAAATAAGCGGTATCTTTTAGTCTATGAAGTCTTTTGCTATTTTCCACACTATGTTCTCCTTGCAGCGAATAATTGAAAATGGCTTCGCGCATATTGTTTTTCTCAAGATGGTCCATATCCGTTTTATGCTCTTGGAGATGTTTGTTCATAGAAGCTACCTCGTTGCTTTTGAGCTGTATGGCTTCACAGATTTCATATAGTCTGGTGTCAACTTTTTTGAGTAGTGTGTGTAAGTATTGCTTCTCTTTTCTCTCTTCTGTCATACATATATTGATTGTGCCTTGTGCTTAAAGTTGTCAGCAACTTATTGTAATAAAAGGCAAAGGTACAAAACTCCACACAGCATGACAAAGATCACTTATCTGTACTATGCTTTTTAGTGCAAGATATATGTGATAATTTTTAAGGTTTTATATAAAAAAAATAGATGCATCTGCAGGCTATCAATCTACCCCTTGGGCATTCAACTCAACCCTATAAATTGATGTGCGGGCAGTTATAAAAAGTTGATTCCTTTCTTTACCCCCAAAGCAAAGATTAGATGGTTGTTGTGGTACTTCGATAGATGCCAACAATTCGCCAGTAGGCGAAAAGATATCTACTACTTGTTTTCCATTAGTGGTCAAATATACATTGCCTGCCTTGTCCATTGTCATTCCATCACAGCCCACAGCTACAAAAAGCGTTTTATCAGCCAGAGAACCATCTTCTTGTATGGCATATCTGTATGTTTTCCCTCCTTCAGCATCTGTTACATACAGCGTTTTTCCATCGGGAGTGCCCAGAACGCCATTGGGTTTTTCAAGATCATTGCTCACCCTAATAACTGAGCTATAGTCGGGCGTTATGTAATACACATGCATTCCATCTTGAGGAAGAGGACCTTCTTCCCCACCATATTTTGGATCTGTAAAATACACACCACCTTTTGGGTCAGGCCATAGGTCGTTGGGTTGGTTAAATCTTTTTCCAGCATACTGAGTGGCAATTACTTTGTAATCACCAGTAGGGCTTATGGAAGTAATCTGTCCTTTTTCGCCTTCACAAATCAATAAGTTCTCGTCTTTATCAAAATACAGTCCGTTTGCTCTACCACTGTTGATTCTAAAAGTATCCAATTGATTTTCTACTGTCCAAATCAAAATTAAGTGTTGGGGAATATCTGTAAAGTAAACATTGCCTTCTGCATCAACGGCAGGGCCTTCTGTAAAATTAAAAGCACCTGACAGTTCCTCTACTTCCGAAACTTGAAATGACTCTATTTGACTATTGTCTTTTGGAACTTTCTTTTCTGCCGAACTATTTACACATGAAACGAGTGTAAAAGCAATTATTAAAAATGTAATTTTTCTCATAGCTTCAGGTTTTATTTGTTTGTGGCAATTTCATATTTTCAGATAACAAAACTGTCCTACTTGTTCAATTTTTGTCAACCAAATAAATACTCATTACATCTTAGATTAAAACCAACTTTGTATTAACAAAGTTCAATGTAACACATAAGAACATCAATATTAATAAAATAAAAATTCAGTCGCATATAATAGATAATATAATAGATAGGCTCTTGGCCTTGAAACGCACCTTTTCGCACCTATCTACTACATTCATTATGTGCTTTTAAGATGATTTGTTTTAATGTACCCAAACACACTCTGTTTTAGTTGAAGTAAAAATTAGTATATTTGCACAAAAAACATTGCTTGTGAACTATACAGACAAAGAACTAATCATTTTCGATTTAGATGGGACACTCATCGACAGCATCCCCGACCTCACATTGGCTATCAATAATATGTTATCTTATTTTGATATAAAACCCCTAACGATAGAAGAAGCTACCCCTTTTGTAGGAAATGGCGCAAAAAAACTTGTGATGCGTGCATTGGAATATGCTATGCAACCCAAGGAGATTACAAAAGAGTTATTTGAAGCGGCTTTTCCAATTTTCTTTTCGGCCTACAGAAACACTTTATGTGTCGAGACTTATCTATACTTAGGTGTAATGGAGACATTACAATATCTTGATAATAAAGAATACGATATGGTTATATGCACTAATAAACCCTTTGAGTTTATTGAACCAATTTTAGAAGAATTATCGATAAAGCATTTTTTTAAATATTGGGTTGGTGGAGACTCTTTGCCAAAGCGTAAACCCGATGCTGCACCTCTTTTGCATCTTGCAAACAAAATGAATAAAAAAGTAGAAAAATGCGTTATGATAGGCGATTCTAAAAATGATATCTTTGCTGCTCAAAATGCTGGTATGCAAAGTATTGGTGTGAGCTACGGATATAACTACAACGAACATATTTCTGAGTACAACCCAGACAAAGTAGTGGACAAATTTGAAGAACTACAAAAACTATTTTAATATGGACAAAGCGTATAGTGTAGGCATTATAGGAGGTGG
>CAYVLC010000181.1:0-4556 GCA_964452155.1 uncultured Dysgonomonadaceae bacterium
GCACCTAACATAAGCCCTCCTGATAGCAGATGAATCAATGGATTGTTGCCTGGCGTTGGATCTATCGAATAGATAGCACCAGCAAAAATAGCTGCAGAGAGAATCACCGAAACCGGAATATGCCATGAAATGATTTTCTTCCACAGCATATACACAAGCCCCAATAGGAGTGCCATAACACTTACTTCCCCAACAGAACCACCCTCTAATCCAAAGAACATATCTGAAATAGATGGAAGAGCAGAGGGATTGTATTTAATATTCTCTAGTACTGTGGCAGCTGTTACTCCATCTATAGCTTCCATAGTACTTGGCAATGGCCAAGATGTCATTTGTGCAGGAAACGAAATAAGAAGAAACACACGCCCTAGCATGGCCGGATTAAAGATGTTATTGCCCAATCCTCCAAATGACATTTTTCCAATACCTATAGCAGCAATGGCTCCAATAGCTAGTATCCACAATGGTAAGTTTGCTGGAACATTAAATGCAAGAAGCACTCCCGTAATTATTGCTGAACCATCAGATATGGTGGGTTCTTTTTTAAACATAAAACGCTGCACACCATATTCTGTGATAATACAGAAAAGTACAGAAAATGCAGTCAGTATTAAAGCGTCGAGACCGAACACATACAATGAAACCAAAAATGCAGGTACAAGTGCTATAAGCACTCCATACATATTTTTTGCAATGGTGTCTCCACTGTGGATGTGTGGTGAAGGTGATACAACAAGTTTATTTTTCATAGTCCAAATCCTTTTTAGTCAAGGATTCAATATTTTTGAAGTTTGTATTAATTATTTTATTAGTTCTTTCTAGCTCTTACAATTCCCATTACTTTACCTTTTCCTAGACGTATATAGTCGAGCAAAGGCCTATCCGAAGGGCATATAAAACTACACGATCCGCACTCAATACAGTCGGTAATTTTCTCCTTTTCTGCTTTGTCCCAAACTTCATATTCTGTGAGTGTCATCAAAGTAGTAGGATTGAGTCCCATGGGGCAAATGCTCACACACTTAGCACATTTTATACAATCTTTCATCTTTTCTCTACGTGCCTCAAGTGTTGGAACAATAAGGACTCCCGAAGTACCTTTAGTGACAGGTATATCAATACTTGCAACAGCTTTGCCCATCATTGGGCCACCACTTATAACCTTGCCTGTCGTTTCGGGTAGTCCGCCAGCATGATCTATCAATCCACTCAACGAAATGCCAATACGCGACAATACGTTGCAAGGATTTGTTACTTCCTTGCCGGTAACTGTTACAACACGCTCCACCAAGGGTTTATTCTTTTGTATGGCTTCATATACCGCAAATGCTGTACCTACATTCTGTACAATTGCCCCTACTGATATAGGTAGTGCTCCACTAGCAATTTGTCTGCGCATAACAGCATCTATTAGCTGCTTCTCTCCACCTTGTGGATATTGCACTTTTAGTACCTGCACCTCTATACCAGGATAAAATTGTGTTGCTTGTTTAAATTTTTTTATTGCATCGGGCTTATTGTTTTCAATGCCAATAACAGCTTTATTAACATTAACTGCTTTCATAAGAATTTGTGTGCCCACAAGAATCTCTTCTGTTTTCTGCATCATCAGTGTATGGTCGGCAGTAAGATAGGGTTCGCACTCCACACCATTTATAATAAGCACTTCGGCTTTAGTTCCAGGCGGAGGAGTAAGTTTCACGTGAGTTGGAAATGTAGCTCCACCCATACCAACAATACCCGCAACTGCAATTTTATCGATAATCTCTTTAGGGCTCAAGATACATTCACGTACAAGACTATCTGTTCTATCAATGTTCTCCTCCCACTCGTCTCCCTCTACGTCAATAAAAACGGCATCGCGTTTATAGCCACTTGCATCGAGTGCTTTATCTATTTTTTTTACCTTCCCCGAAACAGGAGAATGTATATTTGCGGACACAAAGCCAACGCTTTTTCCCAACAATGTTCCTACTTTCACCTCATCACCTCTTTTTACAACTGGCTGACAGGGGGCACCAATATGTTGGGCCAATGGAACAATTACCTGAGCTGGTATTGCTATAGACTCAATAGCTTTTCCAGCAGAAAATTTATTCTCTTTTGGGTGAATACCACCAATTCGAAATGTTTTTAGCATACTATTATAAGCAACTATTAATCCTCGTTAAATATTTACTTCTCTAATTCAGATTCAACTAATTACTCCATTTTTAGTTATAATTCAATATTCTCTCTTCAATCAAAAAACTAGGCATCTACTACGACAGCTTCTATTTCAGGCTCCCGCTTGCGGGGTGGCGGGAAGTTTAGTTCCCATATAGACCCTGTAGGACATACAGGAACGCACTTACGACACAACCTGCATTTATCGTCATCTATGTAAGCCAAGTTGTTTGTTATTGTAATAGCATCAAAAGGGCAAGCTTTTACACACTTGCTACAAGCAATACAGGCCACATCACACGATTTCTTGGCTGGCGCTCCTTTATCTTGGTTCATACAGCTCACAAATATGCGGCGCGATTTGGGCCCCTGTTTACGCAGTTCTATTATGTTTTTTGGACAAGCCACTACACACTTATTGCAAGCGGTACACTTCTCTTCATCTACTTCAGGTATAAGTGTTACAGGATTTACATGTATTGCATCAAAAGGACATACTGCCTCGCAATCGCCTAGGCCATAACACCCAAAGGAACAATCAGTGTCGCCTCCATATAATTGTGCAGCAATAGCACAACTTGTAGCTCCATCATATTCATTCTTGCGTGGTCTATTCTCACAAGTGCCATTACAGCGTACGACGGCAATTTTTTTTGCAGCTTTTGATGCAGATGTACCAAGGATCGAAGCAACACTTGCCATTGTTTCGGCTCCACCTACGGGGCAATTGAGTCCCTCAAGCGACTCAGCCTCAACACAAGCACTTGCAAAAGAGTTGCACCCCGGAAAACCACATGCTCCACAGTTCACCCCAGGCAAAGCATCCTGCACAGGCTCTATGCGAGGGTCTTCATATACTTTAAATTTCTGACCAATGAAATATAAGATGGTAGCTCCACCAGCGCCTACAGCACCTAAGATACCTACCGCCATTAACATCATATTCATACTCAATCTTTAATTTAGTTTTTTTATTGTAAACGCTAATTTTTCTCCCATTTTGTGGCGTACAGCATACAGAAAAGTGTAATAAGGAACGAGTGCCACAAGAGCTACCACTGCGGCCTGGATTTCGCTCAGATGCCAAACCGATGTAGAAACAAAAATAAGAGACAATAAAAGAATCAACGGAATTACAAATGCCCACAGCACAGCTTTATAACCAATAGAAGTTTTGCCAGAAAGCAAAACTCGCTCATTTACTTTAAACTGACCAGATGAATCAACCACATCTACTATCTTTACTTTGGTATCGGCAGCCATACAGGCACCCTTAGCATGACATTCGCTGCAAGCTGTGCTTTGCGTGATGCATATAGTATATCGATTCCCGTCTATGCTGTCAATGGTTCCTTCGTGTTCAATCATATATCTATTATTAAGTGTATATATAATGGGATGTATATAAACTATCTTGTTCTTATTTAGCCACAAATTTAGTTATTATTTTCCTTAATAAGAATTATATCCAACGTTTTCGACCTATTTTAATGCAATGAAAACATAAAAACTACCGCCATGCATCTAAAAATAACTAAGAATGTGAATATTCAAAAACATTCGAATAACTTATGTGTTGTTTTAGCAAATAAGCTGTCACAAAAGTTGCATTCAGAGCAACATAAGTTTCGGTAAAACACAATAAACAAATAAATAAACAGATTATGCTAAGTAAAAAACTAGAAGACGCTATTAACAAACAAATAAATGTAGAGCTATGGTCTGCATACCTCTATTTGTCAATGTCAACCCACTTTGCCAATAAGGGATTGCCAGGGTTTGCTAATTGGTTTGAAAAACAATTTGAAGAGGAGCAAGAACATGCCCTTAAGTTTATGAAATATATGGTGGCAAAAGGAAGTAAAGTGGAACTAAAACCAATAGACAAAGTAGCTACCACCTGGGAATCTGCTCTATCGGCATTCGAAGATTCATTGGCACACGAGAAAGTTGTAACAAGTAACATCAACGAACTAGTTGCCATTGCACGTGAAGAAAAAGACTTTGCTACTGACAATGTATTGCAATGGTTTGTGAGCGAACAAGTAGAAGAGGAAGAGTCTGTACAAGGAATTATAGATGCACTCAACCTTATTGGCAACAATGGTCATGCCATTTACATGCTCGACAAAGAATTGGCTCAACGCACATTTGAGTCCGACCCCGCAACGGAAAGCTAAGTAATTTTACATTATAAAGAAAGAAAGAAAGAAAGGCTGCTCCATTTGGTACAGTCTTTTTTTGGCTTTTAGAAAAATACAAAGCACCCCACCCTATCCAAAGAGAGCTCTACAGAGTAGGTAAAGAGATTAATCCGCACTATTTATTACATTTTTATTAACGTGAGTTCGGGATAAGATTATCACCAGATACTTAATTGGTTTGATTTT
>CAYVLC010000182.1:0-4493 GCA_964452155.1 uncultured Dysgonomonadaceae bacterium
TCACTCCGTGTCGGAATGACAGGTGTCTATAAAGTTTCGTTCTTAACTCTTAATTCTTAACTCTTAATTCTCTTAATCTTTCACACAGCGCACCGAGAAACCATTTGTTCTACTAGCATTATTTCCTTCTAGATAGTAAGTATCTGTATAAGCATACATGATGCGATTCAAATAGTCACTATTGTTATAAGGACTAAGGATATATGTTGTAGACCAATATCCAGCTCTACTCCCAACGCCTGACAAACGACCATTTCCATTTCCATATTGGCCCGAATAAGGATAAAAGCCTCCGAATTCATTATTTGTTCTTCCTTTTTTGCGAAAATCATATAAAAATGCTCCATTTTTATTGATATCTTTCCAAGCTTCAAATTTGGGTACACGCCAACCAATAGGGCATGGATCATAAATAGACTTCACTGTAGCATCATTCCATAGATTGTTGTTTTGTTTTGAGATAATGTTTGTGTACCAATCAGAAGGCGATGCAAAACTATAATAATAGGTAGTAGGATTGGCAACCGAGTTGGCAAAATTGTTGCCAGCAGCACCAAGATTGATGTCTTTGACATCCACTAAAGTTATAGAAAGTGCTTCGCCTGCAGCATTGTATATATATATATTATCATCAGTATCAATTTTATCACTGCCTGGAAATGGATCTTTGCGACCCCATTCATAATAAAGGCCCTTAGTGCCCACCTCTCCAGGAGTATTGCCTATGGCACCTAGATTGCGATCCATAAAGCCTCCTTTTGTTGAGGGTGTAGGGGTAAAGTTGGTGACCCAAATGTGCCACGACCACAATATTTTAGCTCCTTTCTTAATGGCCACCACAGCATTGCCCTCTTTGAGACCAGTAGTAACAACCAAATATCCATCTTTGCCTACACCTACTGCCTCTATGCTCCTTATGTTGGAGTCAGAGCCCAAGACTGCATTTACATCTGTCCATACCAGCTGGGCTGTGAATGCATCTGTAGTATTTAACTGAGCACCCAACATAGATTTGTTGGCCCGCGATACAGGTATCTTTATGGCCTTGTTGGTGCCCACAATGTATGAGTTGGACTCATTTACAAGTACAGGCTCGGGGGGAGGCCCATCAGCCCCTCCGCCAGATATGGTAATGGTGTAGCTATACTGCTTGTTGGCTTCCCACTGTGTGGTTATTTCACTCAACAGAGCCTCTTGGGTATATTCGGTGCCACCTACAGTGTAGTCCATAACAATGGTTGCATCGGCACTAATGGTTTGAGGAATCTGCATAAACGACTTGCTGTTGGGCAATACAAAGTCAATATCTTTTGTGAGTGCTTCGTCCACAGTCTGCACGTATGTTTTCTTATCTGTAGTGGTGGGTGTCCACACAAATGTCATCCCTGCATTGTTGGCCCCAGTGGCTTCAAAGGTGCAACTACCCGAGCCATATACATCTTTCAGGCTTACTTTGTGGAACGTAACATCATCGACAGTGCTTTTCAACTTAAACTTGATGGCCGATAGCGCATGATGAAAGCTAAGTGCTACTGCACCGTCTGTGCTTGTTTTATTGGGGGCAATGGCAAATATGAGGTCGGGCTGTTGCTCGGCATCATCTGCAAGTGGCGCAGTTGAGGGCGCTGGCAAAGAGTAGCTTGTAAATGTGCCTTTGTACTTACCATCGGTTTTGCTAAACGTCACATCGCTGAGCGTGCCATTGTTGTTTGATTTGGCATAAGCAAAAAAATTGAGGGCTGCTGCCGGCCAGTATTGCGAGCTTGTAGTAGCGGTGGTGCTAACTGGCAGGTTTTTGAAAAACTCTGTATTGTTGTCATACAATGCAGTAACATAGAAGGAGGTAATACTTTTTGCGGGTTGCTCTGCACGCGTGTGTATGGTGCTGCCATGAGCTGCTTGCAACAACCAATTGTGGGTGTTGCTGTGCACCTCGGTCTCTATTTGCAAACTGTTTTGGTGGTCCATCGCTAGTGTGTGTGTTGAGGCATGGCTCGATCTTGTTTTGCGGTTCAGTTCTGTGTTGTTGTTGCTCTGAAACAATGCTTGGCTTGAGATGGAAAATGATATTCTGTCTCCATCGGCCGCTCTTTCTACCATATCGTGGTGTGAGCATGATACAACTAGGCTCATAGATAGCAAAATGGCTATACTACAAAGAGCTGTTTTTATACTTGCAAAATATTTCATAATTGTTCTGTTTTTTTTCCGTACTTATGTTCTATACTTTTTCTGCTATTCCTGTAGTGAGTGTGGAGATGCTGATGCATCTTGCTTCTGTTTTTAATTTTTAATTCGCTCGTTGGTTCTTTTGCTTTGCAACATTCGCCCTGTGGAATAATGCACTGGGCTGGGCGGCTACAAATGGGAGCGAGCGTGGTTGTTGGTTTGCTGGCGCATGGCTTTCACTTGTGTAACCAATATCGTAATTCGTAATTCGCAATTCTTTGGATGGCCATTGCATCTTTCCACTTTAAACTTTTAATTCTTAATGCTGTGTCAACAAAAATAGAGGCATTGGCACGCTACACTGGAATTATTTATTGATTCGTTGGTGCCTAGAATGTATGGGTGTGGTCTCTTCTATATTTACAGGGTTGGTGCCTGGGTCGGGGGCTGCAGCTCATACTTCTATAGGGCTATCGGTCTCTGCACCCCAATCTACGAACGAAACTCCAAAACTTATGGCATCTAAACTCATGTTTAGCTTAAAGTTGTAGGCTTTTGACTGTTGGAAGTCGTAATTGAGGTTTTCGGTTACTGTTTTCTCTGCCGACTCATGGGCCAATGCTGTTCCGAAGTTGGTAATGGTGGTGTATTTTACCTCTATTGCTATTTTGTCTGTATTGGCAAAATTTTGTGGCACAATCATTATGTATTGGTTGTCGGCATTGATGATGGTTTCGGTGGTTGTGACATGCCCATTGAAGTCACTTTTGAAACTGGGCTCATACTTTCTTGTCGATGCAGCGCCGTAGCTTCCCCAAGTACCATCTGCAAGGTTTAGCTTTGCAGACTGATAAAAACTACCTGCAATGGAAACACTTTTTATCTTTATTGTTGTGGTGCCATAGTCGGCAGCTGCTTTTGCCGAAAAACTAATGCGCGATAGGGCATGTTTAAATTGGAAATCGACTGCCGCACTGGTGGCCTGTTTTGTAATATTTTTGAGATGGGTAGCATCGGCATACAAAAGGTCTTCTTGGCTGGCAATAGTGCTGTTTACGGTAAAGTCTATATTGCCTTGAGTAATTGTGCGGCCTGCCACCCAGGGTGCGTAGCCCAGAAATGTTAGTTTGGCTCCATCGTTGTTGGGCCAATATTTGAGAGGAGTGTAGGCCCACTTAGCAGTGCCACTATTATAGGCAACCTTTTGGTTGTTCATAAAATTGGGATTGCTACTGGTTGCATCAAAACTGGCTTGCTGGGTGTAATAGGCAAAGACACCAAAACCTTCATTTTGCAAGCTCGATGTGCTTGCCAAAGCTGCGCGTGTGGGGGTGTTACGGGCAATGTAGGTATTAAACAACACAGCACTATCGGTGGGCACATTGGTAATGGTGTCATCAGTAGAGCAACCTACTATATTGATTGCTGCTAAGAGTGTGACTGTTGCAAAACTTATTTTTTTTGCAAATTCTCTGCTATAAACTTTAAATGATTTCATATCTTACGGTTGTGATATATTTAATACACATGATGGTGTAACAATAAAAAAATAATAGTATTTACTTTCTTTCTCTCTCTCTCTATTTTGTACCCGGGAGGGGGAACATTTAACCCCGCCCGGGCTCTGTTTATATGCTCGCACCATTTTGCAATGGGTGTGAGCGGTTTTTTTATCTCCTTTTTTTGCTTCGCAACATTTATCTTACGAATGTATCTACTATTTGTAATAGGAGACGATAATAAATTGGTGCGAGCGTGGGGGGGGGTTAAGCTACGTCGATTGATATCTGTTTTTCGTAAACACTCTTAACAACCCAATTAGCATCTTTAGCAGATAGTTTTACTGTATAAGTACCTCCATTATTATAAGTATAAACTATATCATCTTTATTTGAAACAGTAACAACTTGGCTAGATGAACCAGCACCTCCAAAATCCCACTCATAAGAAGTTGCACCTTCAGATTGGTTTTTAACTGTTACTTTTCCATCAGAAGCATTAATTACATGTGTGAACATAGCAGTAATAGCAGCATTGGTAGGAACATTTACATTAGTTCCCGGTGTTGTCTCGTCCCAATTGGCAACAGTGGCAGCCATTTTAACCGATGTCATACCTATATAAAGGTTGAAAGTGTATGCTTTGCCATGCTCGAAATTGAAATTAAAAGCATCTGATGTAATCTCGTTGCTTACCTTGCTTTGTCCTGTAGGCAAAGAGTCATCTTTAGTTATTACATCGTAGGTAACTACTATTTTAACTTTGTCGGTGTCTGCAAAATCTTGAGGTATAACCATTATGTACGAATCATCAGCATTAAGTTT
>CAYVLC010000183.1:0-4471 GCA_964452155.1 uncultured Dysgonomonadaceae bacterium
ATTATTATCGTATCAATACAGCTGACTATTTGCCGTCCTTAATACAAAAATCCAAAAAGCCACAAAGGAATTACATTGCTTCCATCCGTTTGCTTAGCATCTAACACAACAAAATGGGAATGACTTTTCGTATTTTTTTTATTTTGTAATTCTATTCTAAAGTGATACTTATCATTTACTAAAAATTGATTTTTGCGAGTCGATCTATTTACAATTGCTACCGTACTTACTTGATTGTAAAAGAATGTTTCGTTCAAAGCCTGATTTTCAACATCGCCTCGGTTAGTCGGGAACATGATGTTGGTGTTGTTCATATACACCATGTCTGGTTTTTTAGGAAAACCATAACCTGTTTTATAAAGCATATTAATCAATCGGACGTCTTGCAAGTATTTCAAATAGTTCATAATAGTAGCTCGAGAAATACCACACTCTAAACTAAGCTGACTAACATTGGGTGTTGCTGGCGACTGAATGGCTAACAAGTAAAAGAGCTTCCGAATCTTTGAAAGATAGCTCTGCTCTATCTCTTGAATATAAAGAATATCAACCTCCAACATCATATTCATGGTCTTGAATAAATTTTCAGAGTAATTCCTTTTTTCAAAAAAGAACGGATAGTAGCCATGATGAATGTAATCGTAAAAGTATTTCTCGACATCTATTATTTCCAGAATCTCACCGACCAAAGTCTTATGATTGTTTAAAACATCTTCTATAGAATAAAAAGGTAGTTCAATACTTGATACTGCACCAATGTATTCTCTAAAAGAAAACCCATACAAATTATAAGAGTGAGCAACATCGCCTAAATACTGATTGGTCTCTTTGAGCTTCATGACAGAAGAACCAGTGAACACGATTTTTAAATTTGGATACAAATCGTAGCACCTTCTTAATTCTTGAGACCACTCAGGGTATTTAAAAACTTGATCTATCAGCAGTGTCTCACCACCCATATCTATGAACTTAGCAGCAAAGCTAACCAAAGAACATTCTGTAAAATAGAAGTGATTTAGATTGATGTATAAACACTTTTTGTCTTCTTTCTCACAATTCTCTTTTGCGTATTGCAATAATAAAGTTGTTTTGCCTACCCCTCTGGACCCTTTAATACCAATGAGCCGATGCGACCAATCTATTTGATCCATCAGATATCGGCGGTATAGATTTGAGTCTATATTGTCAATAAGATACTTGTGCGTGTTGAAAAATGAGTTCACTTATTAAATCTTAATCTGAATGACGAAATTACAACTTATTTCTTGAATTGCAAACTCCAGTTAGCAGATTTATATTTTATTTTCACTAAGAACTTATTCATCATGCGTTAAAGTATGAATAATCTATCTCTACAATCAGTTTTTAATTTTGCAATTTGCCAATGTAAGAATAAGCTCGTACATAAGTGCAAATGTTAAAACACCAGTTTTGTTAATCTTTTACCGTCTGCCAACGTTATATATTAAGCACATAAACCTCAGATAACAAACAAAATATAAATATACAATGAAATTAATTATTTTATCGAACCGCCTTCCTGTGAAAATAGAGAAGACCGACAATGGTGAATTTACAGCATCTCCTAGTGAAGGAGGACTGGCTACTGGTCTAGGTTCGCTAGAAACTGAAGCAGAAAAGATTTGGATTGGTTGGCCTGGGATATTCACGGACGACGAAGCCGAAAAGAAAGAGATTGCAGATCTACTTAAAGAACACAATTTCTATCCTGTTTTTCTTAGTGAAGAGCAAATTGAACTATACTACGAAGGCTTCAGCAACAGCACAATATGGCCTTTGTGTCACTACTTCTTTTCGTACATCGATTACAAAGCCGAATACTGGACAGCTTATCAAGATGTAAACAAATTGTTTGCCGAAGCAGCATTTCCACTCATCAACGACGAAGATATTATCTGGGTGCAAGACTATCAACTCATGCTTTTGCCCGCAATGATTAGAGAGCAGAAAAGCAAGGTGAGCATTGGCTATTTTCACCACATTCCATTTCCATCTTACGAGCTTTTTAGGGTGTTGCCCAAGAGAGAAGCTGTATTGAACGGACTTTTGGGTGCCGATCTCATTGGATTTCACACGCACGACTATATGCGCCATTTTATCAGTGCCATATACAGAGTGCTACAGCTTGAAAGTAGCTTAGACGAAATACAATTGAGCGATCGTGTAGTACATGTAGATACTTTCCCAATGGGAATCAATTACGACCACTACCACGACACGGTTCTGAAACCAGAAGTTAAAGAAAAGGTTGTGGAACTTCGCAAGAATATTGGCGACCACTCTATCATTTTGTCGGTTGACAGGTTGGACTATAGCAAAGGAATACTCCACAGACTTATTGGGTTTTCTCAATTCTTAGAAAACTACCCCGAATATCTGGGTAAGGTTTCTCTGGTAATGATTGTTGTGCCCTCACGCGACCAAGTGGATATGTATGCCGATCTAAAAATAAAAATAGATGAAATGATTGGCAACATCAATGGGCAGTATTCTGAACTTGGATGGACACCCGTTCATTATTTCTATAGAAGTTTTGAGTTTGATGAACTCATAGCTATGTATCATACAGCCGATATTGCTTTGGTGAGCCCGCTACGCGATGGGATGAACCTCGTTGCCAAAGAATACATTGCCACAAAACACTCCAATCCGGGGGTACTTATATTGAGCGAAATGGCTGGTGCAGCCATAGAGCTTACCGATGCAATCATTATTAACCCAAATGATACGGAGGAGATCGAAAAATCGATTTATGAAGCTCTCACAATGGAGGATGAAGAGAAAATGAGACGACTAAAGCGAATGCAAAAACGCATCTCTACGCAAACAGTAAAAAAATGGGCAGGTGATTTTGTTGGCGAACTAGAATCTATTAAGAACCAGAATGTAAATATCAACAAAAAAGTAATCACGCAAAACAAACTCAGCTTCATCAAAAAAGATTACGACAAAGCTAATAGCAGATTGATTGTTCTGGACTACGACGGCACGCTATCGGCATTTGTGAACAAACCAGAAGATGCTGTTCCTACGGAAAGGACGCTGAAGTTACTCAAGAATTTGGTGAGCGACCCCAAAAACAAAGTTGTTATCAACAGTGGGCGCAATCACAACATACTAAACACCTGGTTTGAAGGCATAGACCTGGACTTGGCAGCCGAACACGGAGCATTTTACAAGAGCGAGGGCGAGTGGAAACAGAACATGAAGGAAAAACCTGTATGGGACGATGAGATTCTGGACATCATACAGCGCACCATTGATAAGACCCCCCGCTCGAAACTTGAGATAAAAGAGACAGCTCTGGTGTGGCACTACAGAAACTCTGATATATGGCTGGCCGAAATGCGTGAGAAACAATTGGTGAATGAATTGATGGGTCCCGTGGCGCGACACAATTTGCAGATTATGCGTGGAAACAAAATTGTAGAAATCAAATCGCCCGACTACCACAAAGGTAGCGAAATAGAACGCCTGCTAAAACACAACACGTATGACTTTATACTGGCTATTGGCGATGACACTACCGACGACGACATGTTTCGTGCATTGCCCGAGGGTGGTATCTCTATAAAAGTAGGAGATTTTTCGGCAGCAGCGCAATATCGCTTGCCATGGCAAGACGAAGTGGTTCCATTTCTTGAAGGTTTGATAAAATAGATATGATAGATTTCTTACAAAATTTGTTTCAAAGGAACGACAATTGGCGACTCGTTTTTATAACCCTTGTCTTTATAGTGAGTATCTCGCTACTGCTCTTCATTTTCAATAAGGTGGTGAAGCGATTTCAGAAGCGGGCAGCCCAAACACAGTCATCGATAGACAATTTCCTGATTAAACTACTGAAAGTTCCTGCAATATGGATTATATTTTCGACTGCCATCCATATTTTCAGCTCCTACTTGCAGGACGATGCCGAATTCTTTAATGTACTCACAAAAATAAGTCAGATACTGCTCATCGCATCCATCGGTTGGCTATTGGTGCAGGGGGTGAGAGCTGTATCAAAGTTTTCGCAAAACAAACTAGACCTATCACGCGCCGACAATCTGGAGGCGCGCAGCAAGCTCACCCAGATTCGGATGTTCGAGGCAGTGATTATTGCCATTATCATCATCGTTTTTATTGCCATTGGCTTAATGACTTTTGAGACGGTGCGCAATCTGGGAAAAGGAATATTGGCCTCGGCCGGGGTGCTCGGTATTATAGTGGGTCTGGCGGCACAACGCAGTGCGGGGCAAATACTTTCGGGACTGCAAATAGCCATTACCCAACCCATCAAAATAGACGATGTGGTAGTAATTGAGGGCGAGTGGGGTAAAGTTGAGGAAATCAACATTACCTATGTGCTGGTGAAGATATGGGACGAGCGAAGATTGGTTGTTCCTATAGACTACTTCTTGCAGACACCCATTCAGAACTGGACAAGCACCACATCGCACATCATTGG
>CAYVLC010000184.1:0-4383 GCA_964452155.1 uncultured Dysgonomonadaceae bacterium
CTATCGGATAGTTTAATCATTTACGGTCTCTCTGAAACCAACGTGTTGCAAAATCAGCAACTGCCAGCGTTAAGTCACTCATATCCCAATTGGTTGTATTTATAGTGAGGTGATAGGCAGACCTGTCTCCCCAACTACTATCGGTAATGATGTCGCGAGTTTGAGCACGGTTTTTGTCTATTTTGTTTATTTTTCGCTGCATTTCCTTGTCTTTCAGTTTTTCGCCTTTGGGTGCACGTTCTGTGCAGCGGCGAATTTTGGCTTCCATATCGGCACATACAAAAATATTGAAGGGCTCATACTTGCTGAGCAACACATCGGCGTTGCGACCAACAATGACGCAGTCTTTGCCAGTTTTTGCAATCTCTTCTATGACACGTTTTTGTTCCAATAGCAAATCGGTATGGGTAGTATCCAGAGGCATTCCGGCCACAGATTGGTGGTAAGTGAGGGGTATGTTTTGCCATCTGTGTTGCTCTATGGCACGTGCTACATAGTCTTCGTCCATTCCTTTGTTGGAGGCTATAGATGTGATAATTTCTTTGTCGTAGTAGTCAAAGCCAAGAACATGGGCCAATCGCTTGCCCAGCTCTCTGCCACCGCTACCAAACTCTCTGCTTATGGTAATGATTTTCATATTTACTCTTGTTTTAGTTCGTATTGAGATAAAACATCCTAAAAAAAATGTTGAGCCCTGTATTTCTACAACACCACGTGATGCAATTTCCTTATGCTTGCACATAGCTTGCTTTATCTATCTTGCAAATATACAAAGAGAACTCACACAAGGTGCTTTGAACAAATTTATATAAATACTTTTTTTATAAATAAAGTGCAGACTGGTTTATTTTTGATTCAAATATCGCTCCATTTTTTTATCGTGGGGTTCTTCTATTGATAACATAAATAGAGCAACCCACAGCCTATTTTTAGGAATGCGGAAATCTAATTTATTGTGCATCTTTAGAAACGAGGCCACAATACTAGGAGTTAAACCTCCAGCAGCTTCTAAGCTCTCTTTTAGCATTCTGTAATAGGCATCGCTCTCTCCCACCTTCTCTAAGTAATAGCTGTATTTGCCGCTACGTTTTAGATTCAAAAATTTATACCCTTTCAAATCTTTATAAATAGAGTCTTTATATATAGTCTTTCTTACATGATTGCCCATATACCAGAATTCATTGAAAACTGTTGTGTCTAATCTTTCAAGAAAACTATACTTCTCTTTTTCCTCAAAAGGCACAAAAAACATGGAGCTATCCTGCATTGTCTGGTCTATTTTGTCTAACATTTGATGATAAGCTTTATTAATATCTTTATTGGCTGTGCTTTCTATCAACATATTATCTACATAGGTTATCATTTTTTGAATCTCTTGTAGTTCATTTTCCAAGAATATCTCATTGAGATGTTTGTCAGATTTTAATTCAAACCTCGAATGACAAGAAAACATTGTACATCCTATAACAATCAATAAAGCAGTTTTCAACTTTTTCATACCTATTTCTCTTATAAATAGCAAATATACAATAAACTCTTGTATTGGAATAAGGACAGACGCAGTCATCAAAAAATAAAAGCCTAGCTCATCATAAAGCCCTAAGTGAATAAAAAAAACACCCAATCTCACATTTCTATTTGTAAGATTGGGTGTTTGTATTTGAGAGTTCAATCAGTAGAGAGCTTCCCTACCCTTTTTTTACACAGCCATTGGTACTTCCATCAATAGCACTCGTGCATTTTCGGTAGCCTTCACACTAAATGAGTCTGTGTTCCAGATACCCATACCATCTCTTTTAGACAGTTTCTCGCCATTTATTTCCACCTCTCCATCAAGGATAAAAGCATATACACCATTGCCTTCTTTTTTTATTTTATATTGGTCTGTAGTTCCTTGTATGAAACTACCCAAGTGAAACCAAGCATCTTGATGTATCCAAACGCCTTGCTCATCTTTGTTGGGCGATAGGATTTGATAAAACTCATTCTCTTTTCTGATGTCTCGCAGAGAAATCTGATCGTAACGGGGTGTTACATTTTTCGCATTGGGAAATACCCAAATCTGAAGAAACTTCACCTCTTTGTCTTTGTTCTTATTGTACTCAGAGTGCGTAACACCTGTACCGGCGCTCATTACTTGCACATCGCCTTCTTTTATTACAGTTACATTGCCCATGCTATCTTTGTGCTCTAAATCGCCTTCCAATGGAATTGATACAATTTCCATGTTGTCGTGTGGGTGGGTTCCAAAGCCCATACCTGCTGCTACTGTGTCGTCGTTCAAAACGCGTAGCACACCAAAATGCATTCTCTCGCGATTGTAATAATTAGCAAAACTAAATGTATGGTAAGAGTTCAACCAACCATGATTTGCATGTCCTCTTGTATCTGCTTTGTGTATGAGTGTATTCATTGTTTTGTTGTTTTTTTTGAGTTGATAAATTATTGTTTACAATAGATACAACCTTTGAATGGGTGCCTATTTCTTTGTCGTAAATTTTACACTGCAAAGATACGGCAGTATAGAGGACTGTGGAATATGAAAAATGGGGGTTGGCTTATGAAAATCCGATATAGAGCCTTTGCAAGAAATTTTTTATTATGAAAGACTAGAAAAAGGTTTGCTTTACTGTGGCATTATCTAAGATTGAATCTCTATTTTCTTGAAGTTGGAAGGAGACATTTGTGTGTGTTTTTTAAAAAATGCGCTAAAATTGGCAGGTTCGTTAAAACCCAGTTCGTAAGCAATTTCCTTGTTGGTCATGTCGGAAAAATAGAGTAGCCTTTTTGCCTCAGTTATTATTCTTGCTTGTATATAATCTTTTGCAGTATTACCCGTTTTTGCTTTATAGGTTCGGTTCAGATGGTCGGGGGTAATGTAAAGCTGGTTTGCATAGAAGGTGGTAGAGTGTTCTTTTTTGTAGCTGCGCTCTACACTTTTTTTGAAAGACCTAATGAGGTTGTCGCCAGTAGTGTCTATATCCATTTCTATTGGGTTGATTGCACAAATATTGTTGCACTCTATAAGCAGAAGCTTTAGAAATGAGCCAATAGACAAACACTTCATCTGCGCATCGCTGGTAAATAGGTCATAGATTTTATTTGCATAATGCACTATGGTTTTAAATTGTTGCTCGCAGGGTAGCAATGGAGGGCTCTGCCCATAATTCTGAAACAGATTGAGGCTATCTATAAACGATAGCGGAATAGAATTTTCGACTAAGAACTGATCCGAAAAAGTCATTGCAAAACCAAAAGACTTTTCCGATTCTATTACTTGGTGCACCTGCCCTGGGGCTACAAAGAAAACCTGTTTGTTTGTCAGCTGGTAGGTGTTGAAGTCTATTTTGTGCAGCCCCTTTGCTCTATTTACAACCAACACCGTGTAGAAGTTGTGCCTGTGTGGCTCGTCGGCTTTTCCGTCTTGCTCGGTGTAGATATCTTCCATTCTGAAAATCCCAAAACTAGCATTTCTTTCATTTTCAGAATATACATTTTGATATGTTTTTACACTGTTCATTTTTTTTCAATTATCTATATGTTTTGTGCAATGGGCGGTATTAGTTGAGCACCTAATTTAGAAACAAATATACACAACCTATTTATTATTTAGCGCCTAAATATTAGTTTATGAACCCAAGCTCCCATAAAGTAACATGCTACAAGCAACCCCATTAAAAGCAAACTCACCAGAACCCATCCAATAGTGCCCATTGAGAAAACAAATGCAAAATAATAAGTCTCGATACTTTCAATTGGATGAAAAGACAATGAGACATTGCTTGGTTTCGACAGAATATCTACCATCTCAATATAAACAGAATGTACCCAAAGAATGCGCCTATATATCCTGATATAGTTTTGTTTTTACTCATTACTCATATCATACTATTTTATTTAGAATGCAACTCTATGGTTTACATAAGCAATTATGTAACATTTTATTGATCTGTGAGGCAAATATACAAAAACTACGCATATCATTGCTTCAAAAAGTTGTGCATATTCCCTTTTTGACTTTCTATTCATCGTGTACTACACAAATCCGTAAGCCTCTTTAGAAAAAAACCTCTTTATATAATTAATTTTGTGCACAATTGTGAAATTGATATTATATTTTGGAGTATTGAGCTTGGTACATCATAAAAATATTATTTCGAGACCAATGAAGTTCATCGATACCAAAAAACAGACAAATCATGCTTAAAGCGACTCATCTATTGCGAAAAATTAATTTTTTGGGTAGGATGAGACTCATCTATGACGAAAAAAACAAAAAACATGGCTGATGAGGCTCATCTATGGCAAAAAAAAGAAAAACATAGCTTATGAGACTCATCTATGACAAAAAAAAGAGAAAACATGGCTGATGAGACTCATCTA
>CAYVLC010000185.1:0-2583 GCA_964452155.1 uncultured Dysgonomonadaceae bacterium
ATTGCGATGAGCTGATATCTCTACTTGTGTCAATCGTGAAAACTACGAAAAATAATATGCAACAAGAAAAAAACAATTAATCAAATATATGAGCTGAGTGTCAATCTCCCAATACCTCTTAACTATTAATTCTTAATTCTTAATTCATAGCTCTAATCTTTTAATTTTTAATTCAAAAAAAATGAACTCCAAAACCAAAACCATCCAAGACTTTCTAAACCAAACAGCCTCAAACTCACCCGTGCCAGGCGGCGGAAGCATATCGGCACTTAATGGTGCTATAGCTACTGCATTGGCCGAGATGTTGGCCCAACTAACTATCGGTAAGAAAAAGTATGTACAAGTTGAGGGTGAAATGAAACAAACAGCTCACAAAATGAGCCATCAGAGAACCCTCTTCTACGAAGATATAGATAGAGATGCTGGCGCATACCAATTGGTGATGGATGCCTACAAGCTTCCAAAAGAAACCGATGACCAAAAAGAGAGTAGAACCCTGCACATACAGCATGCCACCAAGCAAGCTGCCCTTGTACCCCTAGAGATAGCACAGCGTGCTATGGCTCTTATGGACACCATTGCATACACTACACGCCGTGGCAACAAAAATGCGGTTACGGATGGTTGCATCTCTATGATGACATGCCGCACGGCTGTGTTGGGTGCTTTGCTCAATGTGCGCATCAATCTGGGGGCTATACACGACAGTGAGTTTGTAGATGACCTTGCCAGCAAATGCCACACCATGGAGGCACAGGCTATGCAAAAAGAGCAAGATTTGTATGAGTGGGTAAAAACAACACTCTAATCTTTTTTTTTTCTTATGCAAACCAATCTATTGCACTCACATAGGCCCAATGCATTGCATTTCTATTGTATATAAACCTCAGAAATATATATCTTTGTTTTTTTTATTAAAGAGAAGGAGACAAAACATAATTGCTCAAAAAAACAAAATATTTTAATTACAAACAAATAAGCTACTAAACCTAGCTCATACAAACAGAATATGAAGAATATCTACTATATCGGAAAATCTGATCTCACCCTCGAAGATTTAGAATGGATCATTACCAACAACATCAAATTGGAATTGTCTGACCAAGCAAAGGAGCGCATACACAAATGCCGCACCTATCTCGACGAAAAGATGGAGAGAACCGATGGCCCCATTTATGGTATCTCTACAGGGTTTGGCTCTCTTTGCGATAGGTCTATTCCCAAAGAAGACCTCAGTACGCTTCAGGAGAATCTCGTAAAATCGCATGCCTGTAGTGTGGGCGAGGAGGTGAAGCCTGTGATTATAAAACTGATGTTTTTGCTCAAGGCGCACGCATTGTCGCTAGGCTATAGTGGGGTGCAAGTAGCCACAGTGAGGCGCATGATAGATTTTTTCAACAACGATATCCTACCCATCGTTTACGACAAGGGATCATTGGGTGCATCGGGCGATTTGGCACCACTGGCCAACCTTTTTCTGCCACTCATTGGGGTGGGCGATGTAAATTATAAAGGACGAAAAAGAGATATTGGCAGCGTGCTCGACGAGTTTGGGTGGGAACCAATAAAACTGCAAAGCAAAGAGGGCTTGGCATTGCTCAATGGTACGCAGTTTATGGCTGCTCATGGTGTTTTTACAATCATGAAAGCACAGCGTTTGTCTAAACGTGCCGATTTGATTGCCTCTATATCCTTAGATGCCTATGATGGCCTGCTCGACCCCTTTGACGACAAACTACACCGCATTCGGCCGCACAACGGCCAAATAGAGACGAGCCACAACATCAGGAAGTTTCTAGAAGGCAGCCAACTCATACAACGAGAAAAGAAACATGTGCAAGACCCTTACTCCTTTCGCTGCATACCCCAAGTACATGGTGCTACAAAAGATGCTATTGAATATGTGCGGGGTGTACTCATTACAGAGATTAACTCGGTAACCGACAATCCGACAATCTTTCCGGATGAAGACGAAATTATATCGGGCGGAAACTTTCATGGCCAGCCACTAGCCATTACATTCGATTTTTTGGCTCTTGCCCTCTCGGAGCTCGGCAATATATCCGAACGACGCACAGCACAGCTCATACTGGGCAATCGTGGTTTGCCAGAGTTTTTGGTGGCCAACTCGGGGCTCAATTCGGGTTTTATGATTCCCCAATATACTGCAGCCTCTATTGTTAGCCAAAACAAAATGTATTGTTATGCAGCCTCTAGCGACTCCATTGTGTCGTCTAACGGCCAGGAAGACCACGTGAGCATGGGGGCCACCGCTGCTATAAAACTCATAAAGGTGCTCGAAAACTTAGATCTGATTTTCGCTATCGAATTGATGAATGCTGCACAGGCACTAGAGTTTCGCCGACCAATGAAGTCGTCGCCGTTTATCGAAAAACTGGTAAGAGACTACCGCAAAGAGGTAGCTTTTGTAGAAGACGATATTGTGATGTATAAAGAGATAAAGAAAACAGTGGCCTTCCTCAATAGAATGCTTGTGGCAGACTGGTAGTGGCGCTGCTAGTTAATAATTGATAGAGCCTATATGGCTGCACACATGCATTGTCTAAACAACGAAAAAATTGA
>CAYVLC010000185.1:2683-4287 GCA_964452155.1 uncultured Dysgonomonadaceae bacterium
GTCTAAACAACGAAAAAATTGATGTTTGTAGTTAAAATTTATTCAATCGAGTACAATTATTGTATATTTGTGCGGTTCTGTGATAGCAACAGACAACTAACAGAAAAACTAATATAGTATTAACAGAAAAAAAAGATGGTAGCTAAAATTCAACAATCACTAAGAGATTCAAAAACGGCAAGGTGGGCAGCACTCATTATTGTCTCTATCACCATGATGTTTGGTTATTTCCTAACCGACATTATGGCACCCCTAAAAGGTCTGCTCGAGGGCCAAATAGGATGGTCTAGCAACGAGTTTGGTACATTTAATAGTGCTTATGGCTGGTTCAATGTGTTTTTCTTTATGCTCATTCTTGGGGGTATCATCCTCGATAAGATTGGGGTGAGGCTCACGGGCCTTATGGCATCGGTAGTAATGGTGGCGGGTGCTGCCATCAAATACTGGGCTGTATCTACACATTCGCTTGATGGGCAAACTCTCTTGGGCATCAATTCGCAAGTATTGGTTGCCAGTATAGGCTTTGCAATCTTTGCCGTGGGAGTAGAAGTGGCAGGTATTACCGTTTCAAAAATCATTTACAAATGGTTCAAAGGCAAAGAGCTGGCCTTGGCCATGGGGTTAGAGATGGCCATGGCGCGTATTGGCACAGCCATGGCGCTCTCCGCATCGGTGCCTATAGCTAGGGCCACGGGCATCATAGATGTGTCGCGTCCGGTGTTGTTTGCATTAATAGGGCTGTGTATTGGTCTCATCGTTTTTATTGTCTATATGGTTATGGACAAAAAACTAGACGAGTCCGATGGTATTACATCCGAATCGGTTGTGGCTCCCGAAGATCAGTTCAAAGTAAAAGACATACTTACCATTGTTACCAATCGTGGTTGGTGGTACATTGCCATATTGTGTGTATTGTTTTACTCTGCAGTGTTTCCGTTCCTCAAGTTTGGTGCAGACCTTATGGTCAATAAGTTTGGCGTGAGCGAATCTTTGGCAGGCACCATACCTGCACTGCTACCATTTGGCAACATACTGCTGACACCACTTTTCGGTACCATATACGACAGAAAAGGCAAGGGTGCTTCTATTATGATTATAGGTTCTATACTATTAATTGTTGTGCACACCTTGTTTGCAGTGCCATTCCTTACCAATCCAATCACTGCAATAGCTTTGGTATTAGTTCTGGGGGTTGGGTTCTCGCTAGTGCCATCGGCTATGTGGCCATCGGTCACCAAAATTGTTCCAGAGAGACAGTTGGGTACAGCCTTTGCACTTATTTTCTGGGTTCAGAATTGGGGCCTAATGGGTGTTCCAAAACTTATTGGGTGGGTGCTAGATAAGTATTGCATTACCGGACAAACCGTTCGCGATGGGCTCACCGTAAACACCTACGACTATACCTTGCCAATGATTATTTTTGCTGGCTTTGGTGTCTTGGCCCTTGTTTTTGCATTCTTATTGAAAATAGAAGACAAGAAAAAAGGCTACGGGTTGGAACTACCCAACATACAAGCACTCAAAGAGGTGATTGTAGAGGCAGAGGTTAAGAGTTAAGGGTGTTAAAACAGTGAGTGAGCAGTGAGCAGTAAACAGTGAGCAGT
>CAYVLC010000186.1:0-4178 GCA_964452155.1 uncultured Dysgonomonadaceae bacterium
CCTGTACTCTTTGTCTTTTGTGGTATTCAAAAATGGTGTCAACATGGACTTGGTTGATAGAGGGGGGGAGGTAGAGGGTTTTATACTTGATTTATTTTTTCTTTAGTCATATTTATTGCATTCCCTTTTAAAACATTTTCACTCACCAATTCCTCATAAATCTTCTCCCCCAAATTCCTCACCAGCCTATCGTTGCTGTCAAATAGGTCTATAAAAGCAACTTGGCAATTGAGAGCCTTAAACTCATCTTTCTTAAATGGCTTTTTCGCTGCACTATTCAATGTTGTTTTAGGATATAATAGAATACTCAAATCGGCATTGTAGTGCAGGTTATATACAAACATCTGTTTCAGGTCGGCATCCGATGGCCTCTCGTCTCTCAATAGCTTCCACTTCGTGTCAATCACAATACATTGTTTATCGGCAGTTTCCACCAGTATATCGGCCCTCAAACCACGAGTTTCCCAAAAAGCAACCCTTTTCTGCCCTTTCACCACAATAGTGTTGTCGCTACTTAGTTCGAATGCCCTCAGCTTTCTGTAAATATAATCCTCATAAAGCAAATTCATATCAAACATTATAGCCAACACATTGTCACCCCCACCCTTCAAGTCCGGCGAGTAGCGCAAGATAATCAGCTTAGCCAAATTGATGGCCTGCCTGTATCGTTCAGTGTTTCTATCAAATCTCAGTTTTTCGAATGTCTTCTCGGTAATATTCTTGTCAGATACATCCTCAAAAGACAAGAGTAACTTGTTTATCCTTACATCGAAATTCGGATTGTGCACCACACCCTTCATTATCAACAGTGCCTTTAGCAGTATCTGGTTCAACCTGTTGTCGGCATCAAACACCTCATGCGACACATAAAAACGCTCCCTATGAAAAGCATTTTTACGTATATGACTGGTAAATAGTATTTTGCCCTTCACCTTATTCAAGTTCTCCTCGTTGCTCCTATAGTTTTTTCGCAATCCGTGCTTATGTATAGTTTCGGTTTCTGTCAAGAATAGATCGTAGTACAAATCAAGAATAGAGGCCCTCCTTAGCTTCAACCAAGCATTGGTTATGGCGTTCAGCTTTATTAGTTTACACTCGTATAGCATTGCTATCAAAGCATTGCGCCACTTATCTTCCAATGCTTTGTTGGCCGGCTCAAAATCGGCCTTTGGCAATACCTCTATCGTCAGGTTCTTTACCTGTATTACACCCACATAGTTGTTAAACTTGATGCGCTTATTACCAACAGCAAAATACTTTTCCTTTGTTTTGTAGCCATAGTTCTCTAGTGCTTTAAAGTGTACCATCTTAAAGCTCGAAGCATCATCAACCCTTAGTGTATGATGCTCAAATACCTGTATTATGTTTTTAGACTTACTCATAAATCTGTCTAAATGTATCCAACGTCCATCCCTCTGGATTGGTAAAGTTATAGATTGGTTTCTCGTCAAACTCCTCATAATCGTCCACACTATCCACATCCAAAAATTGCACCCCATTCCCCTTTTTCATATCCACAAACCCCTTCCCCACTATCAACCTTATCTTTCCCCAATCGCCATAAAAATACTCTTGCAACAGAGGCAATAGCTTGTTTCGGAAAACAGACTTCAACTCCTGCAGCGGCTCTTGCTTCTCCTTTATGGTCATAAAGTACGCATGCCCTATGCAATAATCCCTATCCAGTAGCTTCTCGATGCGTTCGTTTATAGCCACAAGCATTGCCTCCAAATTTATACCCTCGCACTTAAACCCTTCTGCAGCAAGCAACCATGGCGCAGGATGCATCTCAACAAAAGAGAAACGCCTCCTAAGGGCCGTATCCAATGCCTCCACACTACGGTCGGCAGTATTCATGGTGCCTATTATGTGCAAATTAGATGGCACACCAAACCGCTCCTTGCTGTAAGGCAATATCGCCTCTATCTCCTCGGGCTGCCCCTTTCGTTTGTCGGGCTCTATCAGCGTTATCAACTCTCCAAATATTTGCGAAATATTGCCCCTATTTATCTCATCTATGATTATTACATAAGGCTTGTTTGTATTGTCCTCCCTATCAACCTTATAGTTGTAGTTGGTTTTTATGTACTCTGCTATCGACGACAGATAAGGCTTCCAATCCCTCACAGTGCCATCTAGCAGAAAATCGGCAATCATTTTTTTTGTAACAACCATTTCGGTAGCAGTCTCTGTTTGTGGTATGGCCACACAATTGCCATTGCCATTTATCCTCACATCAAAAGGTTTTTTCTGATAGGGTGTCTGTAAGCTAAAAGAGTCTTGCTGCATGACATGGTTCTTAAACTGGTCATATATATCATCAAACCACACCACCACCTTCTTGTCGCTAGCCTTTATGGCAATAGATTTAAAGAGCCCATCGCACACCTCATAACTTATAGCCTCATCTCCATCGTTTTTCTTTGGTTTTATTCCCTCTATAAAATCTTCGTACGATAGCGACTGGTGAAACGTAATAAAAGCAATCTGTCCCTCCCCTGTTTCAGGGTTATATCGCAGCCCTCTAAACCGCTCATTTAGTGCCGCTCTGTCATCTATGTGCTCATGAAGAAACTCATTATCTACAATTCTCAACGCTTCGTTTACTGTATTATAGGTCTTGCCCGTTCCTGGTGGCCCATACAGAATTGTGTTTGTAGGTGTTGTCATTTTTTTAGAAATTGTAGAGGGCATGTTCTCTATATCAAAAACATAGTTTTCAAACTCCTCATTGTTATTTTTCAAATAGCTCGATTGCTCGGACCGCTCCAGTTCGCGCCTCATACAGTCCATCATACCATCCCACCTTTCGGCAACAAGCGCAAAATCTGCAGTATTGTTGAAATATGCTTTTGGTTTACCCTTAAACCGATAGCTATCATGGCCCATCTGCTCCGTAAAGATAAACCCATGCACACCATCTTCGTGATTCATATCTATATTAAAACAATAGCGCTGTCCTATCAAAAAATTTAGCCTATTGTGCCTCACCGAATATACTATACGTTTGTCAGAGGGCTGTAGGTGCAATTCCGACACAATCTTCCTCAAATTATCTATAAAGTTGTCAAACAAAGCAGCACCATAGGCCGCTTCAAATTTGCCCCTCACCTCCTCAAAACCAACACCTTGCTCCACCCTACTCAAAATTGCTTTGTACTCCTTTTCGGTAGCCGCAAAATTTGTTCCCTGGTTGCCAACTTTCAAATTGGCCAACTCCTCAATGTCATCTATCTCATCTTTTAAGATAGGGCTGTTGGCTAAGTTGTGAGTAATATTAATAGCCACTTTCAACTCACTTGTGTCGTCCACCTTCCACAAGTAGCTTTTAGGAAACGAAGCTCTATCAAGCGGCTCCGAAACCACATCGGCCAAAGCATAGCATCCCGCTTTATCTCCAGTTATCCATATTATAACCTTGTCACCCTCTTTAATACTAGCTTTATGAGATGTCACAGTCCAAGCATCTATATCATCTTCTTTAAATGCTGTTTCAAAATCATATTTGTCAGGATTGCCTTGAAACACCCAGTAGTTTATCCCAGCATTCTTTTCCATCATTTGATACAATATATCTTGTGCTAATAGTTTTTGATTTCCCCCATCATCATACTTTGGTATATAGCTTTTCACCTGCTCAGTCAACTCTTTATCAGAAGTAACGTACCTCTCAATTAATTCATCTAACAGTGAAAGATAATGCGTATATTTTTCATTTTTCTTTGCTTGCTTTATTCCCAATAACTTACAGTAGTTTTTGTAAAAGGTGTGTTTATAAAAAGTATATTTCTCGGGATAGCGATAAGTCAAATAAGCCGAAATAGCCCGCTCATCTTGGTGGTGTTGGTTTGTTTTCCCCAAGGCTCTATACAGTCTGTTGGTCTGTTTTGAGAAAGCCTTTACACGCTCAGTCAGATCAACAGACTCATCAAACAACTCTGCAAACAACCTCCGTATCTCATCAGGATTAGCTTCGGTCAGTTCATTTATAACTGCTTTACTCAAATGATACATTAAGTTGCTGTAATTAATCGACTTTATTTCCTCGTGCAAATTCTTTGCTTCAAGGTCTGGTTTTCCTTTGTATTCTTCCAGAAGTTCCCATTTATAGACTTCGTCTTTTAGTTGGGTTTCTGCAATGTGCTTCTTGTAGTTCTCAATCATCGACTGTATTGGGT
>CAYVLC010000187.1:0-4152 GCA_964452155.1 uncultured Dysgonomonadaceae bacterium
TCCGAATCGGGGCGTTTCCCCTCTGGTGTGTGCAGCATCTCTATCTCTTGAGCATATCGCTCGTACACCTTGTGTTTCACAATCTTCATAGTAGAGTTTACCAAGCCATTCTTCTCACTAAAGGGCTCCTCAATGAGAGCAAAAGCCGTAGGAATCCAGCGATAGGGGAAGAGGCCGTCGTTGCTCCCTCCTTTCATATACGCAGCTATCTCGGCGGCAATAAGATTGGTGGCTTCAGTAGCATCAGAAGTGCGTCGTTTCAGTGCATCAGTGTTGAGGGTCAATAGCGCAGTAGTATAAGGACTCTGGTTGTTGTGCAGCACACATTGGTCTATATATTCAGATTTAGCCATAATAGACTCTTCTATTCCTTCGGGCGAAAATTTCTCGCCATCGTTACTAATCAGTAGCGACTTGGTCCGCCCCAGCACATAGAGGTAACCGTCTGCATCAAGATAACCCATATCTCCTGTGTGTAGCCAACCGTCAACAATGGTTTCGGCCGTTGCCGTTGGATTCTTCCAATACCCTTTCATTACATTGCCTCCGCGCACAACAATCTCTCCTTTCTCACCTATGGGAAGAGTATTCATATCATCGTCAGTAATTTTAATATCCATGCGTGGTATTGGTTTGCCCGATGAGCCCAGCTTGTGAAACTCTGCACTATTGGCCGAGATAATGGGCGAAGCCTCCGAGAGCCCATACCCCTGATACATTGGGATGCCGATAGCATAGAAGAAACGTTGCAACTCTATGTCGAGCAACGCCCCGCCACCAATAAAGTACGCTAGGTTGCTGGCAAAGTTTTGTCTAATCTTCGAGAAAATCAGACGATCATAAAAAGAGACCAGTGGTTTCAGCAGTGCTCTACTTCCGCGTCCCTTGTTGTGCCCCTCAGCATTGTAGGCATAGGCCACTTTCAGTCCTTGTTGGAAAAGGCGATAGGCCATCTTGCCTTGTTGTTTAATGCCGCCCTCGATATTTTTTCTGAAGTTGGTAGCAAGTGCAGGAACGCTCATCAGGAGGTGCGGATTAATTGCCTCGAGACTCTTTGGTACGTTGCGCAGAATTTCCATGGCGCTCTTACCGGCTGCCACAGAAGCAATAGATGCTCCAGTTTTCATAAATGCATATACGCCAGCGGTATGACCAAACGAATGATCCCAAGGGAGTATCAACAATGTGCGAAAATAGGAGGGAATACCATTCAGAAGATCAACTGCCTGTTCTACATTGCAAACATAATTATTGTGCGAGAGCATAATCCCTTTTGGGTTGGCTGTGGTTCCCGAGGTGTAGGAAATGTTGGCCAAACTGTGGGGCTGCACACCCGCCATCCGCTCTTCTACTCTTGCGCCATCGGTGGCAATAAGTGCATCGCCCAGCTCCAACACGCTCTCTATATGTATTTCGCCCTCTTCTGCCTCTACATCAGCGTCGAGCAATATATATCTTTTTACGGTAGTGAGCTTCTCTTTCATTGGGCGTAGCTTTTTGATCTGCTGATCGGATGCTAGTACCATCACAGAGTCTGAGTGATTGATACGGAAGGTAATATCCTGCTCTGTATCTAGCTTCACCGATAGTGGTACACAAACGGCACCTGCATGAAGAATACCCAGTTCGCCAATCACCCAGTAGTTTTTCCCTTCCGAGATAAGAGCAATACGCTCGCCTGCATCAATGCCCATCGCCATCATTCCTGCTGCAAAACGGATGCTTTGTTCCTTCACCTCACTAAAGGTGAGTGCCGTGTATTTTATTTCGTTGCGAGCTTCGTAGAGATAAGGGTTATCCCCATATTTCTCTACCGACTCATTCAACAGTCCAATGATTGTTTTCTCCATATCTTCTGTTATTTAAAAAATCAAGAACAAAACTACACAATTTCTGTAGATTATCCTACGGAATAAAAGATTCATGGTTTTTCTATATCGGTGACCTTCTCCGTCCACTCACCATCGCCCTACTCCTTCTTTTCTTTATTTGCTAGCCCCCACACCACACTACGGGTTAGGTTTTTTGGGCCTATCATCCTTCGGTTTTGCCTTAGGTGGGGTTGCCTTAGGTGGGGTTGATGTGGAGTTTTTTGTCTCTTCCAGTGGCGGATTATTCTTCTGAGAAGCAACCTCTTTGGCAGCTTGTGCTTTTTTGCGGGCCTTGCGCTTGTTGGTGGCTATGCGTGTTTTTATTCTTTTAGAGTTGGCAGTCAGTAGCAGATTCAGCTCGTGAACAAGCTGTGAGTAATCTACATCTTTATATATTCTCTGGTTAGTGTTTACCTTCTCAAAAAACATCCGCAATATCCAAAGTGATTCTTTTCTAACAAGGGGATCACCCGTTTTAGGCCTCTCTTTGATATCTTTTTTTCTTTTATTGTCTAAACGGTGATATTCGTTATTTGAGCTATTCAATTCTTTTAGATAAGACTCAAGTCCTAATGTCTTAAAAGCCAATATTCCTAGGTTATCCTTTGTAGCATTTATAGTCAGAAAGAAGCGATTTAGCTCATTATCTACAAATTCACGTTTTATTTGGCCCAAATAGGTAAGGTGCTTTTTGGTCAATCTTCTTGCAACAAGCGCCATGCGTTGCATCTCTTTGTCATGTACGTTTAGTAGCGCTTTTACATTCGAATTGATGAGCGATGCATACATCAATCGTTTTTTGTGTAATTGTGCCAGCTTGGGAGTTAACTCATGTTTACCATAAGGTGTGGTAAGTGCTTGCGATGCAAGTTGTTGCTTTGTTAAAACATCAAACACATCTTGCAAATGCATTTCTTCAATATTTTTAGTTTCTAAAGTTTCAATCACGTCTTCCATCAATTGTCGAACCTCTACGTTTATGAGCTTCGAAAGGACTATTGTCTTTACCTTTTTCATGATACCAGCTAAAAAGTGAATTGTTGATTTTAATCACAAATATAGTTATAACAAAGATATTTGCACAAGAATTACCAAAAGTTTTTTGCTCATAAAAACCAAGTGAATGCTGCAAAAGCATCACCTAACTTCACTCTGATTGCTAAAAATAGAGTTTTTTTAGGTTGCTTGGGTGTGAATTGGAGAGCATATAGCCTAGCAACGCCCATTTACTTCTTTCGTAGCAAAAGGAGTGTGCACAATTATAATCCACCCCACCTTTTCATCTTGAGGGAGGTCAGAAAACCAATATTTGCTTGAAACCCCTACCCCTTCGATAGATCAAAAGCAGTCTAACTTCTACATTTCTATGCATAAGATATGCGAAAAACAAAGTGATCCCCCCTTTGGTACACGTACAATTGCAAAAACACGAAGGATGTATGGCAATGGACGCGTAAGATTGCTTAAAACACAATGCAAGTAGCTCGAAAATAATAGTGGGAAGGATAATTATGACCAATCTATCCAACAATAGTTATCAGAAAGTGAAAAGCATCATATATCTATCTTCTCTTATCAAAAAGATAAGGCAAAACACACTTGACCATTCCTTTCTTACACGTACGATTGTAGAAACAGATCGTAAGAAGACCACCTTACTCTTTTTTATCTACTCTTAATAGTTAGAATAGGCAAAAAACTAAATTTTACTTATTCTATTACTTAATACTAAGCTAAAACAAAAATTTAGTTATTCTATTATTTAAGACTATCAAAAATATAATTTCTACCTTTACTATTACTTAGTGTAGCTAAAAAATTAATTTTTGCTTATTCTACTACTTAAGAACAAACAAAAAACTAATTTTAGTTAGTCATTATACTACTGACTAGATAAAAAATAGAAAATTGATAGAGACCTGTCGTGTTTCTATAATCGTATGTCTCCGATAGCATACATGCTAAGTGTTTTGACGAATCTTCCAAAGTTTTTTAGATACATTCATTGTGTTTCTACAATCGGACTAAGTGTTTTGTATAGATACAGGAGTTTTGCGCAATCGTACAGGTATTTTTAGATACATCAGTCCAGTTTCTCCAATCATAGAGCTATTGCAAGATAGATGCTACTTGTTTTAGAGAAAAACTTAGTACGATTGTGCAAGCTTGATGAGTAAAGAGCCAATATGGTTGTAGTTTTGTTCAAAAATGTAGATTTGAGCGCATCGTCTATCTCTTTTCTGACGAATAAAGATGGAATACAATGTCTTTCGTTGTCTAT
>CAYVLC010000188.1:0-4079 GCA_964452155.1 uncultured Dysgonomonadaceae bacterium
CGCCAGGCAACAATCCATTGATTCATCTGCTATCAGGAGGGCTTATGTTAGGTGCTATATTTATGGCAACAGATTATGCTACGTCGCCCCTATCACACAAAGGTATGATCATTTATGGTGTTGGTATTGGCGTTGTAACTATGTGTATTCGTCTATGGGGGTCATATCCTGAAGGAGTTTCGTTTGCTATTTTACTTATGAACGGACTAACCCCACTAATTAACAACTTTGTAAAACCTAAAAGATTTGGGGAGGTAGTAAAAAATGGGTAAATTATCATCATCATATAAGAATATGCTTTTATCTCTTTTGTTTATTTGTTTGTTTGCAGCTGGTCTATTGGCCAAGATGAACGATATAACAGAAGCACCTATTGCCGATGCAAAAGCATTGAAATTGGAAGAGGCAATAAAGGACGTTGTTCCAGAATTCGATAATAATCCTGTAGCAGAGTCTTATAAAGTTGCAACTGATGCAGGAGACTCTCTGCTGGTTTATCCGGCAAGAAAAGGTGATGAAATTGTTGGGTTTGCTGTAAATAGTTATTCCGACAATGGATTCTCTGGTAACATACAAGTGATGGTAGGTTTTGATACGCAAAACACCATTGTTAACTATGCTGTTTTGTCTCATGCCGAAACACCTGGACTGGGTTCTCAAATGGTTGATTGGTTTAAGCCTCAAGTACAAAAAATAAGTCTGATTGAGAAACTTTTTGGTTTCGAAATGAAGCAAGTGGAGGCAGAAAGCTCTATTATTGGCAAAAACCCAGCAACTACCAATCTCGAGGTCAAAACTCGAGGGGGAGATATAGATGCTATTAGTGCATCAACTATTACATCGCGTGCTTTCTTAGAAGCAGTAAACAAGGCTTACGTTGCATATACTCAAAGCGAAAACTACACAAGTACAGGTGCTACTATTGAAAAGGATAATGTTCATACAGAAACAAAAGAAAATTAGGGGTTATGGCTAAAAATATAAAAGTATTAGTAAACGGAGTTATTAAAGACAACCCAGTTTTTGTGCTTCTGCTGGGTATGTGTCCAGCACTTGCTACAACAAGTTCGGGAATCAATGGTATGAGTATGGGACTGGCTACTATGTTTGTGCTTGTATGCTCAAACGTGGTAATCTCACTATTGAAAAACCTTATACCCGACTTGGTTCGTATTCCAGCATTTATTGTTGTGATTGCAACTTTTGTAACTATTGTAGAGATGGTTATGAATGCTTATTTGCCTGCTTTGGCCGACAGCTTAGGGATTTTTATACCACTTATTGTAGTAAACTGTATTGTGCTTGGTAGAGCTGAGGCTTTTGCTGCAAAAAACAATGTGCTCTCATCTCTATTTGATGGTATAGGTATTGGCTTAGGATTTACACTTGCTCTTACTGCACTAGGATTAACGCGTGAGTTGTTAGGGTCGGGCAAGATGTTCTCGATCTCTTTTTTTCCAGAAGACTTTGGAATAACACTATTCGTGCTTGCTCCAGGGGCATTTATTGCATTGGGCTATCTTGTTGCTGTTTTTAATAAGTTACAAAGAAAATAGAGAATTGAATATTTTAGATTGTCTTGTTTTGGGCAATGTAGTATGAATTAAGATAATAAAACGCATTAGATAAATATTTTTATGGAATACATTGGAATTATTATAGTTGCTATTTTTGTTAACAACGTTGTTTTAGCACAGTTCTTAGGGATATGTCCCTTTTTGGGAGTATCCAAAAAGGTAGATACGGCAATAGGGATGGGTGCAGCTGTTACTTTTGTACTAACTATTGCTACTATTGTAACCTTTTTATTGCAAAAAGGACTTTTAGAACCGTTCGGATTGCAATATTTACAGACAATCACTTTTATTCTTGTGATTGCCTCATTGGTGCAAATGGTCGAGATAATTATTAAAAAAGTATCACCTCCACTTTATCAGGCATTGGGGGTTTTCTTACCATTAATAACGACCAACTGTGTCATTTTGGGGGTTGCAATTTTAGTTATACAAAAGGACTTTACATTGGGAGCATCAGTAGTGTATGCAGTAGCTACTGCTGCTGGTTATGCATTGGCCTTAATCATATTCTCAACTATAAGAGAGCAACTAGCACTTACTAAAGTTCCAAAAGCAATGCAGGGTGTCCCAATTGCTTTGATTACAGCAGGTATTTTAGCCATGGCATTTATGGGCTTCTCGGGTATTGATCAAGTATTTTAAGTAAGATAATCAACTCATTGAAATCTATTTCTCTAATGTGAAATGCATTTTATTTAAGAAAATGTTTTATCTTTGCACCCTTAATATAGAGGGGAGGTTATAGAAACATTCGGGAAATACTGTAAAATAAAATATTAAATATACTCGAAAACTGCATCAGGTATCTGTTGTGGGATGAAATGATGTTCAACAGTAAGACTGATTTTCAATATAATCATTATTAAAACAAGGAAGTTTTTAAAACAAGAAAATAACAAATATGATAATTGTTCCATTAAAAGAGGGCGAAAACATAGAAAGAGCTCTAAAGAAATTTAAAAGAAAGTTCGAAAGAACAGGTGTTGTAAAAGAATTACGCAAACGCAAAGCATTCATAAAGCCGTCTGTTGATAGACGTAAGAAAATGCAGCATGCTGTATATGTACAACAAATGCAAGAAGACGAGGATTAATTTGCATTTTTGATTTTTTTTTTCTTATCTTCGTAGTCAATACAATTGATTTATGTTGAAGGAAAAATTTATAAATTATCTCCGTTATGAGAAGAATTGTTCTTCTCATACGGAGATTTCTTATTATAAAGACCTTACTCAATTTCAAAACTATATAAAAAGTGAAGTAGGTCATTTTGACCCTATAGCTATAAGTGCCGATTTGATTCGCATGTGGATTGTTCAACTAATGGAGCTCGGAAACAAACCCAGCACAGTGAATAGAAAACTGAGTGCACTGAAGTCTTTTTATAGGTTTCTGCTTAAAAAAGAACTTATAGGGGTTAATCCTGCTATATATATACAAGGTCCAAAGATGGAGCAGCGACTGCCATCTTTTGTAAAACATTCTGACATGCTAAAAGTATTATCGTCAGATTCTTTTACCGAAGATTTTGAAGGACGTAGAAATAGGTTTCTTATAGAGCTGTTTTATTTGACAGGACTAAGAACCGAAGAATTGGTTATGCTTAAGGATGTTGATGTAGATTTTTATTCAAACGTATTGCATGTACATGGCAAAGGCAATAAAGATAGATTGATACCATTTAGTGAAAAAACAAATCACCTCTTGTTAGAATATATAAAGGTGAGAAACGATAAAATAAAAAACAGATCGCCTTACCTATTTGTTAGAAAGAATGGAAAACAACTATATCATCGGATGGTTTATGCTATAGTAAATAAACATTTATCGGATGTAAAAACGCTTTCGGTGAAAAGCCCTCATGTTTTGAGGCATTCGTTTGCAACTGTTATGCTAAACAATGGGGCAGAAATAAATGCAGTGAAGTGCCTTTTGGGGCATGCAAGTTTATCATCAACACAGATTTATACACATGTAACATTCAAAGAACTTAAGAAAGTATATAATAACGCTCATCCAAGAGCATAAAAATCAAGGAGGAAAAATATGGAATTAAGAATTCAATCAGTTAATTTTGAAGCCTCAGAACAATTGAAGGCTTTTGCAGAAAAAAAAGTAAAAAAACTTGTGAAATATACCGACGATATCATACAAACAGAGATGATAATGAAGGTTGTTAAACCCGATGCCCCTAATAATAAAGAAGTATCTGTAAAACTTAATATAAAAAACGGAGAAAGCTTTGCAAGTAAGTCTGCCGATAGCTTCGAGGAGGCAATTGATCTATGTATGGAGGCCTTAGAAAAGCAAATAATACGTACTAAAGAGAAAAAAACAGGGAAATAGGAAAAAAAGATGCTGTTTCCTTTGGTTATGAAAAAAAAATATCTACCTTTGCGACCGTTTCTTTGATATATGATTAAAGCGAATAAGAATCGCAAAGCAGATATGCCTCTTTAGCTCAGTTGGCCAGAGCACGTGATTTGTAATCTCGGGGTCGTTG
>CAYVLC010000189.1:0-4065 GCA_964452155.1 uncultured Dysgonomonadaceae bacterium
CATAATACTCCTCAAAGAGGGCAGGATGTAGGTGTGCAAACTCTTTCATGCCTCCCGCAAAAACCCCTTTGGGCAACCCCTCTACTTGGTTGTTGTTTTGGTAGTACCTATCGTTTACCAGAAAGTGCAGATTGGTAGCCAGGTTGGGCACATCGCACTTAAAGGTGTCGTAGGGGTTTACAGGAATGGGTATGTCTCTTATATTCAACCCCAGGTGGGCATCAAATGCACGCGACACATCAGAGTGTTTGTATTCTTCTAATTTTGATGTAGGGAAACCTATCTCTTTGAATGTTTCGAAAGCAGCCTCGCGCAGTGCATTCATGGCACCAACAGAGTTGCTATCTATTTCGGCTCTGTATTGCAGAAAGAGGTCTATGTATTGTTGTTCAATCATTGTTTTGTTTTAAAATCTAAATGTAATCTTTGGGCTCTCTAAAGTATGGCCTACTTGGTATGTGCCCATCTCTTATAAGAAGTAGCTGAAAAACAAAAGATGCTTTTTTTTATGAGAGTAGCCACCATTGAGAAATATTTGCTCGCTTTGGTAGCCAAAGTGATGTATTTGCGAAAAGCAACCAATTTATTTTTCGACCTATTGTTCTGAAACTATTCTTCCAACCAGTCGTAGCCTCTCTCCTCTAGCTCTAGGGCAAGTTCGGGGCCAGCGCTTTTCACAATTACTCCGTTTTGGAGTACGTGCACAAAATCGGGTTTAATGTATTCCAACAAACGCTGGTAGTGGGTAATGAGGATGGTTGCATTGTGTGGCGAGCGCAATTTATTGACACCCGCAGCTACTATGCGTAGTGCATCTATATCTAGGCCCGAGTCGGTTTCGTCGAGTATAGACAACGTAGGGTTGAGCATGGCCATTTGGAATATCTCGTTGCGTTTTTTTTCGCCTCCCGAGAAGCCCTCGTTTACAGAGCGGCTCACCAATTGCTTGTCCATGCCCAGCATTTCGCGTTTGTCGCGCATTAGTTTCAAGAAATCGCTCGCCGATATGGGGTCTAAGCCCTTGTATTTTCGGTTTTCGTTTACTGCAGCCCGCATAAAATTGACCATGCTCACGCCTGGTATCTCTATGGGGTACTGAAAGCTCAAGAAGATGCCTTCGTTGGCCCTCACCTCGGGCTCCATGTCTAAGATATCTTTTCCTTGAAATATGATACTGCCGCGTGTTACCTCAAACTTAGGGTTGCCCGCCAATACCGATGCTAGTGTGCTCTTGCCCGATCCGTTGGGGCCCATAATAGCATGAATCTCTCCTGGTTTTACCTCTATATTTATGCCTTTCAGAATTTCTTTTCCTTCTACTCGGGCATGTAGTTTTTTTATACTTAACATGTTGTAGATTATTTTTGTTTGTTTGTTTGAATGATTGTATCACTTATGAGATAGACATATCTATATATATATATAATCTCTTTGTAGCGTGATAGCAATTTGAACTATCTGTGTATATAATTAAAAAGCAAACTTATGTTTGCAGTTGAATAACAACTCAAAATTGAAAATGTTTCAAAAAAAACTCTATTGCGTAGCAACTGAGCTTAACGATAACTATGCACCAAACACCTATCGGATTGCAATATTAGCGCCTGCACGGGTGCAGTGGCTGAGCATCACTGTGTGCGTGTGTGCGTGCATGCAGCTATTTAGCACTAGTCTCACTGGCAGCATTGGCCTCTTTTACTTTCTTAAAGAGGTCTGAAGCAAACACAAACTCATTGAGGGCCTCGTTGTCGGCATCCATAATTTCGGCTTTAGAACCCTCCCACTCTTTGCGCCCCTCGTGTATGTATATAATATGGTCGCCAATATTCATGATAGAGTTCATATCGTGGGTCACCACAATAGAGGTCATGCCAAAATCTTTGGTGATGTCGCTAATAAGCTCATCTATTAGTTGCGATGTCTTGGGGTCTAACCCCGAGTTGGGCTCGTCGCAAAACAGGTAGTGCGGATTGAGGGCTATGGCGCGCGCAATGGCCACACGTTTCATCATACCACCACTTATTTCAGACGGGAGCAAGTTGTGAGCACCCTCCAGACCTACGCGCTCTAAACAGAACTCGGCTCTTTTGGTACGCTCTCTCTTATTCTTTTTGGAGAAAATATCTAAGGGGAACGATACATTCTCTAGCACAGTTTTAGAATCGAACAGGGCCGAACCCTGAAAGAGCATGCCCATATCTTTTCGCAATTTCTTTATTTCGCGTGGGCGCATTTTCAAGAAATCTCTGTCGCCATATAATATCTTGCCCTCATCGGGGACTAAGAGACCGATAAGATTCTTCAGAAAAACAGTTTTGCCCGAACCGCTTCGCCCTATAATCATATTCACAAGGCCTTTTTTGAATTTGGTGCTTATGTCGTCTATTACTATGCGCCCATCAAAAGATTTTGTGAGGTTTTTTACTTCTATCATAATCTGTTTTTTTATTATTACCCCATTACTAGTTGAGTGAATGCGAGGTCGGTAATAAGAATCAAAATACTATTGATAACAACCGAGTCTGTGCTGGCCTTGCCCACATCTAGTGAGCCACCTTTTGCGAAATAACCAAAATAGGCAGCTACAGAAGCAATTATAAATCCAAATAGCATAGACTTTATGATGGAATACCACACAAAGAATTCGGTAAAGAATGCCTGAATACCATATATATAGGTTTCGGGTGGCGGCGTGTTGGTAATAGCGCATATAAAGTAGCCCCCTATGAGCCCCAAAAACATACTAAAGATAACCAACACGGGCATAAATGCAACAAATGCGGTTATCTTGGGCAGTATTAAGAAATTGGCAGAGTTTACACCCATTATCTCTAGTGCATCTATCTGCTCTGTCACACGCATGGTGCCAATTTCGGAAGCTACGTTTGAGCCTACCTTTCCGGCCAATATTAAACACATAATGGTGGACGAAAACTCTAGCAGTATAATCTCCCTAGAGACTACACCCACCGTAAATCGGGGCAAAAGAGGCGACGCCACATTGAGGGCAATCTGCAACACCATAACTGCACCAATAAAAAACGAAATAATCATGACAATCCACAAGGAGTTTACCCCCAGCTTGTACATCTCCTTGAAAAACTCTTTTATAAACTCTCTAAACCTATCGGGAAGTGTAAGCGTGCTTTTCATAAGCACAGCATATTGTCCTATACTATCTAATGAATCAATTATTTTCATATCTGCCTCACTTTAATTTCATACAAAGATAAATATTGTTTGTCAGTATAAGTAATATATAGAAAAAAGATGCAACTATTATAATTTATAGTGATACTTTTGTAGTTATGGATGATTTTTTGGATAAAGATTTAGGACTTGTGGTGATAAAGAGAAACAGCCGTGCAAAAAAAGTAATCGTGCGGCGCAAACACGATGCTGTAGAAATGACAGTGCCTGCACGTTTGCCAAAGAGCGAAATTGTAAAGCGTTTCGAATATTTGAAACCAAAAATACTGCTGCTGCCCGTGAGGGAGGTAATAAAAATGACAGAACAGTCCGACATGAAAACCCTTACCTTTGATGTAGTCATTGGCCGAGAATCATTGTATGACGACAAGGTGAGCATGACGCTCAACGGCCGTGTGCTAAACATAGATGTGCCAGCCCGCTACGATATCAATAAAGATTATGTGCAACTCACCATTAAGAAACTTATTATCCACGCCTTGCGCCACGAAGCCAAAAGGGTGCTGCCCCAAAAGGTTGCCTATTTTGCCAAGAAGATGAACATAACGATAAATGAGGTAAAGATAAATAGCAGCAAATTGCGCTGGGGAAGCTGCACGAACAGAAAAAACATCAACCTATCGCTCTTTCTTCTACTGCTACCCGAACGATTGATAGACTATGTTGTGATTCACGAACTAACACACACCATTGAGCTAAACCACAGCCCAAGGTTTTGGCAGCACCTAGACGTTTTTCTTAATGGCAAAGCCGAGGAGCTAGACCACGAAACTACCTACTGGGACACCGATTATTTGTATTATTTGAAACAGTAACTAGGGAATAGGGACTAGGAACTAGGGACTAGGGACTAGG
>CAYVLC010000190.1:0-4054 GCA_964452155.1 uncultured Dysgonomonadaceae bacterium
AAGATATGGTTTGTATATTTACAGAAGGTGAGTTTGTGAAACTGTAGAAGTTGGCCGCTAGATGAGGCAGGTATTGGCAGCAGCAGACTTCACCAATTGTTATAATCAAAACTACTAAGGTGACCAATGGTTTTCGTCTTGTAAGTCAGATAAGTGTTTCCCCCAATATCAGCCCCCCCCTCATTTGATAATTTTCTCACACTTATTTTAAACTTTCTCTTTTTCCAACACCCCTTTCTTCTATCTTATGGTAACTTTGTAGCATAATGTTTTAACTAATTTAAGAAAATGAGGATAATGAAAATCAAATCGCTGCTAACACTCTTAACAATATTATTCTTGTACACTACTTGTAGCGACTCATCAACCGATGTTGAACCTGAGCTGAAGGGAACAAACCAAATGCTCTCTTTTGTTTTGGAGCAGAGCACCAATGCGGCCTATCTCCAAGAAGATGTTGTAGGTGTTGTAGAAAACGACGAGATACAACTCACAATTGATAGAAAAGTAGATGTGGCAAAGCTGGTTGCTACTTTCACACACAATGGGCATGCTGTTTTTGTTAATACTACTTTGCAACAATCGGCTACTACTGCCAATGATTTCTCTCAGCAACTTATATATACAGTTGAAGCCGAAAATAAAGAGAGCAGACAATATGCTGTAAAAATAGATTGGCGAGAGGTGGATGTGGAGGTGGCAGCTCACATCATTCCGCACTTTTATATTTACACCGACAATAATATGCCAATAAACTCTAAAGACGACTATCGCAAGGGCATACTAAGGGTGAAAGGTGGTGAGCTATTCGAAGATTTTAGTGCCCCAACCTCTGTGAAAGGAAGAGGCAACTCTACATGGAAATTGCCTAAAAAACCCTACAGATTAAAGCTAGATGCAAAAGCATCGTTGCTGGGCTTACCAGCCGAGAAAGATTGGATACTGCTTGCCAATTATATAGATCCGAGTTTAATGTGCAATGCTGTTGCTATGAAAACTGGTGAGCTATTGCACATGCCTTTTACCAACCATATCATCCCGGTAGATGTCACTGTAAACGGAGAGTACATGGGCAACTAAATGTTTACCGAGCAAAAAGAGGTAAAAGAAAGCCGTATCAATGTAGGCGATGGTGGTTGGCTCATAGAGTTGGACACCTATTTTGATGAAGAGTGGAAATTTAAGTCCAGGTACTTTCAGCTGCCAGTTATGATACAGTATCCTAAGTTAGACAAAATGTCGGAAGCCGAAGCGCAACCTATTTTTAATGAAATGAGAAGTGATTTTAATGCTCTGGAGGAACTTATATTTGCAGAGTCGTTTCCAAACAACAACTATCTCGACTATTTTGATGCTGAAGCTTTTGTGAATTACCTTATTGTATATACCCTCACAGACAACAAAGAGATAAACTCTCCCAAAAGCACCTATATATACAAAAAGAAAGGCGGTAAATACAATATGGGCCCTATCTGGGATTTCGATTGGGCTTTTGGGTATGCAATAAAACCACGCAAACATTTTACCCATCCAACCGAGAGCCTATTTGTGTCTGGCAACTCAAAAGGAACAGCGTTTTTTTCTCGCATTGCCCATGATCCGGCTATTCAAGAAATTTACAATACAAAGTGGATGCAATTTAAGGCACAGAAGTACCCGCTACTTATTGAGTATTTAAAAGAGTATGCCCATACAATTAGAGAGTCGCATGCACAAGACCAAGTGCGTTGGGAGCAAGGCACAGAGGGGGTTGATGAATATTTGACAGAGTTGCTCAATTGGCTCAATGAGCGGGTTGCTTATATGGATGGTCTTGTAGTAGGAAATTGAATCTAATGTTCAATTCACATTTTGTGTTTTTTTATGGAGTGGTTGTAATTTATCACTAGGAGTGCTTTATTCACATTTATATAATAAAGCATGCAACGTTTTGCAAAACGAGCCATCTATCATTATAAACGTATAATCTAAAAAAACAATGAGAAATTTAAATTTAATTGTAGCAACTATTTTTCTAAGTACCTTACTTTTTAGTTGCGAAAAAGAGGCACAGGATAGAGTGAAGGTTGTAGAATTGACAATTTACCCAGAAACCAGTTACAAAGGAATTGTCTTGAGTGATATATGGGGCGATGCATTGGTAATTTCTGATAACGAAGACACCGAAAAGCGACTACTGGATAACATTACCGAGAACTTCGATTATAACGATTATGAGAGGGGCTATCAGTATATCTATAAGGTGAAAAAAGTGTGGATGCACAATCCACCTCAAGATGTATCTTCGATAAAGTATATATTCATGGAGCAGCTTTCTAAAAAGAAAGAGGTTACCGAAAACAGCGAAAAGGATATTCAATTGTATGTTTTACCGCAAAAGGTTGCGTATAGCCCTTGGATTGTAAAAAAAGCTATTGCTGATGGTACATCGCAAAGGTACGATGCATTGCATGCGAGGAACGAAAAAACAGGAGAGTGGGTGGCTTTGTTAGAGGTAGAAGGGTTTGATTTTGAAAACGGCTATGAGTATGTAATAAATGTGAGAGAAACAACGCAAGCCGACCCTTATGAAAAAAGATATACATTGCTGAATGTTGTATCGAAAGAGGAGAGTGAGAAAGAGTGGCCAGGTGTGGTGTGGGGTGTGTGAGGCCTTTTGTATCATTCCCTCCAGCGGGAGGAATCTATTGTATATAAAACAGCTATTTGGAGTTGGCAGTGAGAAGTATAAACTGGGGTGCAGTAGAGACGGCAATTTATCGCGTCTCCTTATAAATCAGCAATGTAGAGAAAATTCATGAATTTTCTCTACCAACGGTACTACAAATAGACACTGCAATATTAGAACACTGCACACCACATACCGCATGGCGCATACCATTTTCAATTAGGCAAAAAGAGTAAGTGGCTTGCCCCATGAAATCTGAGTTTATATTTCATTAGGGGGGGGTAGGGCAATGCTCTTTCTGCAAAGATTATATGATTTAAAAAATAGCTCACTGACGATGCTGATTGAACTGATTGGCACAGAAAAAAATATAAAAATGTTTGCGCTAGCAGATGCTCCCACCAACCAAAAAGTGGTTTAACGTGAATAGCCATGGTAGCTATGTTCATCTAGCAGAGAACGCTAATGGGGTTTTAACTACAGCACTCTTTATCAGCTATTAGCTACATTGAACACCCCTCGGGGTTCTGACTCCTTATCCATTCATACATCCCCGCATTGCATTCGGGGCTATTCATGACAGACATTTTGAGGGTCAAACACCTACATGTAAAACAAAACATCATATTTACCCCGATGCCACTGCATCCCTCTATATTCTTAATTGTAAATTAATTACCCGTACCTTGCTTCGCAACATTCACCCTGCGGAATACTGCTATGCATTAAAATCTATGATTTTATTCCATTGATCAGGTTCGTTTTAAAATAGGTGAGAGTTGATAATCTTTAGTCTCCAGTATGGAATACCAACACATTCGTAATTCTTAATTTGTTGCTATTAAGTTTTTTATGCACCGTACGGATTGAGCTCTATAACGATTTCTAGTACTGCTAGGGCTAATATTTAAATCGTAGAAGTACAGAGAATATGCACGTTCTCGAGCAAGATCATAAACCGTAGCCGACCAGTAGTGCCCATTTGATCCGATGCCTTCAAGCGAATTAAAATAGTAGCGTACGCCAGCTGCTGGGTAGAAACCTCCATAGGTGTCAGAGGTGCCACCTTTTGTGTTGTCATCCCATGTGAAGTTGCTAGTATTCAAGCCATTCCAATCTTCTTTCTTAGGCATACGCCACCCTTCGGGACAAGGGTCGTAAATGGTTTTAGTAGAAGTGCCACCCCAAAGGTTATCATTTCTATAATAAGAATTATTTGTGTACCAATCATAAGGATTGCCATTGTTATTATAAAATACAGCCGGATTAGCAACAGAATTGGCAAAGTTTTTATATGTAGTTACATTAGCTTGAGCTATAACTGAACTTAAACCTGCATCATCATAAAGAGAGAACTCAGCCCCGCCACTGATAGCAGTGCTTCCC
>CAYVLC010000191.1:0-4049 GCA_964452155.1 uncultured Dysgonomonadaceae bacterium
ATATAGGATGCTTCTTTATTTTGTTTTTTTCAATAGCATCGTACTTTATGTACTGATCGATGCTTAATATCTCTTTTAGCTGTTCATCTTTATTCTTTTCCAGCTTATCAATCCGTTTTTTGCTTCTGCACCAAAAGCAATTCTCAGCAGCGTTTACATCCAGTAAGAAGTTAAGCTCCAACTCTTTTAGCTGTGCGGCTTGTTGGTCTGTAATATCAATTACTTGTTGCATCGATGAGATTTTGTCTTCCACAAACTGCTCAAACACATCTTCAACAATAGACTGTTGTGCCGAAGCATGTAGGATGAATGCAAATAGAGCTGTAAAGAGTAATAATTTCTTTTTCATCTGTTTTTGGTCTTTATGTAGTTAGCTTGTTAAAAGGTTTGATTGTTTGTAGTGCAAGAAGTTTAATGCAACTGAAAGCGGTCGCCTATATTGTCCATAATCTCGAACAACTCTTCTACTGTATTGGCCCTAAGCATAGCAATACGCGTGGCCTTAAAATCGGGTATTCCTTTAAAAAGAGGCGATGCGGCCAGGTGGCGACGAATGTGCAAAATGCCCCGCAACTCGTCTATCATCTCTACCGATTGCAATACCTGTTGCTTGAGCACATCTAGGTACCACTGAAATGGCTCTTTGTGTAGCAACTCTCCTGTCGTTAAGTAGTGCTTCACCTCCTTAAATATCCATGGCGCACCAAAACATGCACGCCCAATCATAACGGCATCTACTCCCGTTTCGTCAAAACGTTGTTTGCAAACCAGTGGAGAGTTTACATCGCCATTTCCAATAATAGGAATGTGCATGCGTGGATTGTTTTTTACATCGGCTATCAACGACCAATCGGCCTGCCCCGTGTACATTTGTGCACGTGTGCGTCCATGTATGGTGAGTGCTTGTATGCCACAATCTTGCAATTGCTCTGCAAGGGGTACTATTATTTTAGAGTCGTTGTCCCAGCCCAATCTTGTTTTTACAGTCACGGGTATGTTCACAGCCTTTACTACACTCTCTGTGATAGCCAACATCAACTCGGGTGTACGCAGCATGCCCGAGCCAGCACCCTTGCCGGCTACTTTCTTTACGGGGCAGCCAAAGTTGATATCAATGATATCGGGATTGGCCTCTTCGCATATTTTGGCAGCCTCTACCATGGCCTCGGGGTCGCGCCCATATATCTGAATGGTTACAGGGCGCTCATCTTCAGAAATGGTGAGTTTTTTGTGTGTCTTTTGTATGTTGCGAATGAGTGCATCGCTCGATACAAACTCGGTATATACCATGTCTGCACCAAACTTCTTGCACATCAATCTGAAAGATATATCTGTTACATCTTCCATGGGAGCCAAAAACACAGGATATTTTGGGAAAGTGATTTTGCCTATTTTCATTCTATATAATCTATTCTCTCTTCTTTTATTGTAGTGTCGTAAGGTGTTGTTGTTGTTCGCAACAGGTTTTAGAACACTTTTATCTCTACATTATTTAGTCTAAGTGGCGATACCTTTGAGTTGGGTTGTGCCAGTTCCATCGATACTTTATGCGTTTTGCCCTTGTCCAGTGTTGTTGGTTGCAATTGTTGTGAATAGACTGGCCAACTTGCCAAAGGTTGAATACTATAATAGAGATTTTCCTCAAATCTATTGTAATATTTTATTACCAACTGATTCATCCCCTTTTTTAAAGGTAGCAACACAGTCTCTGTTTGCCACTCTTTACGCTCGGTAGAGAAATGTGCTGTAAGGTACTCACCGTTGAGCAACATATATACTCCATTGCCGCTGCCTATTTCTACAGCAATAGTCTGATCTTTTGTTGCTTCTATTTCTTGCATCAAGAGCATACTACCACGGGCATTCATCTTCATGGTTTGTTTCTCACCGTAATGGAAACCTTGCACAGGTGTCCAGCTCTCTTTTAATACACTGGGTATAATTTTGTGACCTTGCTCCTCTTCAACAAACCCAAATACACCTCTACCCCTTTTGCTATAAAGACCTCCCCACTTTATGCTCTCTTTGTGCAGATGTACTGTTTTCACGTTTTGGGCCAATAGCATTACTTCTTGCACAGCATCATCAATGCTAATAGCAACTAGTTTGCCTTTTTCGTTATCAGTGAAATATATTGTTGGGTTTGCTTTCGCTTTGCTGCTGCGAAAAGTCCAGTCATAACCTATCAAGCTTTTGTATCCGCCATAGTAGTCTTGGCTAGAGTGTCCGTAAGTGTGCACAGCATTGTGATGGTGCAGCATGCCCTTTGCAATCACATTCTCTGGTTTCACACTGTATGTATCTTTGAACGATACTTTCAGTACAGGAATATCATCTACATCGAGTGTGGGAAGTTGAATTGTAAGCCCCTCTTTTGTTTCAATGTAATTGCAAGCTTGGTTGTTGGCCAATACTTTTACTTCGCTTACATTGCCCTCGTATCCCGATAAAGAAATTTCATTAGAAAGGGGTATATTTTCTACAAACAGATAGAGTGCATTATCTTTTGTAGTAATGTCTCCCCATGCAAATACCTCGTGAAACGGATTGGCATTGGTAGCATAAATAGCTTCGCCATTAGATTTTACCCATTGTCCTATTTTCCTTAAAGCTTCGCTTTCGAACTCCACTACCGATCCATCTCCTCTTGGGCCAATGTTGAGTAGATAGTTGCCGCCACGACTGATTACTTTTATGAGGCTTTTTATCTTCTCTTGTACCTTTTCATTTATATTGCCACGCTCTTGCCACGACCGATAGCCCCATGTTTCATCAAAGAAAGAGGCAGCAGTTTGCCACGGTACACCAATTTTGTAGTCCGGATATTCATTGTCGGCCATTACACTAAAATCTACATAGTCATTGCCCAATCGCCCACTAATCATGCAGTTTGGTTGCAACTCGTTTACCAATTCGTAGAGCTCTTTGCTCTGTTGGAGCGTAAGCGAACCCATATCGAACCAAATTTCGGAAATGTCGCCATAGTTGGTCATTATTTCCCTTACCTGGTTCATGTTGTACTCAAAGTGTTGGGGTGTTATAGCATCGGCATTGTGACTAGAAATGGGGTATGCCTGAGGAAAATGCCAATCGATGAGCGAATAGTACACAGCAAACTCCACACCTCCACGGTGGCAAGCATCTGCAAGCTCTTTCATCAAATCTTTTCCATAGGGTGTGGCATCTACAATATTGAAAGGCGTGTACTGAGAGTGGTACATACAAAAACCATCGTGGTGTTTAGATGTAAGCACTATAGAGCGCATGCCTGCATCTTTTGCAAGCGATACAATGCTGTCGGCATTCCACTCTGTTGGGTCAAATGTATTGGCAGTTGCTCCGTACCAATCGCTAAATATGCCTGCAAACGATTGTATCTGCTCGCTATATCCGCGCTTTACGGGTTCTCCCTCATATACACCTCCATACTCCGAATACAACCCGAAATGGATAAACATAGAGAATTTTTGGTCCAACCATTTTTGTGTTGGTTTGTTTTGTGCCGAAGTAATGGCAAAAATAGATAGTAGAACGAATAAAAATTTGTACCTCATTATTGCAAATATTTAGTGGAATTACCCTGTTTATGGTGCAAATATAGTTCATTTTTATCAAAGAGGACTATTTTGAAATTTGTGAGAGTTTTATCTACACGTTATTGCAGAATTGTGTGCTATGGTGTGCGAGGGTATAATGTATTCGGAGCTTCTAGCTTCGAGGATGGTATAAGGAATTAGAAATTCACTCTGTGGGATATTTATCCAATGAAATCCTAGATATTTCATGTGGAGTGCTTTGCATTAAAATTTCCGATTTTACTCCACAGTGGTAAGAAATAAGTGCGCTGAGTTGTTGATAGTAGGGTCGTTTATGAGCTTGTAGTAAAAGTGATGCAATATTGAAGGAATCCACTTTACAAGGTGTTCTATAGAGATGGATTTGAATCCATCATAATCTCTCTTTTGACAAAAATGCACAAAAAAAATTTCGGCGAAATCGTTGAGCGATTTTGCCGAAATTATCTGCAATGTATAGTGTGAGTTTATTCA
>CAYVLC010000192.1:0-4013 GCA_964452155.1 uncultured Dysgonomonadaceae bacterium
AGATAAATATTGAGGATGAAATGAAATCGGCCTACATCGATTATTCGATGTCGGTAATTGTTTCGCGTGCTTTGCCTGATGTGAGAGATGGGTTTAAACCTGTTCACAGGCGCATTCTTTTTGGTATGCACGAGCTGAATAATGCATCGGACAAGCCGCATAAAAAATCTGCGAGAATTGTGGGTGAGGTTTTAGGTAAATATCACCCACATGGCGATAGTTCGGTGTATCATGCAATGGTGCGTTTGGCGCAACATTGGAGCATGCGATACATGCTTGTAGATGGACAAGGAAATATGGGTAGTGTAGATGGCGATAGCCCTGCAGCTATGCGATATACCGAAGCCCGATTGAACAAGCTATCGGAAGAAATGCTACGCGATATAGAGAAAGATACTGTAGATTTTCAATCCAACTTCGACGATACACTAACAGAGCCCTCAGTATTACCAACACGTGTGCCCAATCTATTGATGAATGGTGCTTCGGGTATTGCCGTGGGTATGGCCACCAATATGGCTCCTCACAACTTGTCTGAAGTAATTGATGGTATCATTGCTTATATAGACGATAGAGATATAGATATTAGTGGTTTGATGGAGTACATAAAAGCTCCCGATTTTCCAACCGGAGGTTACATTTATGGCTACAAGGGTGTAGAAGAGGCTTTCAATACAGGAAGAGGACGCATTGTGATGCGTGGAAGAGCAGAGATAGAAACTACCAAGAATCAGGATAAGATAGTCATTTCTGAAATACCTTATTTGGTAAATAAAGCAGACTTGATTAAAAATATAGCCAACTTAGTTGTTGAGAAAAGAATAGAAGGAATATCTAATGTCAACGATGAGTCGGACCGCGACGGAATGCGTATTGTTGTAGATATAAGGCGCGATACCAATGCCAACGTAGTTTTAAATAAACTCTACAAACTTACTGCTTTACAATCTTCGTTTAGTATCAACAATATAGCCTTGGTGAATGGACGCCCAAGAATGCTGAATCTGAAAGATTTAATTTATTTTTTCGTAGAGCATCGCCACGATGTAGTGATACGAAGAACAGAATTCGAACTTAAAAAAGCAGAAGATAGAGCCCACATCCTAGAAGGATTGATAATTGCATCCGACAATATTGATGAAGTTATCTCCATTATACGTTCATCTAAAAATCCGCAGGAAGCCATCCAACGCCTCATTGAACGATTTGGACTATCAGAAATACAGTCTCGTGCAATTGTTGAGATGCGCTTGCGTCATCTTACTGGTCTTGAGCAAGATAAACTGAGAGGCGAATTTGAAGAACTACAGAAACTAATAGCCTATCTGAACGAAATATTGAACAGCGAAGAGCTTTGTATGCAGATTATCAAAGACGAACTGATAGAAATCAAAACAAAATTTGGTGATGAGCGTCGTTCCGAAATAATATTCTCTTCAGAAGAATTGAATCCCGAAGATTTTTACTCTGATGATGATATGATTATCACCATATCTCATCTTGGATATATAAAACGTACCCATTTGACTGAATTCCGCACTCAAAATAGAGGAGGAGTAGGAGCCCGCGGGTCTGAAACACGCAATGAAGATTTTGTTGAGTTCATGTATCCAGCTACTATGCACAACTACATGTTGTTTTTCACTCGAAAAGGTAAATGTTTTTGGCTGCGTGTATATGAATTGCCCGAAGGTTCTAAAAACTCAAAAGGACGTGCTATTCAAAATCTATTGAATATAGATTCTGACGATACAGTTACTGCTTTTGTAAGAGTAAAAGAACTCGAAGACCTAGATTATTTAAATTCTCACTACCTAATCTTTAGTACCAAAAGAGGTATTGTGAAAAAAACTCTCTTGGAAGCATACTCTAGACCAAGACAAAATGGTGTTATAGCAATAACATTGAGAGATGATGATGAAGTAATATCTGTGCGCATGACAAATGGCGAAAAAGATATTATTTTGGCCAATAAGAATGGTAGAGCTATCCGTTTTACCGAAACCAACGTAAGACCTATGGGGCGTACTGCCACCGGAGTTATCGGAATGAGGCTAGATGGGCCAGATGACGAAGTAATAGGTATGATTTGTATGGATCCGACATCGGAAGATACTATTCTTGTTGTATCTGAAAAGGGGTATGGCAAACGAACAAGACTGAATGATGAAGATGGCGAACCTGTTTACAGAATCACCAATAGAGGTGGCAAAGGTGTGAAAACACTGAATGTGACAGATAAAACTGGAAAGCTAGTATCTATCAAAAGTGTATCGGATGACAATGATTTAATGATAATTAATAAATCTGGAATAACAATTCGTGTAAATATTTCCGATATTCGCACCATGGGACGTGCCACTCAGGGTGTTCGTCTAATAAATCTCGATAAACGAAATGATGAAATAGCATCAGTTTGTAAGGTCGATTCTCAAGAAGATGATGAAAGCGAAATCATAATTGATGAAATAGACTTAGCTTATTCTTCAGATGCAGATAATAGCTCTGAAAAAGGTGAAACCGATGATTCAATTTCAGAAATTGAGAATGAAACAGAAGATTAATTAAACTATTTACAAAAATAAAGTCAAACCAATAAGTGAGAATTAACAGACAAAATAATTAATCTATTAAAATAAGAATAAAATGAGAAAATTTTTTATCCTCAGTCTAGTTACAACATTATCTTTTTTAGCTTGTGCACAAAAAGGAATTGTAAAAGACGCAAGCCGATCATTGAAAAGCAATGATTTAAACGAAGCCAGAGCACTCATAAAGCAAGCTTTGGTAAATGAAGAGACTACCAATGATCCCGAAGCTTGGAAACTAGCAGGTGATATTGGTGATAAATCTTTCGATAATGAAAGAACACAGCAAATGCTCGGAAAAAGCTCTAACGACGAGGCTATGTACAATGGCCTAATGGAGTCTTACGAGCCTTATTTAAAAGCAGATTCGCTTGGTCAGCTTCCAGATTCTAAAGGAAGAGTGAGAAACAGGGTAAGAAAGGATATTTCTTCTACTCTAAAGGCAAATCATCCCTTTTTTATTAATGGTGGAATATTCTTCAACGAAAAAGAAGACTACAACAAGGCATCAAAATTTTTCGAAACCTATTGGGATATCCCTACATTAGAGTTATTTGAAGATAATAGAAACGATTTTTTGATAGATAGTACATATCAAACAATCAAATACTATGCTATTATTACGGCCATACAAGCTGACGATCACAAAAGAGCTCTAAGTCTTATCGAGAGAGCTACAGCTGAGCCCTTTATCGAAAACAGTGCTTATCAAGAAAGCGATTTGTATGAATTAATGGCAAGCGAATACATTCAAATGGGCGATACTGCTAGCTACCTAAAAGTACTAAATGTAGGAGCATCTAAATTTCCAAAAAGCAAATATTTTATTCCCAACCTTATCAATGTTTATATTAGAGAGGGAGAAAATGACAAGGCATTAGATTATTTAGATCAAGCTATTGCCAATGACCCAAGCAGTGCCTGTGATTTGTACAGTGTAAAAGGAGCTTTGTTTGCAGAAGTAGGCGAGTTTGATAAAGCCGAAGCAGAATATAAAAAAGCATTGCTTGAAGACGAAAATTGCGAGCGTGCTTTAGAGAATATTGCAGTTAGCTATATTCTTCAAGCTCAAAACCTTAAAGACAAATCGGCTCAACAAATGAGTGACCGCAAACTTCAGGCCGAGAATGATAAAAAAACAATTGAGTTTTATTTATTAGCTCTACCACATCTCGAGAAGTTTTCTGAAAGTTTACATGCACGTGGTGCTGATAAATCAGAAATTACAGGTGCATTAATCAAGCTTCAAAATGTTTATTACAACTTAAGTAATTTAGGTGTAGATAAGTCTAAAGAACTTGATATGGTTGAAGAACAACTTGGAACAGAATAATAAATAAGTGATACTTACCATTTATACAAATAAAAAAGTGATGCAGATAATTGCATCACTTTTTTTATGACTATAAATGTGAGAGGAGAGAG
>CAYVLC010000193.1:0-3904 GCA_964452155.1 uncultured Dysgonomonadaceae bacterium
TCTTAATTCTTAATTCTTAACTCCCTGCCCTTTGCCTTATCACTTCATACAGCATCACCCCCGCTGCAACAGAAACGTTGAGCGATTGGATGGTACCAAATACGGGCAATTTAACCAAGCTGTCGCTTATCTTCAACAGTTCATCAGAGATACCAACATCTTCGGCTCCCATCAATATAGCAACAGGATCGGTAAAGGAAGCATCTGTATAGTTTACAGCTGCTTTTTCGGTAGCTGCTACTACTTTTATACCACTATTTTTTAAGAACTGTACCGCCTCTTTCATATTCAGCTCTCTACATACGGGTATGGAGTGCAATGCTCCGGCCGATGTTTTGATAGCATCGGCGCTTACCCGCACACTACCTCGTGCAGGTATCACAATGGCATCTACTCCTGCCACCTCGCAAGTGCGTGCAATAGCACCAAAGTTGCGTACATCGGTAATACCGTCTAAGACAACGATAAAGGGGTTTTTGCCCTCTTCGTATAGCATAGGAACAATATCTTCTATTTTCTGATAGGTAACAGCCGATATAAATGCCAACACACCCTGATGATTTTTGCGAGTGAAGCGATCGATACGCTCAAGGGGCACTTTCTGAATGGGTATTTCGTGCAAGGCCATCACATCTTGTAGCTCTCGAAACAAATCGCCTTGCAGCTCTCTCTTTACCAACACCTTATCGATGTCTTTTCCTGCTTGTGCTGCTTCGATTACTGCACGAAGACCAAATATCAGTTCTTTCTCTTTCATATATAATTTGTTTGTTATTGTTCGTAATTTTTCAACATAACCTTTGCATTATCAAAAGCTTGCACGGTGGTTTCTGCACCACTCAGCATGCGTGCTATCTCTTCAATACGCTCAGGCATGGTTAGTTTTCTTATGGATGTGGTTGTGGCATGGGCCAGCTCTTCTTTATATACATAATAGTGTGCACTACCCTTTGCTGCTATCTGTGGTAAGTGGGTTATGGCAAGGACTTGCATTTTGCTGCTCAACTGTTGCATAATGAGGCCCATTTTATCTGCAATCTCTCCAGAAGTACCTGTATCTACCTCATCAAATATGATTGTAGCCAAGGCGGTTGCATCAGCAACCAACGACTTGAGGACCAGCATGAGACGAGAAATCTCGCCTCCCGATGCTATTTGAGCAATGGGTTGCAAGTCTGTGTTTTTATTGGCCGAGAAGAGAAAACTTATGGAGTCTTTGCCGGTGGCATCTAGCTCTTTTTTATCGGTAAAGTTTATTTTGAATTGTGCACTAGGTATTCCTAGGTAGTTTAGTTTTTCTGTAGCACTACCCTCAATAGCAGACACTGCCGATTTTCGTAATTTACTCAACAGCTGAGCCTCTGCATAGACAGCATTCTTTTTTTCTACAAATTCTTTTTCTAGTTGTTGTATCCGTTCGTCGAGCGAATCTATATTCTTAAGTTTCAGCTCTATATCGGCAAGTATTTCTATGAGTTCTTTTACAGTTGCAACCGAGTGTTTCTGTTGTAAACTGTATATAAGACTGAGCCTATCTTCTACAATTTCTTGTCTGTGGGGGTCAAAGTCCACGTCTTGAAAAATTCTTTGGGCCTCCTGAGACAAATCTTTCATATCGATGTAGGCAGACTGTATTCTCTCTACAAAACTTTCAGAAAAAACGGAAGTAGAACCAAACTGTTGCAACAACTTGGCATACTCTAATGCTTTGCGAAGGCCCATTTCTACACTGTCTTCATCTTCAGACAATGTGTTGGTTAGTTTGTACAGGCTCGATTTTATCTCCTCTGAATGGGTTATTGTTTCAAGTTCTGCCTCCAAGGTCTCTTGCTCGTCCTCTACAAGGTGTGCTTCGGTGAGGTTGGCAAATTGAAACTGCAAATAGTCTTGCTCCTCTTTGTTTTTTTGTGCTTGCTGATGCAGATCTAAGAGTTCGCTTTCGGTTTTTTTATAAGCCTTGAAATAGGTTTTATACTTCTCTTTTATAGCCGCTGTTTTGGCTATTGAATCTACCAGTGTCAACTGAAAGAGACTGTCGTTGAGCGACAAGTTCTCGTGTTGCGAATGAATATCTATGAGCCTCTCTCCGAGTGTTTTGAGGTCTTGCAAATATACAGGCGAGTCGTTCACAAATGCACGCGACTTGCCGTTGGCCCATATTTCTCTTCTTATTATGCACACATCGCCGTCGTACACCCAATCATTTTTCTCGAAAAGAGAACTCAGCTCATACACAGATATATCAAACACCCCTTCTATGGTGCATTTGTTTTCGTTTTGCTTAATGAACTTGCTTTCGGCTCGCTGTCCTAAAATCAACGACAGTGCACCTAGTATTATTGATTTACCTGCACCGGTTTCGCCTGTAACAACTGAGAACCCCTGGTCGAATTCTACTTTTAGTTCGTCAATCAGTGCATAGTTTCTTATAAAGAGAGTCTTTAACATATTAGTTTTTTAGTAGTTGTCCTCCACATTGCTGGGGGGGGGGGTGCGCGGTTAGACAATAGATTTATAAAACTTCAATTCTCCTCTTAGTTTTTCTATATCTTCTTGCAGTTGTTGCACCTGTTGCAACATGTGGTGCAGGGCTTCTATTCCTTCCATATTTATCTCCAACTCGTAGTGCCATCGTACAAATTGCTCTATCTCTTGCAGATAATCGTATGCTATGTATCTATTGTCTTCTTCAACTACAATCTCTATTAAGCCAGAACTCTGCAGGTGATCTAAAAAAGTCTCTTCCACCTCATAAATTTGTAAGCATTCTGTGTATGTTATCTTTTTTTCGCTCATCATTTGTTCAAGTTTGATAGTTCTGTAAATAGTTCCTTCTCCTTATCGGATAGTTTCTCCGGCAATTTTACTTTCACTGTTACATACAAATCTCCAAACTGTCCGTCCTTTTTATAAACAGGGAATCCCTTGCCTCGCAATCGCACTGTAGTGTCTTGCTGGGTGTTTTGCTGTACCGGAAACTTAACCTTTCCTGTAAGTGTATCAATCAAAATCTCGCCTCCCAACACGGCAGTGTAAAGATCAATTTCTATTTGTTTGTACAAATCGTGGCCCTTTCGTTTGAAAATAGGGTCTTCTAAAATTCTAAAAGTAATATAAAGGTCGCCACTGGGGCCATTGTTTATGCCAGGTTGGCCATATCCTTTTAGTCTTATCTTTTGTCCATCGCTCACCCCTGCAGGAATGGTAATGCGCACATTCTTACCGCCTATAGTAAGTGTTTGTTGGTGCGTTTGCATAGCTTGCAGGAGTGTCAACTGCAACTCGGCATTCAAGTCTTGCCCCTTGAAGCGAGTACGCCCATGCGATTGTTGCGAAAAACCGCCACCAAACATGGAGTGAAAAAATTCTGAAAAGTCGTCGGCACCAAAATCTCCCTCAGCACCAGAGTAGAACGATTGCGAACCTTGGTATTGCTGCTGATGAGATTGTTGTGCACGCTGTGCTTTTTCGAACTCTTCGCCGTGTTTCCAATCTTTACCGTACTTATCATACTTTTTTCTTTTCTCGGGGTCGCCTAGCACCTCATTGGCTTCGTTTATCTCTTGAAACCTCTTCTCGGCCTCCTTGTTGTTTGGATTTAAGTCCGGATGGTGTTTCCGTGCCAATTTACGATACGCTTTCTTGACCTCGTCAGTAGTAGCGTTCTTGTTCAACCCCAGCACTTTATAATAATCGATGTATGCCATTGATCAGTTTCTCTTTGAATTACATTTATCTCTACAAATTTAATAAAATAAATTTGGCTTTCATAGTTTGTATGGCATATAATATTCACACTTTATAAATACGGCCCGGCTATACAATATCATTGTCTGGCCCCCAGCACAATTAACCCGCATTATTCACGTTTTTAGCTTTACGTAGATGCTAGGCCTCGAACTCC
>CAYVLC010000194.1:0-3880 GCA_964452155.1 uncultured Dysgonomonadaceae bacterium
AAGATATTTAAAGTCTATTCCGAAATCATTGTATCTCATTGTTATGTGTCTCCGTATTTGTTAGTATTATTGTTGTTGCTATTACTCACAAATATAAGTAATATTTTGAGAGATTCAATGCATAACCACCACGCATAGACGTTGAGGCGTGGTGGCAAGAGGCATTCAATTAAAAAAAACAATGAACGAATATGTTATTTATTTAGTGTAGTCTTATTTCATCAAAACATATTAGGAATAACCAGTGAAAATATCAAAATAATCATTCCCAAAACTAAGAAGGTAATGGCTCTACGGCCTACTCCAGACCACTCTTTAAGTATAACTCCCCAAACATTACTGAAAATTACATTCAGTGCCATCAGGATACTCCATGAGAAAGCCATCATCACGCTTCCGGGTTTAAAGAAACTTTGTCCCATGCCCAATCCAAAGAACTGAGAATACCACAGCAATCCTGCCAGGGCACAAAACAAAATATTGTTGATGAGAACTGGACGTGAAGAATGGAAGATTTCGCCGCTTGTTTTGTTTTTTCTGTTCATATAAACACAATATACAAGGTTGGTTAAGAAACCACCCATTGTTACTAGTAGTGTCACTGGGTTTTGAGCGAATAGTTCACTTGCTCCTGAAGCGATGCTGAATTCTTTTATTGGAATTCCAGCTGTTAGTCCAAGATTGAAGCATGCACTCATTACACCTGCCAGCAAAGCAATGAGCAACCCTTTCTTAAGTGCGAAATCTTTAATTGCTTTCTTTCGTTCTTCGTCCGTCATTTGTTGCGAGCGCAAGCTTCCGGCATATCCCACCACTGCAATACCTACAAGGGTTACTGCAACAGCTAATAATAGAACCAATCCTTTTGGCGAAAATAGATCGTCGCCCGCAAGCATTGCAGGAATAAGAGTTCCAAAAGCAGCACAAGTGCCCAATGAAACGGATTGTCCTAAAGCAATACCCAAATAGCGCATACTCAGACCAAAAGTCAATCCTCCAATTCCCCAAAGCACACCATATCCTATCGATTGTAGTGCTGCAGACGAGTTGGCAGTGTATATATCGATTAATTGGGGAAGCGAGTGGGCAAGTAATGCCCCTAGCAAAGGAAAAACAAGCCATGCGAAAACTCCTTGCACAAGCCAGAAGTTTTCCCACGACCAATCCTTTATTTTATTAATAGGAACGTAAGAGCTCGATTGGCCCATACTTCCTATTGATATAATTACCAGTCCTATAAGCGTGTTCATATATTACTTTCTTTTAGAGGTAACTTCCTCTTCGTATTTCTCTATATCTTTTATATACTGATCTCCTACTGGAATATTACGACTTGAGCAATAGTAATTGTAAACAGCATTCCAAGGCATAGCTTTTAGTTCTTCTAAATAGGCCAGACGTTGAAAGTTATTGTCGTTCTGTTCGTATTTTCTCAATTTTTCTGTTGGCTCTAATAGGGCTTGCAGCATGGCGCGTTGTGTAGCCCGAATTCCCACTACATAAGCTCCAATACGGTTTACAGAACCATCAAAGAAGTCTAAGCCTACATGAATACGATCCATGTGACCAGAACGAACTATCTCTTGAGACAAAGCTAATAGCTCGTCACTAAGAATCACAATATGGTCACTATCCCACCGTTCGGGGCGACTTACGTGTAAGTTAATTTCGGGTACGAACAACAGGACAGATGATATTTTATCGGAAATTGCTTCGGTTGGATGAAAGTGACCTGCATCCAAAGTTAGCATCATATTATTTTTTGTGGCATAAGCTAAATAGAATTCGTGCGAGCCTACAACAAAGCTTTCGCTTCCGACACCAAAGAGCTTGCATTCAACGCAATCTTTGAGGTACTCTTCGCTAATCTTTTCAGTGAAAACATCATCCAATGCTTCTTTCAGGAGTTTTCTGTGTTCATATCGAGAAACAGTTTTATCTTTCTCTCCGTCGGGAAACCAAATGTTATGAATGCATGGATCACCCTGTTGACGACCTATTTCGGCAGCAATCCTACGGCATAAACGCAGGTGTTCTTTCCAAAACTCACGTATTTCAGGATTAAAATCAGAAATGGTATATCCACTATCTGCCTTTTCGTGTGAGAAAAAAGTGGAGTTGAAATCTAGTTTAACGCCTACTTTTTTGGCCCAATCAATCCATGGTTGAAAATGTTTTATTTCGATTTTATCACGGTCAACAAATTCACCTTTGAAATCTCCATAGATGGCGTGAAGTCCAAAGCGGTGTTGTCCAGGAATTAGGGTAAGGACCTTTTCGATGTCTTTTTGCAACTCATCTATAGTACGTGCTTTTCCGGGGTAGTTACCAGTTACTTGTATGCCCCCTGTGAGTTCACCATCTGGATTTTCAAATCCAGCCACATCATCTGCTTGCCAGCAATGAATTGTTATTGATAGCTTGTCTAGTTGCTCCACAGCCATCTCTACATCTACTCCAAGTGCAGCGTATTGGTTTTTTGCATCGCTGTACGCTTGTTCAATTTGTTCCCTTTTCATGTTTAAAGTATTTTATATTTACAATTCAGTTGTATGATTTATATTTCTCTGAAAACTTTTAAGTACTCTTCGTATTGTTTGTCCCAGAGGTTGTTCTTGTCTGGTGCAAACAATTCGAGCTCTACCGAGTTGCTAACTATTTGGCGCATTTCACTTTTGTCTTTAACCAATCCGGCAGCCATAGCTTGTAACAATATATTGCCAATAGCTGTTGCTTCTGGTGGTCCTGCAACTACACTGATACCAATGGCATTGGCTGTATAAGAGTTCAATAGTTTGTTTTTAGAACCACCACCTATAATATGGAGTGTCTCGATGGGATGAAGCGCCAGCTTTTGCAGATTTGCTAATACTTGTTTATACCTGTATGCTAAGCTTTCATAAATGCATCGTGCCATTTGGCCCATTGTTTGAGGTATATATTGATTGGTTTCTTTACAATATTGCCGAATAGAATCAATCATAGATGTAGGACTTGCAAAGCAAGGCGAGTCTGGATTAATGAAACATTTAAATGGTGCCGCTTCTACCGCAGCTTTCACAATTTCATCGTAAGATAAACTACCTGCTTGATCCCATTCCTTTTTGCATTGTTCTATGAGCCACATGCCGCTTATGTTTTTCAATAAACGGATAGACCCATCTGCGCCACCCTCATTGGTGAAGTTTAGTGAAAAAGTTTCATCGTTCACAACGGGTTCTTTCGATTCTATTCCCATCAGAGACCATGTGCCCGAACTAAGATAAGCAAAGTTTTCATTGTTGGCAGGTGTAGCAAGTACTGCCGATGCAGTATCATGACCTGCAACAGCTATTACCGATACGTTGTCTAAATCGGTTTGCTGCTTCACATTGTCAGACAATTCTCCAACTACTGTTCCTGATAGAACTATTGGAGCAAAATTGTCTTTTGATAAGCCCACAGCACTGAGCAATGAGACATCAAAGGTTTTGTCGAAAGGATTGATCATTTGCGACGTTGAGGCAATAGTATATTCAGTAACCATCTTGCCAGTAAGCAAATAGGAAAGAGCATCGGGCATAAACAGCACCTTGTCAATTATGTTGTAAATAGAACTATTGTTTTTCTTTTGAGTAAACAATTGAAACAAAGAGTTGAAATTCATAATCTGAATTCCTGTTTTATTATAGACTTCTTTTTTAGGCATAAGCTTGTAGAATTCTTCGGGTGCACCAAAAGTCATTGTGTCGCGATAACTGTAGGGCATGCGCAATGGTTCTCCATCTTTGCCAAAGCAAACAAAATCTACGCCCCATGTGTCAATACCCATAGATTGAATAACTATTTCGCTAGCCTTAATCTTTTTCAAAGATTTCAATATTTCATTATACAGATAAAA
>CAYVLC010000195.1:0-3874 GCA_964452155.1 uncultured Dysgonomonadaceae bacterium
ACTCGTTTTCGAGTATCACCTCTTGTTGTGGCGAACAGTAGAGACATTGCGAGCGGTTGCTGGTTGTGATATTGTAGTGTTGAAACTTGTATATATCATATATATAGCTTTTGAAAACCTTTTTGAAAGGGAGCGTTACATTCGATATGACTTGCCCTATTTGGTGTTGTTCGTTGAGGCAGATGTTTCTGAATCCAAAATGATGCTTTACAGCAAAATATGCACTACCACCATGCTTCAACAATCGGCTTACCGATAGCAACACATTGTTTTGCTCTATGTTGTCGAGCCAATTGAACAAGTAGATAGAGATAATGGTATCGAACTGTTCTGTGGGATGGTTGGGCTGATAATCTCTGTTGCGACACTCTATATTGTAGCCCTTGCTGTTTAATAGTTTCCCTTCGTGACTATCTGCACCATATATAAGTATTTTGCCCTGCAAGAGATTCTTCTCGAGCAGCCACTGCATGGGTTGCGACAGACCCTCTAGGTCGTATTGCGATAGCAGTTGGTGTTGATTGTTTTTGTTCATACGGCATTGTGCTATAAGGGGGCACTTGGGTTAAATTCTCTCAGACCCTAAAGATAACAGTTCTTTTCACATTTAGGAACATAATTTGCAACAATTCAATACACTATTTATCATTTACTCATAAAAACACACTCAGTAGTACTCTCTGGTCTCGTCAGGTCTTGCAATTTGTTTGTTAGTAGAGTAAAAAAAACAAAGAAGATTGGCTATTCGTTGCATCCAATTACCCCCACCACAACCAATTACCTAATCCTACTGCCCATCAATATTGTTTTCCACAATTTTTAGGCTTTCCATTTTTATCTAGATAAACCCACTGCTCTTTAATTTTTGCGAGAAATGTATCCTTATCAATCCATTTTATATTATCGTATTTCAGAGGGATAACGATGTCACGTGTTTTGCAGTCTATCACCCCATATTTACTGTTTAATATCACAATTATAGCATCTTTACAAACATCTATATAGTCGTACATCAAGGGAATTGCCTCGCGCCCTTTGTTATCGATACATCCCCACTTATTGTTGATGCATACTGGCGCTAAATCTTCCCAAAAGAAATTGGCAAAGTCATATTTCGGAGCAATACATTCGCTACCTGTTTTATCTAAGAATCCATCTTTGCCATCCCTCGACACACGAACTACTTCGTTTACAAAAACATCCCAATCGTCATTTGCCAAATAGTTGTAAATAAAGGGAGCTATCTCTTTGCCATGGCTGTCGATTAATCCCCATTTCGTACCCAATCTCACGCCAAACACCCCTTCGTCCATAATACTCAACCCACTATATATAAGCGGTATCACTTCTGCGCCTGTTTTATCGATAAATCCTATTTTATTGTTGAGATACACCGGGGTAATGTTTTGCTCGAAGCGATAACCTATAGCATCATATTTGGGTGGCACAACCTCTTTGCCATCGGCATTGATAATGCCCCACTTACCATCTAGTTTTACTTTAAAAACTTGTGCATCAATTTGATAGACCTTATCGTAGGGTAGAGGTGTCTCTTGCCCTTGCTCATCAACCAAAATAGGCGTTTTCTTCAACAAAGGGTGTGTATCAAACTCTCTAAGTTCACTAATCTCTTCCTCCCAGTTTAATGCTTGCTTGGCTTCGGCTTCAGAATTGTACTCATTGCCATGAATATCTACCCACACATCGCTGCAATCTGGGCGACGCAACTGGACAAGTCCATTGCCATAATAAGAGCGAAAATATGGAGCATACTCGAATGGAATAACGGTATTGTCACAACTATCTATACACCCCAGCTTGTTGCCATATACTGCTTGGGCCAAGTTTTTATCTACAAAAGATAGCGCACGGTATTTTATGCCAATGCAAATTGCTCCAGTAGGAGTAATTGCTCCCCATTTGCCATTTAGAAGAACCGCGAAGTTGTTGTGAGAATTGAGAATAAGGTCGTAGATCATAGGCACAACTAGGCTGCCCTTTTCATTAATAATACCATACTTACTATTCACTTCTACTACTGCAAAACCATACTCAAAATCATCAACAGAGTCGTATATAAGCGGGATAACCTCTTTCCCCTTTTTATCTACAAAGCCATATTTATGATTCCGTATAACTACAAACAAGACTTTACCGGTATGGCTATTAAGGTCGATATCATGGTCTATATAATCATATTTTAGGGGAATGATTGTGTCGCCATGGCAATTGATTATACCAACCCTATTACGGAGCTTCACCTCGTAAAAGTTTCCTTTATAGCTTTTTCTCATATACTGATACTTAAAGGGGATTACTGCCTTTCCCGATTTATCTATCACGCCATACTTTTTGTTGAGACTTGCAATGGAGACACCTTGCTCAAAAGATTCCACACGATCATATATTGCAACTATTTGCCCCTCCCCTTTTTTATTGGTAAAACCATATTTGCCGTACACACTAAAAGAGGCAAGGCCCTCTTTGAAAGCTCCACGCCAATCGTAATTTCTGAACGGCACGGCTACTTTGCCCTTTTTATTGATATACCCAAACTCGCCATCGTGTAGCACACAGGCCAACCCTTCGCTAAAATCGGCAGCATAATCATAGATGAGGGGTATGACCTCTTGGCCATTTAAAGCAACAAATCCGTATTTACCATTTAGGTGAACACAAGCCAGGCCATCTGCATAGCGCAAAGTATTGTCGTAAGAGTCTCTGGTATAATCGTCTTCGCTCCAACCATAGTCGTATAGTTTAGGAGATAGTACATCGCCATTGCGAGCAGTTATTACTCCTTTGGATGTTAGGGATACTGATTTTGCTGTGTCTGTTCTGTTATTTGTTTTGTTATCGTCGTCGTTGTTCATATTATGAGCTGTATCTTTAAGGGGAGGTTATTAATGATTTTTTTGGGGGAATAGGTGAAGGACGGAGAGGGGAGGTAATGTGGCGCAAAGAGACTGAGGGTGTTTACACAAAAAAAATGACAACCTAAGCTGTCATTTCTTTGTGTATGTGGAGCGGGGTGGGAAGATTTTATTGCGCTACTTAGGCTCCTATAATAGTGATGAGATTCTTCACTCCGTGTCGGAATGACAATTCGAAAACTTGTTTCACTTCCCTAGTTCCTAGTCTTTTGTCTCTAGTTACGCATTTCATCGTCAACTGTCAATTATTTTACTCGCCAATGGCTAACGCCTAACAGCTATTCCCAAGCTGCCAAGTCCCTAAACATAAACCAACGTCAACTGAATATTCTTATGCATATTATCCTCTGCAGTAACCTTTCGCAGGGTACTATTTGGTTCAACTTCTACACCCTCTAAGTGGAAGTAGCACCTATCTTTATCATTCTTTGGCATGGAACCATCTAAAGATAAATAGCCCAATATTTCGGGGTATTCTTTCAACTCATCAACAGTTTTGAGCAGGTAAGGCTCTTTATTGGTAATAAGATGCTCCTCGAGTTCATCGATAAGCGAATGATAGAGCAATACCTCAAGCAAAGAGCGCTGTCTTAGTTTTCTACTACCCTCTTCTTCTAGCTCGGCGGGGATTAGATTTGATGGCTTTGTCATAATTGTTTGTTTTTTTTGAGAATTATTTATTGTAACAACTACTATTATACCAGATTTTGCAGGGAAATTGCAGTTTTGAAAAAGAAAAACACATTTTAATGGATTTTTCTTGTACAAGTGTTGCAAGAGATGCACACCCATAACATTTTTTGTGGCCCTACTTCGTCACCTCGCTTCAAATTCAATTTTTACATACCCATCCATACTATCCACAACAATGCCACTGCATGGCCTCTTTTGCAGCAAAAACCCAAAACAAGACTAACACACTGATTAATAACAAACAACGA
>CAYVLC010000196.1:0-3785 GCA_964452155.1 uncultured Dysgonomonadaceae bacterium
CTCATATCATTTTCAATTCTCAATTTTCAATTTTCAATTATTTTATCCTTGTCATTCCGATACGCAAGTGAGGAATCCGTTGAATTATCATGCTGCCGCATGTAAAAATATTAGCACACAGATGACGCTGATGCGACTGATTGGCGCAGATAAATGCACTCACAATCTGCTCGCCTGTCACTAATCCCGAAGGGATTACATGTTGATAGCACTGTGCGAAAATAAAAGGTGCGACCACGAGGTGGTCGTATGTTTATATCTTTATCGCTGGCTATAAACATGTGACCTCTAAAGAGGTCGTGCTGTCTCAAATTTGAATTTTAAATTATTCAATCAAAGAGACGCGATAAATTGGCGTCTCTACGGCAGTGAGGTTTATACTATTCACTGTACACAGCTCACTGTTTATCGCTACAATTCTTAACTATTAAATCCTTGGTCTCTTGTGCTCTATCTCACTCTTTAATCACATTTAGCTTTTCAATTTTATTTTTTCACTTTCAGCCCCCCCCACACTTCACCCCACTCGCGCGGGTTTGTAACCCGTGTGTCGCATAGCGAAACCATTCTTCTTTATTCTTTCTGCTTTCGCAGCACACCGATTCGGGAATCGGCCCGAGCGGCTATGTTCGCTTTTATCTTCACGCATCTGCTTTGCTTCCAAACTCCTTTAAATAGTGGCCTATATTGGTGGAGATAGAGGCCTAGCATCTACGCAAAGCTAAAAACGCGAATAATGCGGGTTAAGTTTTATTTTTATATTTTTTGAGGTAGTTAATACATAAATGACTAGTTTTGCGAGTCATATCGATTGCGCAGTCAAAGCTTGTAGATGAAACACCTCTTAGTAAGTATAATATTCATTATAACGTTCCTTGCGAACGCTACCTTATCTCTTTCACAGACAGAGACAATAAGTGGTGACTCGGTGCGTATGGCAATACCCCAAAACCCACTAGAGCAGACTCCCAGCAATAGACCCAGAACCGACTCTCTGGCCATAAAAGCCGATTCGCTTTCGTTGGCTCAATCAGACACTATCCCCAAAAAGAAAGAGGTGCTTGAGACCACCGTTTTCTACACCGCAAAAGACTCCATTATATTTACGAAAGACAACAAAGGGTTTCTCTATGGCGAGGCCGATGTGAAATACCAAGACATTGCCATAAAGGGTGAGCTCATTACGATGGATATGGATAGCAGTATTATTGGAGCAACATTTGGATTAGACTCGGTGGGTAAGCAGTTTGGGTTTCCAACATTTGAGGACAAAGGCACACAATATGAGATGAAGGGAGTGCGCTACAACTTCAAGACAGAGAAGGCCTTTATTTCGGATGTTGTAACGGAGCAGGGCGAAGGATATATTGTGGCCAATCAGGCAAAAAAGAATGACGACAACTCATTCTACATGATAAATGCAAAATATACTACGTGCGATTTGCACGATCACCCCCACTTTTACCTCAACCTATCGAAAGCCAAGGTGAGACCTGGCGAAGATGTTGTAACTGGCCCAGCATGGCTAGTAGTGGGCGATGTGCCACTGTTCCCCCTGGTGCTTCCTTTTGCTTTTTTCCCGTTCAATGAAACCTACTCATCGGGTATAATAATGCCATCGTATGGCGACGAAATGGAACGAGGCTTCTATTTGCACAATGGTGGATATTATTTTGCAATAAGCGATTATGTTGACTTGGCACTTACTGGAGAGATATACACAAAAGGCTCGTGGGGAGCTGGGGTGCAAACAAATTATAGGAAACGATATAAGTTTTCGGGCAATATGAATGCCAATTATATAAAAACTATATTGGGCGACAAAGGATTGCCAGACTACTCTGCCTCGACCGATTTTAGACTGAGTTGGACACACTCGCAAGACCCAAAGGCAAACATGTACAGAACGCTATCGGCAAGTGTGAACTACTCTACCAGCTCGTACAACCAGCGCAACCTTACATCGCGCTACAACAGACAGGCAACTAACAACACGAAGAGCTCTACGGTAAACCTCACGCAGCGATTTCCCAACTCGCCATTCAATCTGTCGGCATCGGCAAGTGTGAACCAAGTGTCGCGCGACTCTACCATTTCGGCAACACTGCCCAACCTATCGGCCAATATGAGCCGTATCTACCCCTTTAAACGCAAAAATGCGATAGGCGCAGAGCGCTGGTACGAGAAGATAACCATGAGCTACTCAGGAGAGTTTAGGAACTCTATAACGACCAAAGAAAACAAGTTTATGGAAGCCAACATCATCAAAGATTGGCAAAATGGCATGCGCCACAGCATTCCGGTGAGCGCAACATTTACTGTGCTCGACTATATCAACATATCGCCATCTTTTAACTACAACGAGCGCTGGTACACCGGCAAAGAGCTACAAGAGTGGGACCCCGATGCCAAAAGACATGTAACGGCTGATACAATTTATGGTTTCAACCGAGTGTATGATTATAGTGCATCGCTAAGTGTGAATACAAAACTGTACGGAATGTACAAGCCTTGGGAAATGTTTGGCGACAAGGTTCAAGCCATACGACACGTATTTACACCTAGCATCAGTGTAAGCTATAGGCCCGACTTTGGCGCACCACGCTACAACTTCTACGAAACTTATACCTACAAAAATGAGTATGGCGAAGATATAGACTACACCTACTCGCCCTACTCGCGCATGATGTTTGGGGCACCCTCGCAAGGCGAACAGGGGAATATTGGGTTCGACTTTAAGAACAATGTGGAGATGAAAATCCGCTCAGAAAGCGACACTACAGGCTTTAAGAAGATAAGCCTTATAGACGATTTGGGTATTAACTTTAGCTACAACATGATGGCCGACTCTATGAAGTGGAGCATGATAAACAGCAATATGCGCCTGAAACTATCAAAATCATACACCCTGAGCCTAAATGCAACATGGGACCCCTATATGTATGAGGTGAACGAGAGCGGGCGGCCCATACATGTAGATAAATTAAGGATCCTAAACGGAAAAGGATTTGGCCGACTGTACAGCACCGGCACATCGTTTGCCTACTCTATCAATCAAGACACCTTTAGCAAACTATTTGGAAAAGATGACGGCAAGGATAAAGATGGAAAAGACGCAGGCCTAGACGATGACAGAATTGATGATGGCAGCCTAGGCACAGAGCCCGAATACGAAAATCCGACAAGTGGCCCAAGAAGTAATTTTGCCCAAGACCAACCCAACTCGCAAGACTACGACGAATATGGATATATGAAACCGGGTATCAACTGGAATCTATCGTTTAACTACTCCTTGAGATACAGTTATGGCGATTTCGATTTCGACAAGCTAGAATACAAAGGCAAACTCACCCATAGTTTAGGAATAAGCGGTGCGTTGCAACCCACCAAGAACTGGAACTTTACATTCAACACAGACTACAACTTCGATTTCAATAAATTTACGTACGTCAACTGCACCCTCACACGCGACTTGCACTGCTGGAGCATGTCGGCCAGCTTTATCCCCATTGGGCCATACAAATCGTACAACTTCATTATCAGTGCCAAATCGTCGCTGCTACAAGACCTCAAATACGAACAACGCAGTTCGCAGTATGAGAATATGGAGTGGTATTAGGGTAGGAACTAGAGACTAGGGACTAGAAACTAGAAACTAGAAACTAGGGACTAGAATAGCTGTTAGGCATTGGCTATTAGCGGAGAAATGCTTTGATGGCCTTAATTAATTGACAATTGACAGTTGACAGTGAAATACGTTTATAAGGCCTTAATGGCCACCCCCC
>CAYVLC010000197.1:0-3784 GCA_964452155.1 uncultured Dysgonomonadaceae bacterium
TTAGTAACTAGAGATGAGGTGATAGCACTCCACAACATGTTAGCTGAAATGAGATAGAAGAAAAATACAGGCTTTATTATAAACTTTATCTCTATCTTTGTCTCAGAATTTTGGTGCTGCATGTTTCAATATTGCTTCGAAATAATGTAGTTAAAAGGGAATCAGGTGCAAATCCTGAACAGACCCGCTGCTGTAAGCTCAACCAAGTCCTTGTGCAAAGCATCTCACACAACCACTGTGTCGCCCTAGGCGATATGGGAAGGTGCACAAAGGATGAGTAAGTCAGAAGACCTGCCAAAATGCAAAAAATAGTCTTTGCGAAGGGTAACATTTTTATCTATTAAAAAGACTATTAGCAAAAGTTCTCGTGGATTAGAACAATTGTGCTAGGGCTTATGGCCTCTATTCCAATTGTTTAATATGTGTTTATATATTAAATTAAAAACAAAATGAAAAGATTTAAATTTTATGCGATTTTATTCGCATTGGTTACATTTGTGGCCTGTAGTGACGACTTTGTGCCAGTACTAACAACTGACCTAAGTACAGATACTTTTGAGTTTACTAATGGGGGTGGTGAACAATCATTTTTGCTTGAGACCAATGAGCAATGGTCTGTTGGGGAGGTGCCTGAATGGATTACAGTTGAAGTAACGGATGCTCCTGCTACAAGAGCTGACGGTGCATTGTACGAAAGCGGAAAGAAGAAAATAACAATTATCACTCAAGAAAACAACGAACATGTCTCGCGATCAGCCCAATTAGTACTTACATCATTAAAAGGTATCACAGTAAAATTGCAAATTGTGCAAGCCAAGAAACCAAAATTGATGGGGTATTGGATTTTGAGCGAAGGTTATGCAGGACAGGGAAATTCTGAAATGGCCTGGTTTGATATCTCAACTGGAGAGATTGCAAAAAAGCAATTTAAAGCCATAAACGGAACATCACTGGGCGACACTGGAAATGCAATGAAGGTTTATGGGAGCAAATTATATGCTGTAGTAAGTGGCCCAGGGTTTGGTGCAGAAACCCCCGAAGGAGCTAGCTATATTGAGGTGATTGACCCAACCAGTGGTGAGTCTATTAAGCGTGTACAGTTTACAACTGCAGGGGGTGTTGCTGCAAAACCACGCAATATTATCTTTGAAGGAGGCAAGGCTTATATTAGTAGTTATTCAAATGAAGTGGTGCGCCTTGATACTGCTACTTTACAATTAGATGCATTTGCCACTTTGAGTGGAACCCTTGCCGAAGGATTGGCCTATAACGATGGCAAAATATATGTGTGTAACTCGGGGCAGGGCGAGGATAATAAAATATCGGTAGTAGATGCAGAGAGCATGACGGAAACAAAAGTAATTACCACGGCTATGAATCCTACGGGAATTGTATCGGTGAGCAGTGGGGTGCTTTATTTCAATACAAACTATCCTGAATATAATCTTTACAAACTAACAACGGCTGATGAGAAAATAACTGACATACCAGGCTTTAGTGTAGCAGATATGACTAATGCCAACAATAAAATATATACATGTTCATTCGATTGGGGTACTTACATGGGCGAAGTGTATCAGTTTAACACTACTACAGAAACATCTACACCAATCAAACTTGATTTGGCCAGTGTGGGTATTCGTATGCTCATGGAGTATCATATTGGTACTATCAATGGTTCTGATTATCTCTATCTGACAGGGATGGGTGAAGATGTTGTGATATTTGACCCAAATACAAACCAGATTAAACACGCACTAAAAACAGGAGTGCCTAATGCATCGGGTGTAGTGGCTGTGTATATATAATAGGAGTGTTTTTTTATAATTTAGATAATTTGAAAGTGCTATACCTCATTTGTATGGTGGAGGTGCGGAATACAGGGTGCAAGGATTTAAAAAAATCAGCACCCATGTATCTCGCATTTTTTTTGCTTGCTCCAGATTGTTGGCAATAGTTTACAACTTGCATTGGCAATAGGTATAGAACAGGATTCTGTTTTAAACGAGGGGCTTGTACTTAGTAATGCTCAAATATGGTAAAATATACCCACGCAATATTCCAGCTAAATATCAGTCGCATAAATATAGAAGTTAATTAAATTCATAGTTATGAATTTAATACTTATCTTTGCCCTAGAATTTTGGTGCTACATGTTTCAATATTGCTTCGAAACAATGTGGTGAAAAGGGAATCAGGTGCAAATCCTGAACAGACCCGCTGCTGTAAGCTCAATCAAAATCCTTGTGCAAAACTCACAAACCACTGTATCGCCCTAGGCGATATGGGAAGGGCGCACAAAGGATGAGCAAGTCAGAAAACCTGCCAGAATAAAAATAATATTCAATTGCTTTCGGGGAATAAAGCTTGAGAACGACAGACACAATAATTAAATTTATTGTAACTCTTTGCATACAATCGTTTTTTACTCCTTTATTCTACCGAAGTTATAATTTCGGTATATGTCTTTATTTAATAAATATACTTTTACATTGCTTGCCACACTCTTTGTGTTGAGCACAAATGTTGTGCATGCTCAATACGCAACCGATAGCTTGCAATATTTGCCCGAAGTGGTCATTAGTGCCAAGACTTATAGAGAGGTGATTCCTGCACAAAAGCTATCGGGCCAAGAATTGAAAACTCTCAATAGCTTTTCGGTTGCAGATGCTATCAGGTATTTCTCGGGTGTTCAAATCAAAGATTATGGTGGTATTGGTGGTCTCAAAACTGTCAATGTGCGTAGTTTGGGTACTAATCATGTTGGTGTTTTTTACGATGGCATTCAATTGGGTAATGCTCAGAACGGACAAATCGATTTAGGGAAATTCTCCTTAGACAATATCGAGGAGATATCTCTCTACAATGGTCAGAAAAGCGATATTCTGCAAACTGCAAAAGATTACGGATCGTCTGGGTCAGTATATTTGCGCTCTCGCTCTCCAAAGTTCGAAAATGGCAAAACAGATAATATTAAAGCGGTTATCAAAACCGGGTCTTTCGATCTCATAAATCCATCGGTGCTCTATGAGCATAAGTTTAGCGACAAATTGAGTGCTTCTGTAAATGGGGAGTATATCTACTCATCGGGTAAGTACAAGTATAGATACAAACGAGTTTTTCCTGGCACATCTGAGGTAATGTACGACACTACTGCGGTTAGGCAAAATGGAGACATAAAGTCGGTTCGTTTCGAAGCTGGCCTGTATGGGCTTTTGGATCAAGGGCATTGGAAATGGAAAAACTATTTCTACAACTCCGAGCGAGGAATACCAGGTGCTATTGTAAACAACCGTTGGATGAATCCGCAACGCCAATGGGATAGGAGTTTCTTCTCGCAAGCATCCCTGCAGAAATCTTTTGGCAACAAGTATGAAATTCTAGCCAATGCAAAGTATGCTCACGATTATATGCGCTATCTCAACCCCGACACTACATTGATGTTGATTGACAATACTTTCCGGCAGCAAGACTTCTATGCATCGCTAGCCAATAGATATACTATTCTGCGCAATTGGGATGTATCTTTATCTGCCGATGTGCAATATAATACACTTACATCAGACATGGCAGGATTTATTTTCCCTAAACGCTTGACTACTTTGGTGGCCCTAGCCAGTGCCATAGAAATAGGCAATCTGAAGGTGCAGGGAAGTGCTTTGGGAACTTTTGTAAACGAAAAAACTAATAGGGGGACAACAATTGGGGGTGAAGCTGTTACGTCTGCTCCCAATAAGAAAGAGTTTACACCAGCTGTTTTTGTCTCTTACAAACCTTTTGTGCA
>CAYVLC010000198.1:0-3710 GCA_964452155.1 uncultured Dysgonomonadaceae bacterium
TCATTCCAAGTGTCCATTGTCAATTATTCTCAACTCTTAATTTTCACCGCATTCGCATTTCGTTTACTACTTTAAATTCTAAATCGCGTAAGCGGAGATGAATTACAAATACACACAATTTTTTAAAGGCGACCTTAAATGAAACAATCTTGAAGAGATAATTATCTTTTCAACTTAATTTTATTAAATTTGCAACAGTAACCATTCGGCACTAACACTGCACGATAAACACTGTTCTGAAAAATAGTCTTTAACAATAGATAAAACTTGCAACGATGAGAAAAACAATCATTCTTACATTACTTGCTTTTTTAAGCTTCAACCAGTCATTCTCTCAAGAGAAAATATGGAACGAAACCGCAGCTCAAAAACAAGAGCGCATGCAGTGGTGGACAAACGACCGATTTGGTATGTTCATCCACTGGGGATTGTACGCCTTGCCAGCACGCCACGAGTGGGTGCAGAAAAACGAAAGAATCCCCAACGAGGTTTATAACAAATATTTCGATTATTTCAACCCCGACCTATACAACCCCAAAGAGTGGGCAAGAAAAGCCAAAGAGGCTGGCATGAAATATGCGGTGCTTACCACCAAACATCATGATGGATTTTGTCTGTTCGACTCTAAATATACCGACTTTAAAATTACTAAAACCCCTTATGGAAAAGATGCCGTAAAGGAGTGGGTAGATGCTTTTAGAGCAGAGGGCCTCAAGGTTGGGTTCTATTATTCGTTGATAGATTGGCACCATCCCCATTTCACCATTGATCGTGTTCACCCAATGAGTGCAAAAACCGACAAAGAGTATGCAGCACTAAACCAAGGTAGAGACATGGCCAAGTATCGCACTTATTTGAAGAATCAAGTAAGTGAGATATTAACTAATTATGGCAAAATAGATATTCTATGGTTAGACTACTCATATCCGGGCGAAAATGGAAAAGGTCGCGACGACTGGGGCTCGATAGAATTGTTGAAAATGGTACGCGAGCTGCAACCAGGAATACTCATAGACGACCGCGCAGACCTAGCAGATGTGCCAGGCGGATGGGATTTTAAAACACCCGAACAATTTAAAGTGGACCAATGGCCCGAAGTAGATGGAAAGAGAATCCCCTGGGAAACTTGTCAGACCTTCTCGGGTTCGTGGGGATATTATAGAGACGAAAACACGTGGAAAGATAACAAACAACTATTGGTACTGCTCATTGAATCGGTGAGTAAGGGGGGCAATGTGTTATTGAACGTTGGGCCCACAGCCCGCGGAAAATTTGATGACAGAGCCAACAAGGCCTTAGAGAATATGGGTAGCTGGATGGACTACAATAGTAGATCGATATATGGTTGCACGGAAGCTCCCGACACGTTTATAGCACCCAGCCACACTATCCTTACCTACAACCCAGAGTTGAATCGCCTATACATTCATCTCTTAGACTATCCGCTCACCAATTTCCGCCTGCCAGGCTATAAAGGCAAAGTAAAGTATGCACAATTCTTGCACGACGCATCTGAAATTCAGATAACTGCCCCCTACGGACACCACATGCAAGGTAGCGTTGCTACAGAAGATGATTTAAACCTCCGCTTACCAGTAATCAAACCCAATGTGGAGATTCCAGTAATAGAGTTATTCCTACAATAACAGAAGAGATGATTAGCAAAAAACAGCTCCTTTCGTTGGCCATTGCACCATTGAGCATAATGGCGCAACACACCATTGAACCCAACAATAGGCCCAACATTATTATGTTTATGGTAGATGATATGGGGTGGCAAGACACCTCTCTGCCTTTCTGGACCCAAAAGACGCCACTAAACGAGCGCTACCATACACCCAATATGGAGCGACTGGCCAACGAGGGAAAAATGTTTACACAAGCTTATGCTAGTAGCGTGAGCTCTCCCACCCGAGTAAGTCTTATGACAGGGATGAACGCATCGCGCCATAGAGTAACCAACTGGACACTGCAAAAGAACACCTCTACCGATAGAAAAAGCGATGTGCTAGATTTTCCTGAATGGAATGTGAATGGAATATGCCAAGTGCCCAATATACCACACACCTACCAAGTAACGTCGTTGCCACAACTACTCAAGAACAATGGCTACCACACCATTCATTGTGGCAAAGCTCACTTTGGGGCAATAGACACTCCGGGAGAAAACCCATATCACTTTGGGTTTGAAGTAAACATAGCAGGCCATGCAGCAGGCGGACTGGCAAGCTATCTGGGAGAAGATAACTATGGAAACAAAACGGATGGAAGTGCTACCTCTGTGTTTGCAATACCTGGGTTGAAAGATTATTGGGGCACTGAGACATTTGTGACCGAGGCTCTCACCCGGGAGTCGATGAAAGCGCTCGACAAAGCAAAAAAACTAGGACAACCCTTCTACCTATACATGGCCCACTATGCTATACATATACCTTTGGACAAAGATATGCGCTTCTATCAAAAATATGTAGAGAGGGGGCTTTCTGAAAATGAAGCTGCTTATGCATCCTTGATTGAGGGGATGGATAAAAGCCTGGGCGATTTGATGGATTGGCTAGAGGCGAATGAACTGGACGACAATACGATTATAATTTTCATGTCAGACAATGGTGGCTTCTCTTCCTCAACCAGTTGGCGCGACGAACCCCTGCACACACAAAATGCACCCCTCAATAGTGGAAAGGGCTCGGCCTACGAAGGTGGTGTGAGAGAGCCAATGATTGTGAAATGGCCTGGCAAAGTTGCACCACAAACAAAGAGCGATGGGTTTGTTATCATAGAAGATTTCTTCCCCTCGATACTCCAAATGGCCCAAGTAAAAGACTACAAAACCCTACAACCAATTGATGGAAAAAGCTTTATGCCTCTACTGAGCGAAAACAGTGGCGAAATGCCAGCAAGAAACCTCTATTGGAATTTCCCCAATCTTTGGGGCAACGACGGACCTGGTATTGGGCCTACCTGCACTATAAGAAGTAAAGATTGGAAACTTATCTATTATTACGAAACAGGGAAGAAAGAACTCTTCAATATTGCCAACGATATTGGTGAAACCAAAGACCTATCTGAGCACAATGCAACCATTACAAAAAAACTATCAGAAGAGTTGGGCACTTATCTACGCAGTGTAGATGCTCAGCGACCTTCATTTAAAGCTACTGGTAAAGCATGTTTGTGGCCAGATGAAGTGCGGTGAAATTGTTCCTAAGTTTTGAATGAGTGAGCCAAAGCATTACCCACAATGAAACATGAACAGAGAGGGAATTCAAAATTATTAGATGTCATCTCTGTGAATTTAAAATTAGCTACAGTAGCCTATTTTCTTCTGTTGGCCTTGTTCAGTAAAGCACTCCTTGGGGTTTTCAATGTAAACCAAACCGCTAAAGATGATAACAGCAATCCCTATCGAGAATAGTGGTAGGTTGGATTTATAACTCGTGCGATCCCTCTAGTCACTAGTAACTAATTCCCTAGTCCCTATTATTACAGTTCGCACCTATCGGAGCTCCAGGGGCCGTCGTTTTTCAAGAGTTGCTCATCATTTTTATTGTTTTGTTATTTTCAACATTAAAATATACCAAAGCGGGGATGCTTTGGCTACATTCACTTGTGTGTCGGAACGACAGGGGGTTCTAAGTTCTCAATTCTCCGTGTCCTCTGTGCCTTCTCTGTGCTCTCTGTGGTAAAAGTATTTGGCCGCAGGCCATCCA
>CAYVLC010000199.1:0-3704 GCA_964452155.1 uncultured Dysgonomonadaceae bacterium
AGGTGGTGCAGGAGGAGGTGTTTGTTGGTATTCCATATCTAAATTATAAATTATGTAGTGACTGTCAGAAAATCTACTTTTTTTTTAAGTCTTTATTCTAATATACGCGCTGTTTTATTTGCTACTTGGTTATATAAATGCATCTTCAAGCCCTGCCAAAGAGCCAAAGAACGCCACAAAACCAACAAGCGCAATTATACCCAATACTAGTGCACCAATAGCAATCCAGAAAGTAATTTTAGTCCATCGGGCTGCATTGTCTGATGCCTCGTTGGCTTTTGCAAATAACCCACTGTTGAAGAGCGATTCCACCTTCGATGCATTTACAATGGCAGCAATACCTATTAAGCTCAACACATTTCCGCACAGTACAAAGGGCAATATTGTTACCAATATAGACTCTACCATCCATGTCTTTGGCATCATAGGCATATCATGTGCTGCCGCTTGCTGGTAAGAGGTTTTCTGCGGAGGGGTTGCTTCGTTATACTGCATCTGTGGTGTGGTTGGTATTTCAAACAGAGGTTGTAGCGCTACAACATCTTTGGCTCGTTGCCACTCGGGCATACCTTGCGTCCAAACCATAGTTTCTTTTCTCACCGGCTCTTTTCTTAAATCTTCGAGCGTGAAAGTTCCTTTTTGTACTCCTTCCGAATCTATATAAAAGTACCTGTTCATAATTGTAGGTTGTTTTAGTGTTGTTAGTTATTGCTTGTATTTGGCAGTCTCAATTGTTATCACATCTATCACATTTTGCATGGTGTCTCTGTAGATATACTCCATGGTTACCTTGTTTTCTATAAAAAACTGCAGCGATCTGTCGGTTGCATATCTTTCATCCATGTTCTTAAGAATGTCGTATTTTTTATTGGCCAATAATTCCTGCGGATTGGGTATATTGGTAATGGTATAGTAATACTGAAAAACATTCTCGGGCGTTACGCCCACACTATCAAATCGGGTATGCACCTCCAATACTAGGGGTGTAGATTGGTTTAGCTCTGCAGCTCTTCTTGCGAGTTCTTTGTGCAGTTCTTTGTGCTTAGATGTGCACTGTGCAAGCAACAATGAAAGTGCAATTGCCAATACAAAATTGACTGTTGTAGATATCTTCATGCCATGGTTTTTATTTGTTTCACAAAGTTAAATAAATTTGCGTGTAAATGAAGAGAATATCTATTGTTTCTAAAGAAAATATTTGGCAGCAATATTAGTAGTTTTATATAAATAAACAATAGACTAGAAAAAGAGTTGCCTTCTTGTAGCCATCTTTATAAAAGTCTAAAACAAAATTGCATTTATAGATAGAGTTGTGTCACAACGTTTGAAACTACAGGAAAGCAACCTTAAATGTAAAAAAATACATTTATAAATTTAAAAAACGGTATAATCCATCGTATTGCTCAATTGTTTAATTGCTTCTTCACAAAAATTGATTTATCTTGCATCTAGTTTTACATTTCGTATGAAGTGAAGGTTTTATTATATCAATTTTATCACAGTATGAGAAAAATCGTATTATTTATTGTAGCAGCGTTATTCGCTACCACCTTGTTGGCACAATGGCAGCCTGCAGGTAGTAAACTTAAAACTAAATGGGCATCGCAAATAGATGTCAATAAAGTGCTGCCAGAGTACCCTCGCCCTATTATGGAACGAGCAGAGTGGCACAATCTAAATGGTTTGTGGAGTTATGCCATTCTTCCTGTTGGACAAGAGGCTCCTAGTAGTTTCGACGGAGAAATATTAGTTCCCTTTGCAGTAGAGTCGAGTCTGTCGGGAGTACAGAAAATGCTAGGTAAAGACAATGAGTTGTGGTATCAGCGATATTTCTCTATTCCATCTAATTGGAAAGGCGATAATGTGTTGTTGCATTTTGGTGCAGTCGATTGGAAAGCCGATGTGTGGGTAAATGATGTGATGGTGGGCCAACACACAGGTGGTTTCACTCCTTTTAGTTTCGATATAACACCAGCGCTAAAGAAAACGGGTGCCAATAAGCTAGTTGTGAAAGTTTGGGACCCTACTAAAGATGGTTTTCAGCCAAGGGGCAAACAGGTCAATGAGCCTCATGGTATTTGGTACACCCCTGTGAGCGGTATTTGGCAAACCGTTTGGTTAGAGCCTGTGCCCCAAAAGCACATCGAGAATATAAAAATTACACCCAATATTGATACCCGAGTATTGCAAGTAGAAGCATTTGCGAATGTTGTTGCTCCCTCAGACAAGGTTGTGGTGAGGGTAAGGGACGGAAGTCGTATTGTTGCCAAGGCGCAGTCTATCAACAATCTTCCTGTAGAGCTATCTATGCCTACCGATATGAAGTTGTGGTCGCCCAGCACTCCTTTTTTGTATTCTATAGAGGTAGAGTTGTGGAGCAATGGTGTGCAAGTTGATAAAGTGGATAGCTATGCAGCTATGCGAAAATACTCAATGGAGCGAGACGACAAAGGGATAGTTCGCTTGCAGCTCAACAACAAGAATCTATTTCAGTTTGGAACACTCGATCAAGGATGGTGGCCCGATGGATTGTACACTGCGCCTACCGACGAGGCCCTGTTGTATGATGTGCAAAAAACAAAGGATTTGGGTTTCAATATGATTCGCAAACACGTCAAGGTAGAGCCCGCTCGCTGGTACATGCATTGCGATAAGCTAGGAATGATAGTTTGGCAAGATATGCCCAATGGAGATAAAGGCCCTGAGTGGCAAATGCACCACTACTTTACGGGTGTAGAAAAATTGCGCAGCAAAGAATCTGAAGACAACTTTAGAAAAGAGTGGAAAGAGATTATAGATTATCTCTATTCGTATCCATCCATAGGCATTTGGGTGCCCTTTAATGAGGCTTGGGGGCAATTCAAAACCAAAGAAATAGCAGAGTGGACAAAAGAGTACGACCCAACGCGTTTGGTAAACCCTGCAAGTGGAGGCAATCATTACACACTGGGAGATATTTTAGATTTGCACAACTATCCCAATCCTAAAATGTATCTCTACGATGCTCAGCGTGCCAATGTCTTGGGGGAATACGGAGGGATTGGCCGAGTCATAAAAGGTCACTTGTGGGAACCCGACCGTAACTGGGGTTATGTTCAGTTTGAATCTGAAAAAGAGGTAACAGATGAGTATTTGAAATATGCCGAAGAGCTAAAAAAGCTCGTTCGTCAAGGATTCTCAGCAGCAATATATACACAAACCACCGATGTGGAAATAGAGATAAATGGATTGATGACCTACGATAGGGAAATTGTTAAAGTGGATGAGGCAAAAGTACGCAAGGTGAATCAAGAAATTTGTAATATGCTGGATTAAATATATTACGATTCTTAGCGCAATAATATTTCCTCCTCGCTGTTGGCAAGCGAGGAGGAAATAGTTTATTTCTATATGGGTATCTAAAAAATAACTTTTGTAATGGCCGGCGTGTGTGTGTCGGCTATTTTTTTTTATAATTATGTACAACTCACACCCCCCCGCTCCTCTCACTCATTTTCAACTACGAAGAAAATGCCTTAGCTTTGCTGTTGGTCATTTACTTTGTGCAGGTTCATTATTCTACTCACTATCAGAGCTATTCTATAGATTTTTCTCATCTGCAATTTAAATTAAATTCATATTCCGCCGTAAAAATTAATGATTTGTGGTTTTAATAGATATCTTTGCAAGTGACATCAAATTGAATCTTCATGAAGTATAAAAGA
>CAYVLC010000200.1:0-3658 GCA_964452155.1 uncultured Dysgonomonadaceae bacterium
CAATATATCCACATTGAGCGCTCTGTCAACTGAAGCTTGTGTGAAATAATAAACGGCATTTTTTGGCATCATCGATAATATAGTAGATGTGTCCTTATCGTTGGCCATGCCAAACACCACACGAAGTGTTTCATAACTCTCCATGCTCAATTGCTCTACAATATACCTTATACCGTGTTCATTGTGTCCAGTGTCGCACACCACCCTTGGTTTTTGCTGCAATGTTTGCCAGCGTCCCATCAATCCTGTCAATTCTACCACATTGGCAAACCCAGCGTAAACTGCTTGGTTGGTTATCTTATAATTAAGCTTTATCAGCTCGTGAATGACTGTAAGCACTGTTCGAGCATTCTTGTTTTGCACCCATCCTCCCAGTTCGTTTCTTAAGTTTTGGTAGCTGTTGTTATTCAATATCCAGCCATCGGGTGTTATTTCTGAAGTGAAGTTGTCCATTGTTTCTTCAGCAAAGACTATGGGTGCATTCTCTTGCTCGGCCTTTGTTAGGAATATTTCTCTTACTTCTTCGTTTTCGATCTCTCCAATTACTACGGGGGTGTTGGGTTTTATAATGCCTGCTTTTTCAACCGCAATTTTAGGTAAAGTGTTTCCAAGATACTGTGTATGATCAAGCCCTATATTGGTTATTATGCTTAGGTTGGGAGAGATAATATTGGTGCTGTCCAATCTTCCTCCCAGTCCTGTCTCAACAATAGCAACATCTACTTTCATGTACCGAAAGTAGAGAAAAGCCATCTCCATGGTCAGTTCGAAAAATGAGGGCATGATGGGTTCGAAGGCTTCTCGGTGATTTTTCACAAAATCAACTACAAACTGTTGTTCAATTATTTCGCCATTTACACGAATACGCTCACGAAAATCGATGAGATGGGGCGATGTGTATAAACCAACTTTATAACCTGCTTCAGAAAGCACTGCTGCCAAAAGGTGCGATGTTGACCCTTTGCCATTTGTACCCGCCACATGTATGGTGCGATAGTGGCGATGAGGAAATCCAAAATGAGCATCAAGTGCCAGGCTATTGTCTAATCCTTCTTTATAAGCTAATTGTCCCACTCGTTGGTAGGCGGGCATTTGGTTGTATAAATACGCAACAGTTTCTTCGTAATTCATTCTCATTGAATTTTAAATCTTCTTCTTTTTCAAAATATGTCTTATTGTTGTCCAGCTTTTCACAAAATAGAGCCGAGGTAGCAAACGGAGTTTTTCTTGCCAATTGTCTATCTCTTTTATTATGGCTATATTTTCTGCTAATCCCCTTGAGCGTTGACTATTAGAAAGTCCTGTTCTGTCGTATATAGTGATGGGTATGGGTAGTCTTTTGAAAACAATTTTCTTTAAACTGAGCTGTTTGTATAGTTTGAAGTCTGCAGACAACTTATACTTCTCATCAAAAGGGAACGACCTCAATAGAGATGTGCGGGTAAAAACAGCTTGATGACAAAAGGGCATTCTGTGCATACTAGCTATTGCTAAGGGAGCTTCTTTTACTGTAAGCTCTTTGTTATTATTTATCAGTATGTCACCATAGACCACATCGTCTTTGTCGCTCAATGCTCTACTCACTTTTGCTACTACTTCATTATTCACAAACAAATCTCCAGCATTCATAAATATGACCCATTCACCCTTTGCCACTTCTACTGCTTTGTTCATAGCATGATAGATACCCTTGTCGGGTTCGGATACAAAAAAGTCAATAGAATCGATATATTGTTCAACTATTTTCTTCGTTCCATCTCTAGATGCCCCATCTATCACTACATATTCCTTGTTTGCATAGCACTGTTTTGTAACACTGTTCAGTGTCTTTTCTATCAATTCTACAGAGTTGTAGCAAATTGTAACAATGGTGATAAGGGGTTGTGATTTTGTTTTAAAATTAGACAAGCTATAGATGTATTTGAATTAGTTGGTATGCAGGCAAATAGATTTCTGATAAAATACAATACAAAAGTAAAGTTGCCGTATGGGGCAACTTTACTTTTGTATTTTTCTAATTCATGTTTGGTAGCGCCGAGTATCTTTTTGAGTAGCGTAAGTGTTGATTCACATAGCTTTCGTCATACGATACTGTCACATCGGTTACTTCGCCACTCTCATTGGTAACCAGTTTGTAAACTGGGTTTACAAAACCACGATAGGGTGACAAGTTTAGTGCTTCGTAGCGCTCCAATACTTCTTTGTGGATGGGTTGATTTACCTTTACTGCATAAGTCTCAATAAAATCCTTGGCTGCTTCAAAATCGCCTGTCGATTTAATGCGTTGTATCTCTGCAAGCAATTTGCCAAACAGTTCGCGCACCTTTTCATAATCGTTTATCACAACATAAGTTTTGCCATCGCGTTGTTTCATTTCGGCAGCTTTTGATTCTTTTGCTTGCTCCAACACCCATGTTGCAATGAACTGACGGTTGCGCATGTGAGCCTGCTCAATATCTTTTTCTGGCTGTATGCGTGTGAGTTGCGTCATAGACCCATTCATCAGGTAGCTGTAGTATTGTGCTTTGTATGCCTCTTTATTCGGAAGTAAACCTAGCTCTACCAGTTTTGGATCGCCTAGGTAATATAGGCCAAACAAATCGGCACGTGTTTCTTCTATTGGGCTTCCATAAGCTTTCAGTGCATCGCTATCTACTCCGGGTAGTAGTTTGCCAGAGCCATGACCCAAACATTCGTGCAGGTCGGTGTGCAAGTTGCTAGTAATTGATCCATATTCTTTGGCCCTTTCTATCTCTTCGCTACTCCACATAAATTCTTCTGCAAATCCGTTTCCTAGCGAGGCTTTGTTGTAGGCATCGGTAATGTTTTCTATGGTTACCGATTTCGATCCGTGATCGCGACGTATCCAGTTGGCATTGGGTAGATTAATGCCAATGGGTGTTGAGGGATAGCAGTCGCCACCCAAAATAGCTACATTAATTACTTTTGCTGACACACCTTTCACTTCTTCTTTTTTGAACTGTTTGTCAACTGGTGAGTTGTCTTCAAACCATTGTGCATTATTACTAATTATTTCAGTTCGTTTTGTAGCCTCCATATTTTTGAAGTTTACAATCGACTCCCAAGTACCTTTCATTCCTAGCGGATCGGTATAGGTTTCTGTGAAACCATTTACAAAATCTATTCTTGAATCTATGTCTTTTACCCAAAACACCGAGTAGTCGTCATATTTTTTCAAGTCGCCTGTCTGATAGAAGTCTATAAGAGAAAGAATCACTTGTTTTTGTTCGTTATTTTCGGCAACAGTTGCTGCCTTCTCTAGCCATTTCACAATTCGCTCTATAGCAGGAGAGTACATTCCGCCCACTTTATATACTTGTTCTGTAACAGTACCATTCTCTTTTACTACTTTGCTGTTGAGCCCATAAGAGATAGGGGTAGTGTCATTTGGGTCTTTCATTTTATTGTAGAATGCCTCTACCTCATTTTGCGAAACTCCTTCGTAGAAATTTACAGCCGATGTTTGCACAAGATCTACCCCTGCAGCTTGATTGATGCGTTTTGGCATAATGGCAGGGTCGAACATAATGGGAGTAAGCATTTCGACGAGTTTGCTAGCCGATGCACCATCTTTAACTGGCATTCTGGCAGGGTCAACCGAGTTGACTAATTGAGCAAAATACTCTTTCGAAAACTC
>CAYVLC010000201.1:0-3638 GCA_964452155.1 uncultured Dysgonomonadaceae bacterium
CCTCCTGGTTGCATTCCTTCGTACAATACGGGGCTTAAATTTGCACGCGCTGCATAAATGGCGGCTGTGTAGCCTGCTGGTCCCGATCCAATAATCAGGCATCTAACTCTTTTTGTCATAGGTGGTTGTATGTTTTATAAAAGCTGTTTCGTTGTGTTGCGAAAATGCTTTTTGTTTTATTTTGTGCAAAGATACGCCTAAAAATCAAACTATAAAAACGGTATAATTATTATCTATGAGCAGGTTGATAGATTTGATTATCGTAAATCTATAATCTCCACTCCCGGATGGTTGTTTTTGTTAAATTGGAACAAATCGTTCGTAAACTTATTGTTACTGTTGTAAGTAGAGATTGTCAACTTGTTTTTGGTGCCATCTCTTGTGGTAAATCTAACCATTACTACACTATTTGTTTTGTTGTCTAGGGCTATGGTTAGGCTTTTGAAGTCTTGCGATTTGTTGAGGGGGGTCATCTCAATTTCTGTTGTTGCTTTTCCGTTGATGGTTTTTTGGATGGGTTTTTTCAACACATAGTTGGTCTTGTACATATTTAGTAGGCCCAAGGGGCTAATGCTGATAAGCTCTTGAGGAGCGGGGTTACTTATATTTACCTCGTTGGCATCGTTGAGTAATACCCATTGTGTGGTGCCGTCAAACCAAATGGTAGAGTAGGGCATGTCTAGTTTAAACTTATTGCCCTTTACAAAAGCAATGCCTTCTTGTGGTTCGAAAGCACCGCCATCGAGGTCATCGGGCTGGAGAGTGAAGGTGAGCTTCACACCTTCAGATTGCTCGAAGAGTTTGCTGGCTTTGTCTAAAATAGCTTTCGACTCGGCCGAGCTTTGAGAATAGGAGGCTGTAGAAGCAAGCAGAACTAATAGCATGAGTATGATTGAGTGCATTGTTTTCATTGTTGTGGTAGTTTATGTTGTTGTACCCTCTTTGACAGCTTTATCAAATGAAGGTTTAAGCACCTAGTTCTGCATCGTATTAGCCAATTTAATCTAGAGCACTCAATAGTTTTTCCAGCGAATATTCATCTGCAATATATACCTCGCGTGGCTTACTGCCTTGTTGAGGTCCTACAATTCCGGTTGCCTCCAAGGTATCCATTATACGGCCTGCTCTGTTGTATCCAATAGAAAACTTACGTTGTATGAGCGAGGTAGAGCCTTGTTGATGTACCACAATAAGCCTAGCTGCTTCGTCAAACAGAGCATCTCTCTCATTCATATCGATAGAGCTTGTGGCTTTCTCGCTCTCTACTATATACTCGGGCAGTTGGAATGCAGATTCGTATCCTCTTTGTTTACCAATGTATTGGGCAATTCCTTCTACTTCGGGGGTGTCCACAAAAGCACACTGTATGCGTATCAAATCGCTACCTTGCGAGAAAAGCATATCGCCACGACCAATTAATTGGTTGGCTCCGCCCATGTCTAGTATGGTGCGTGAGTCTATATTAGAAGTCACCCTAAATGCCATTCGTGCTGGGAAGTTAGCTTTTATTGTTCCCGTAATGATATTGGTTGTGGGCCGTTGTGTTGCAATAACCATGTGCATACCCACAGCACGCGCCTTTTGTGCAATGCGAGCAATGGGCATCTCTATCTCTTTTCCGGCAGTCATGATAAGGTCGCCATACTCATCTATCACTACTACAATGTAGGGAAGGTACCTGTGTCCTTTATTGGGGTTGAGTCGGCGTTTCACAAACTTAGCATTGTATTCCTTTATGTTTCTAACATGTGCTCTCATGAGCAACTCGTAGCGGTCGTCCATCTCTTTGGTGAGAGAGTTCAGGGTTTGTGTCACTTGTGTTACGTCAGTGATAATGGCTTTTTCCGAATCGGGTAGTTTGGCTAGGTAGTGTTTCTCGATAGTAGAGTAGATATTAAACTCCACCATTTTTGGGTCTATGAGTACCATTTTCATTTCAGATGGATGCTTTTTGTAGAGCAACGATGTGATGATTGCGTTGAGGCCAACCGACTTTCCCTGCCCTGTAGCACCAGCTACCAGTAAGTGGGGCATTTTGCACAAGTCAAACATGAATATCTCGTTGGTAATAGTACGGCCCAGTGCTACAGGCAAATCATAATCGCACTCTTTAAATCTTTTGGAGGCTATGACAGATTGCATCGATACAATTTGAGGGTCTTTGTTGGGCACCTCTATACCAATAGTTCCTTTGCCCGGCATGGGCGCAATGATGCGTATGCCCAAAGCCGACAGGCTTAGTGCAATATCGTCTTCGAGATTACGGATGCGCGAAATGCGCACTCCCGCTTGCGGTATTATTTCATAGAGGGTGAGGGTAGGCCCCACTGTGGCTTTTATAGATGTTATCTCAACACCATAATTTTTGAGCGTGCGAATAATTTTGTCTTTGTTTTCGGTTTGCTCTTTCATGTCCACCTCTTTGTTACCTACAGCATAGGTTTTGAGCAGATCCATAGATGGGAAAGAGAATGAGGATAAATCTTTCTTGGGATCAAAATCCTCCAGCACCTCGCCAGTCTCTTCATCCACTAGTTCTCCAGTGGTTGTGAGGGTAGTTGTAGAAGATTTAATTTTCCTCTCTTCTGGAGAAAGCATCTCCTCATCATCGGGCACAATTACTTCAAACTCATCGTTTTCTTCATCGGGGGTGCTACTCTCTAGTGTCGGCTTCCAGTGCAGTTTGCCCTCTTTAGTAGCAATATCATTGTCTTTATTCTCAAGCTCCTCCTGCTCCTCTTCCTCTTCAATCTCTTCAGCATTTTTTTTGCGAGAAAGAAAGCCAAGAAGTTTCTTTAGCTTTCCAGGTTCTTTTGGCTCTTCGGGTTCAGAAGCAGTCTCTACTACAAACTCTGTAGTATCGTCTGCACTTTCTGTTGCACTGTTATTCATGCGTTGAATTCCTTTGCTAAGTGTGCTCTGAATTTTGAACATCGACGATTTTTTGAAAAACACCACAAGTACAATAGCAAAAAGTGTGATAAGCAGTACAATGCCTGGCCAGCCAATACTGTTTTGGAGGATGTTTTCTAGAAAATGGCCATGCTTGCCCCCCCAAACGATAAAACTTAATGGGAACAATTTACTTATAAAGGCAATGGATATAGACCCAAATATAATGCCCAGTGCAACAAAGATAAAAGACTTTGTGAGCGAGCCTTGCCAGACTTTCATCCACCTAAGGCCCATAAGCATTATAAATAAAGGCAATAGCACAGAGAAGATACCAAACCAATTGTTTATCATTGTTTCAGCAATGAATGCTCCGCCGGCACCTGTCCAGTTTTCCACAGAAAGAGTTTTGTCGTTTACCAATTCAAAGAATGTCTTGTTCATTACTTTGCTTTGATCTGCTCCTCCAGTGAAGAGAAAGGAAATCATGCTCAGAAAGATAAACAAGCCGATAAAAGAAATGACTACTCCAAATAAAAAATGTGTGCGTTCGCTTTTAAAAAAATTGATAAGTGAGTTTTTCTTTGACTTACTTCGGTTTGTAGTTTTTCTTTTTTTTATAATTCTCTTCTTTTTTGCCATTTTTGTAATGTCCCAATTTATTTGAAACATATATATATTAAATTCGCTGTTTGTAATATTATTGTGCTATACTATTACAAAAATAATAAAAAGTAAGTTAGTAA
>CAYVLC010000202.1:0-3575 GCA_964452155.1 uncultured Dysgonomonadaceae bacterium
CGCAGGTTGTACTAAAACAGCACCTGCTGTTTTCATAAACACGCCAATCGCATCTCCACTCTCCCATGCGTTGTCAACTGCTCTTGTTGTAACCTTAGCATCACCAGATAGATTCTTAAATGATGCACTTATTCTCACTTCTTTTCTAACACTCTCTTCAATTGGGTCAGATTGACTACACGATGAGTAACTTAGCAATAGCACTACTGCTGCTAACAATGAAAAAGTTTTCTTCATGATACTTGTTTTTTAATTAATACTACTTCATAACTAAGGCGTGATAAACTTGTTGACAGATTGTATATAAAAAAGTAAACATTATTTTAAAAATCAAACATAATGCTTTTAGTTAAATAAAAAAAACAATTACCTTGTTTATACTCATTATTAAACGAAATAATCACTTTTATAATGCAAATAGCATAAAAACAAAGAAGTTGACACCCATCGTAGAGCAATCTTAAAACACAATATTTTGCAGGTGATTCTGATCATATATATATATATATATGTGGAATATAAATTCCATGGGTTATCCACACCTAGCTATTCATGTTTTAACCAAATTGTAGTTGACAGTGCTCGTAGCAAGATAGCACAGATTTGTATTTTTCTGGGTTCATCGGTTCAATACGTGTCATCAGTGTTCCAATTATTTGGCCCTTGGAGCCTATAATCTGCATATCTAGCTCTTAATTCCTTGACTCAAGTTTCTATAATCACACACCGCAGACCGCAGACAAACAACAACTCTATTTCTCCTGCTTAACCCTAGGATGCTTGCGGGGTTTGAATACTCCCAATACTTTCTTGGTGAAAAATCGGCGCATGGAGAAACTAAGATTGCGTCGTTGTAAGAAAAGAGAATAAAACCGCGGGCTTTTGTTTGCTTCAATGGCATATTGCTCGGCAATTAAGGCAAGTGCTACAGGATTGTTGGTAAGTTTTTTGAAGTTTGTGAGCCCTTTGATGGAGTAGATGCGGCGGCGAAATGACAACCGATTGAGATCGATAAACGAAAACGCCCAATTGTCTGTGCCCACAGGGTTGATGAGCACATTGCCTGCGCTTAAATCGTTGTGCCAAGCACCAGCTGGATGTACCACTGTAGCCATTTCGCGGGCAAAACTAGTGAGAATTTTCTCTTGGCAGTCGATGGTTTTTTCCAAAACATCTTTCATATCATATTTGTGGTCTAAATAGAGCGAAACGTAGTAGGCCTTGGCCAAAATATGCCCCCGACCATACACTTCTACATAGCCCACAGGGGCAGGTGTGCCAATGCCAGCGGCTATGAGACGGCGCGCCACCTTGTACGAACGCTTGGCTTTGGTGGCTCGAAACCAAGAGTACATATATCTATTGAAAGCAGTAACTTTATTAAACGATTTGATGCACAACTTATGCTCTCCGCTTTGAATAATTTTTATCTCATTGCGATCGTCCTTCAATGTTACGCCATTGTTGGCAAATGTGGTGGGAAGTTTCTTTAAAAATCCCTCTATATCTTTATATTCGGGGTTTACCCGCACCTTTATATTCATAATTACTGATTACTTTACTGGTTATTGAATGTGCTTTCAATAGGCACACACACATGTGCCCATTTGTAATAGTCCTATTGTGTAGCAAGTAAAAGAATGTGGCATACACTTTTCACTTGAGACACAGCAGCCTACCTAAAACGCATGTGAGCATTATAAAAGTAAGAAATAAATATCAATCGGTCGATAAAGGAGTGTTAAAGAAATCTTCGCTAAGCCTTTACTACATCGAACTCCACTATGGGTGCATACTCCTCGTGTAGCACAGGTTTGGCAAACGGGTTTTGGTCTATATCGTCGTCGCCATTCACGATTTGAAAGTTATCTGTATTCATTACAGCAATATCCATGGCTGGCACAGTCTTCTTTTTGCACTTTCCAAATCGGTCGGCACTCAGGATAATACCAAAATAGGCACACGTGATGAGGGTGGACGTGCCCCCCCTGCTAATCAAGGGCAGAGGTTGCCCCGTGACGGGAATAAGGTGCACCGCCACGGCCATATTTACAAAAGCTTGCATAGAAAGCATGAGGGCCGAGCCCAGAATGAGGTATTTTGGAAACAGCTTGTCGGTTTTTTGTGCAATTTTGCCGGCGCGCATCAGTATAATTATGTAGAGTATGAGTACAAATGTGCCGCCTACAAGACCCATCTCCTCCAAGATGATGCTATAAATAAAATCGGAGTAGGCCTGTGGCAAAAAGTCGCGCTCTTTGCTGTTACCCGGAAACTGACCAAAGACTCCTCCATTGGCAATGGCTATTTTTGAGTGGGCTACTTGATAGTTGTCGTCGGTTATTTGGTAATACGTTGCATCGTCGGTTTTGTCTGTGTTGCCAAACCTATCGATGCGGGCCTGCCATGTAGAAACACGGTTCAGGGGTCCACTAGCAGTCCATCCCGCTGGGATAACCTTTAGGAAAAGCACAGCCAAAACTATTACTGCCAGTGCAATGAAGGCCACTTTGGCTAGGCGCACAAACTTAACATTGCCAATATACATGAGCACAAAGCAGACAATAAATAGGAGTAGCGCCGTAGAAAGATTGTCCATAGCAATAATGAGGGTTACGCCTAGCATGAGGCCAATCATCCACATAAAAAGCGGCTTCTCGTTCTGATCGTTCTGCTTGCTGAGCAAAAACGCAATTGTTCCCATGAGCGATATCTTTGCAATTTCGGAGGGCTGTATGCTCATGCCCATTATCTTTATCCAGCGCTCGGCGCCATTTACGGTTGTACCAATATAGGGGGTCAAGAGCAACAAAATAATAGAACCAAACAATACGAATATGAGCGACGAAAAATATTTGTAGGGTACATTGTGCATAAACAGGATGACACCCACGCCGCCCAACAAAAATGTGGCATGACGCAATATGGGGCCCCAATGATTTTGTTGGCGATAGACAATGGTGCTGGTGGCGCTAAACACTTCGATGAGCGACACAATAGACAGTGCTATAAAAACCGACCAGATGATTTTATCTCCTTTGAAGATTTTAGAAAAAAATCCACCGTCGGGTGTGAGGTGTGGGGTCTGAGACCTTGAACCATTGTGAATATCTTTGTTCATACTGCTATATTTTATTATATTGGTTTATTATTCCAATTAGATTTTATATACTGAATATACTTATTGATTCTTGCGCCTAAAATATCATACTCTTTGTACAATGCTTTAAAACTCTCGCTTATATCAGGATAAAGATGAATGATTCCCTCTATGTGAAATAATGTTTCACTGTTACTAGCATGAGAAAAAATGAGAAATCGGAGATACTCTTGTTTGTAAACGCTCCGGCCATATCCTTCCACTATGTTGGCAGTAACTGAACCGGCAGATCGTCTCAATTGAGAACCTATTTCATAGGTTTCGTATTTAGGTAATCTGAAAGATTCCTTATGCGTTTTCAAAAACAACTGAAATGCGACATTATATATATCTAACTTCCTGTATCCCATGCCTACCATTTTTAAAATTACCTCACCACATACCTCACACCACACACCCCAGACCTCATACCTCA
>CAYVLC010000203.1:0-3552 GCA_964452155.1 uncultured Dysgonomonadaceae bacterium
TTTTATTCGTTGGTTTATATACATTACGCAGTCGATGAGCTTCGTCTATTATAACTAAATCCCAATTGATGCTTTTTAAATAAGGAGCTTTGTTTTTCGCAAAGTGAAACGAGCAGATGATTATGGTATCTTCTTGATGAAAGGGGTTCAGATTACCTTCTTTAATAGTATTGTTGAATGATTTTGCTTCCAGTATTATTGAGGGGAGATAGAATTTATCAGCTAATTCACTGCTCCATTGTTTACGCAGATTAGAGGGGCCTATAATTAAGAGTTTTCTTTTTCTCTCAGCCCATTTTTGTGATAATATAATTCCGGCCTCAATAGTTTTACCCAAACCCACCTCATCAGCTAAAACTGCACCTTTAGAAAGGGGAGATTTAAATGCAAACAGAGCTGCATCTACTTGGTGTGGGTTTAAATCAACCTGTGCATCTTGTAGCGAAGCAGTAAGTTTTCCTACATCATTTGCAGGCAGTTGTCTTGTTAACTCATATGCAAAGTACTTAGCATGATAGGCCGATATTTTGTTCACTGATACTTTTGTTTTTGATTCTACCTCAAGTTGATTTGATAAATAAAAACAAATATACAACAAATAATGAAAAAAGTATAGTTGCTGGTAATCAACTATTGTAATGTTAGTTGAATATATATTTATTTAGCATGGATTCTGACTCACGTTTTTCTTTTTCCTTAGCTCTATAGGTATACCCCCAACCAATATCATGGAAATGAATTATGAAGGAAAACGGTCTTAGACTAAATAGAGGTTCTGAAACTCGGAAAATGCAATTATAGGCCACGGCCACTGGTTCTAACCAAAGAGGGCGCAAAGGGGGCACAAAGGACGCAGAGAATTAAAATTAAAAGCGAAATGCAGAACCCTAGGCAAGTGATTCTCTCTTCCCCTAAAACGGTAAACAATTAAACGAATAAACGATTAAACAGGTGAACTAGTCAACTTAGTCTCTTTACTCTTAATTCTTAACTCCCTCCTCCTTATTTCCAATTCAAATAAAATGATGTACTTTTGCACCAACAACCCATATTAAAACCATTAGACCGAAAAAGTGATTTATCCAGATAATTTCGAACATAAGATAGAGTTTCTCAGAATAAGAGAGCTAGTTGCAGCTAGCTGCCTTAGCACCTTGGGCAAAGAGAAGGTTGAGGAGATGGAGTTTTCAGCTTCGTTTCACGAAATAAAGTTGAGATTGAACCGCGTGGACGAGTTTGTCCACATTTTGCAAGAGGAAGATTCATTTCCCTCCGATCATTTCTATGACGTGCGTCCCATGCTGGCACGCATTCGTGTTGTGGGCACTTGGATTGACACCACTGCTATGTTTCAGCTGAAGCGGTCGTTGCAAACAATCAATTCCATTGTGTCGTTTTTAAACAAAGATTCTGATTCAGACCCTCTTTATCCCCATCTACTATCGCTCACCGACAATGTGGTGGTATATCCCGAAGTAACAAAGCGCATAAATTCCATTATAGATGAATACGGACAAATAAGAGACAATGCTTCGCCCGCACTCTCTGATATACGCAGACAATTGGCAGGTGCACTCACCAGCATTTCTAGAAGCATGAACTCCATTTTGCGCAAAGCGCAAGCCGATGGTTATGTAGATAAAGATGTGTCGCCCACAATGCGCGATGGCCGATTGGTGATACCTGTTGACCCTGCTCACAAAAGAAAGATACGGGGCATTGTGCACGACGAATCTGCATCGGGCAAAACAGTTTTTATTGAACCTGGCGAGGTAGTAGAGGCCAACAACCGCGTGAGGGAGCTAGAGGGTGACGAGCGTAGAGAAATAATAAAGATTCTCTCTCTGTTTAGCGATTACTTGCGTCCTTTCTTGCCCGATTTGTTGCAATCGTACGATTTTTTGGCACAAATAGATTTCATTCGTGCCAAAGCTAAGTTTGGTTTGAGCATCAATGCTATCAAACCATCTATCAACAACAAACAACAGATAGACTGGGTACAAGCCTACCATCCGTTGCTATACCTAGCACTCACTAGGCAGAACAGAAAAGTGATTCCTTTAGACATTACCCTACAAGACGAAAATAGAATATTGATTATATCGGGCCCCAATGCTGGAGGCAAGTCTGTTTGTTTGAAGACTGTGGGATTGCTACAATACATGGTGCAATGTGGACTGATGATTCCAGTAAGGGAAAACTCTCATGTGGGCGTGTTTGACGATATCTTTATAGACATTGGCGATGAGCAGTCTATAGAGAACGACCTCTCTACCTACAGTTCGCATCTGTTGAACATGAAGTTTTTTGTAAAAAACTGCAACAAGAAGTCGCTCCTCTTGATAGATGAGTTTGGTAGCGGAACAGAGCCCGAGATTGGTGCAGCCATTGCAGAGGCATTGCTAGAGCGCTACAACAACCAGGGGTCTTTTGGCGTTATCACCACACATTATCAAAATCTAAAACATTTTGCCAACGAACACGTAGGTGTTATCAATGGTGCTATGCTGTATGATCGGCACTTGATGCAACCCCTGTTTATCCTCTCTATAGGTAATCCGGGTAGCTCTTTTGCAGTGGAGATTGCACGCAAGATTGGGTTGCCCGAAGAGGTAATAGCCCATGCTTCGGAAAAAGTAGGGGGCGACTACATCAACATGGATAAATACTTGCAAGATATAGCGCGCGACAAGCGTTATTGGGCAAAGAAACGCGACGAGATAAGGCGTGAGCGCAACAGGTTGGAGCAAATAACAATGGACTACGAGGCCAATCTTGATGATGTGAACAAGCAGAAGAAAGAGATAATTGCTAAAGCCAGAGAAGAGGCAACACAACTTCTTGCCAATAGCAATGCACGCATAGAGAACACCATTAGAGAGATTCGCGAATCGCAAGCCCACAAAGAGCGCACCAAGCAGGCACGAGAATCTCTAAGCGAATTTAAAGCCACGGTGGTGCAAAAAGAGGAAAAAAAGCCAAAACTTAAAAAGAAACGTGCTGCAAAAGCAATCCAGTCTGGCCTTGACAAAACCCCTCAACCCCTACGAGCTGACGATGCTGTGCGTCTGGAGGGTCAGAAATCTGCTGGGAAAGTGCTAGAAGTGAATGGCAAGAAGGTGACCGTGGCTTTTGGAGACCTCAAAATGACCATAGATATAAAGAAACTAGAGCGAGTGAGTAAAAACCAAATAAAGAAGGAAGATACCAATAGAGGTTTCTACAATCAGTCTTCGTCGGATATATTGTACAACAAGAAGCTCGATTTTAAACAAGAGATAGACCTGCGCGGCATGCGTGTGGACGAAGCCCTGCAAGCAGTAATGTATTTTATAGACGATGCCATTCAGGTTGGGGTAGGACGTGTGCGCATATTGCATGGCACGGGTACAGGGACATTGCGGCAGGTGATTCGCGAATACTTGCACACTGTAAATGGTGTGAGCAATTATCGCGATGAGCATGTTCAGTTTGGTGGGTCTGGGATTACGGTAGTGGAGATGGATTAGTTAGTTGAAAAGTGAAAATTGAAAGCTGGAAGTGTTTCTAATT
>CAYVLC010000204.1:0-3547 GCA_964452155.1 uncultured Dysgonomonadaceae bacterium
CATGGTTGGGCGTCTGGCCCTACTTCATGGCTCACTGAGCATGTATTGGGCTTTAAAGTATTAGAACCTGGTTGCAAAACTGTTCTTATCAAACCTCATTTGGGTGAATTGAAGTTTGCTGAAGGTACTCTTCCTACTCCTTTTGGAGAGATATATGTGAAGCACACCCGATTGGCTAATGGAGAAATAGAAAGCGAAATAAAAGCTCCCAAAGAAGTGAGAATTACCAAAGAATAATCTAGAAAAGTCTTTCAATACCATCAAAAAATGATTATACAAAACTGTTAATAAAGCAAGTCATGAAACAAATCAAAAAAACCTGTTTATTTTTGGGCATAACGTACCTATTCATTCTTTTCAACGGCACAGCGTGCGGAATAAAAGCTCCGCAAAAAGAAGTAAGCAATACTCAATTAGAATCTGAATTTATAAATCCACCTAAATCAATTCAAACAAGTATCTATTGGTACTGGATATCCGACAACATATCCAAAGAAGGTGCTATAAAAGACCTTCATGCCATGAAAGAAGCTGGTATAAACAGGGCATTTATTGGAAATATCGGTATTGATGAATTGCCTTTTGGCAAAATTAAAATATTTAGTGACGAGTGGTGGGACATTTTGCATACAGCACTAAAGACAGCTACCGAATTGGACATAGAGATTGGCATCTTCAATTCTCCAGGATGGAGTCAATCGGGCGGACCTTGGGTTAAACCAGAAGAATCGATGCGCTACTTGACGTCGTCTGAAATAAAAGTAACAGGACCTCAAAAGTTGAGTCATAAATTGGAAAGGCCTCATGAAGTTTTCCAAGATGTAAAGGTTTTAGCATGGCCCATAAACAAACCAAACGAGACAATAAGTAATGATAATGCATCAATCACATCTCAACCACAACTACCGAATCTCAGTGCAGCCTTTGATGGAGACAATGAAACAAGCATCCTTATACCGAGAGAGCAACCAACAGTAATTGATATAGTAGTTGAGGATGGTTTTACAGCTCGAAATTTAACAATAGAAACAAAGCATCAGCCTTTTCATGCAAGATGCATTATCCAAACGAAAGAAAATAGTGGTGATGAGTTTAAAACCATCAGAGAGTTTGAAGTTAATCGTACCAATCCTGCATTAAATGTTGGGTTTTCTCCTTATGCTCCAACGTCAATATCTATAGGTAATGTAAAAGCGCACGAATTCAGAATTATCTTTCATAGTCACAGAGATGGAAGTGAAATTGCAGAGATAAGGCTTGAGACAACACCCAAGATTGAGAACTATAGTGAAAAGACACTTGCTAAAATGTGGCAAACCCCACTACCCTATTGGGATGCTTACCTTTGGCCAAATCAATCTGAAATAGATGATTTAGAAACCGTAGTCAAATCTGATGAAGTAATTGACTTGAGTGACAAAATAGATGCTGATGGACTTCTCACATGGGATGTCCCCGAGGGAGAATGGGTAGTTATGCGATCAGGAATGACTCCAACAAAAGTAACAAACAGTCCTGCATCACCTGAAGGCACTGGATTGGAAATTGACAAGATGAGCAAAGAGCATGTCGAGTCACATTTTAATGCATTCCTTGGTGAAATAATTGAGAGAATTCCTGAAGCTGACAGAAAATCCTTTAAAGTAGTGGTGCAAGATAGCTATGAGACAGGTGGCCAAAACTTCACCGATGGCTTTATACAAGATTTTAGAGACCGATATAACTATGACCCCACTCCTTTCTTACCAACTTACAAAGGATATGTAGTAAATAATGAAGATGAATCTAATCGCTTCTTGTGGGATATGCGCCGATTGGTAGCAGATAAAGTGGCTTATGATTATGTAGGTGGTTTAAGAGATGTTAGCCATAAACATGGCTTAACAACATGGCTTGAGAATTATGGACATTGGGGATTCCCTGGAGAATTCCTCATGTACGGTGGTCAGTCTGATGAAATTGGCGGAGAATTCTGGAGTGAAGGTGAACTGGGCGATATCGAAAATAGAGCTGCCACCTCATGCGGACATATATATGGTAAAACAAAGATATCTGCCGAGTCAAATACTTCGGGTGGACCCGCCTATTCTCGTTTTCCCGCAATGATGAAGCAACGCAACGACCGCTTTTTCGCAGAAGGAATTAACAGCACACTATTACATGTATATATTATGCAACCATACGAAAACCAAAACCCCGGTGTGAATGCATGGTTTGGGAATGAGTTCGATCGCAAGAACACATGGTTTTCACAATTGGATGTATATATTCAATACCTGAAAAGAGTGAACTATATGTTGCAACAAGGATTGAACGTGGCTGATGTGGCCTATTTTATTGGTGAAGATACACCCAAGATGACTGGAATTACCGACCCCGCATTACCCGTAGGATATCAATTTGATTATATCAATGCGGAAGTTATCGAGAAGTACATGACTGTGAAAGAAGGGCTACTGACACTGCCCCACGGAACACAATATAAGATAATGGTGCTCCCCAAGATGGAGACAATGCGTCCTGAACTATTAAGTAAGATAGAGCAACTGATAAAAGATGGCGGTGTCATAATGGGACCACCCCCTACTCGATCGCCCAGTTTGCAAAATCAGCCTGAAGCGGACAGAAAAGTGAAGGAAACTGCAAAAACAATTTGGGCAGAAGTAGATGGTGTAAGTGTTAAACACAGAAATTTTGGAAAAGGTATGATATTGGATGCTATGACAATGGAAGAAGCATTCAAGTTGATTAATGTAGCTCCCGACTGTCAGCTTCCAGACGATAATAGCATCCATTACGGTCATCGAACCTTAAGAAATGGATCAGAGATATACTTTATTTCCAATCAAACAAATGAGTTGAAAACCATCGCGCCTGAGTTTAGGGTTAAAAATATGCAACCCGAATTATGGAATGCTACAACAGGTGAAACTCGCACGCTAAATGCTTTTGAAAGCAAAGATGAAACTACCATGGTGCCGCTTAAGTTGGCTCCATTTGAAAGTGCTTTTGTTGTTTTTAGAAATAAAGTGACCGAAACGCCCCAATCAATTGACGTGTTGACCAATTATCCTGAACCGAAATTATTAGTAGATATTAAAAACAATTGGGAAGTAGTATTCGATTCAAACCAGATAGGACCTAAAGAACCCGTATCAATGGATGTTTTGAAAGATTGGACTTCGTCGTCAGACGATCTGATTAAGTATTACTCGGGAACTGCTGTTTACAGTAATAAGTTCAACATCGACGAGCTCTCAGGAGATAACGAGTTTACAATTAATCTTGGCAACTTAACCTCAATGGGAAAAGTCTATATAAATGGTGAGTATGCTGGTGGTGCTTGGACTCCCCCATATCAACTAACCATTACCCCATTCATCAAAAAAGGCGAAAACGAGTTGAGAATTGAAGTTGTAAACAATTGGATGAACCGAATTATTGGTGATATGAAGCTTCCCGAAAACGAGCGCACAACGTGGTGCTTTGTGAATCCATACAATAAAAACAGTCCGTTACAACCATCAGGCTTGTTCGGTCCTGTGAG
>CAYVLC010000205.1:0-3490 GCA_964452155.1 uncultured Dysgonomonadaceae bacterium
TCTTCAACAGATTCCTCCCGCTGGTCGGAATGACATTGTCAATTGTCAATTCTTCTACCTTTCGCAAAGCGACCTAAACGGACAATACTCACAATTCTTCTCATTCTCGGTCTGAGTAAAGGGGACATCCTGGTTGAAAAGCTCAACTATCTTATTATTCAAAAGGATTTCGAACGCTGGGAAGTAGGCCGACACATCGTCCACCTCCTGTTTGTTGCAAGTGACGGCAAAAGAGAAGTCGGTAAACGAAGTGCGCATAAAATAGATGCCAGGCGACAATACTTTACCAGGCACCTCCACATTGTAGAAGTAAGAATAGATGAATACCTGCAAGATAGGTTTGGGCCGTTTATCGTTCGACGAATCAAATAGATCGGCCAGCTCCTTGAAGTTCAAATCGCCCTTACCCGATTTGTAATCGATGATGCGCGTGAGACCATCTTTCTCATCTACACGGTCTATACTTCCCTTGAAATTTACCCACAGCTCGTCATTTACTCTGTGAGGGCGGTTAAATTGTTTCTCAGAGTGCAGGTATATAAAAGGAGCATAGCGCGCATCAATCTTCAGCACCTGCTTTATATAGTTGCGCAAGGTTTCGCCCACCAGGTAGCTGTTGCCTTTTAGCGGTTTGGGTCTGTCGGGTTGTTTTGTGTAGTATTTGGCAAATGCTTTCTCCAACTTTTCGGTGATAAACGCATCGTTCTTCATTATTTCATTCAGCAAGTCGGCCGTCACCACCTCGCCACGGTATCTATCGTATATCTCCTGCATAATCTTGTGCAAGATAGTCCCAAATATGGCATGCTCAACAGATTCGGCCACCTCTTCCTCTTCCGATAGTTCCTCCACGTGCATCAAGTAGAAACGCAATGGGCAGTCTATGTAGTTGTTGAACGACGAAGCCGACAAGGCCTTTTCGCCACCCGCTCTATATTGGTTTAGCTTGTTCCACACTGTGCCCGTTTTGTTCACTACAATGGCTTCGGCCTGTGGCGATTTCACCTGGTAGGTAAAGAGTCGCTCGTTCAGATTAAACTTATCTGGATAGAGGTACTTTATTTGGTATAAATACCTACTCACTTCGCCCGATTGCGCACCCTCGGCGCGTGTATCATACAAGAAATATACATTTTTGGCACGCGAAATCATCCGATAGAAGTGATAGGCAAATATACTATCCTGAAACTCGTAAGTAGGCATATCAAACCCCTTGCGCAAGGTGTAGGGGATAAAAGAGTTGGAAGGTTTCTTCAGCGGAAACACCCCTTCGTTCATCGATAGCATAATGATATTTTCAAAATCGAGCACACGCGTCTCCAACACCCCCATCACTTGCAATCCCGATAGCGGTTCGCCACTAAACGACACGCTCAGCGAGATAGCCAACCTGTCGAGCAGTTTGAAATAGGTATCGAAAGTCATGTTCACCGTTACATCTTTCAACGTCTCTTCCAACCGAGTAATGGTTTTGAAGTATTGCACCACAAACTCGCGTTCCAAGTCCATCGACTCTACATCGTAGCTCTCCTCCTTGTCGTCTATCTCCTTCTCATCCTGCGTTGCTTTTGTCAGGTATCCATACACAGCCCTCAGCACCTGTTTCAAATATTCGGCTATACCTTGCCAACTCTCTATGCCTCGAAAAATGTATTGAAACAACGGATGCCCCTGCAACTCATCTTCGGGCACCATCACCAGATTGTTTTTCAGAATGTGCTCCTTCATCGCTTCGCCCTCCTCCTTGGCAGCAATCTTCACCAACGAGTTGTTGAGTATCGATATTACATACCTAAAATAATAGTGCCGCTTTCCATCAACAATGCGTACCTTGCGCTGTGCATCGGCCAAGTATTTTATCAACCCCGAAACAGAAGAGTGCGATAAGCTATAGCCCATCGTCACATTTATTTTACCAATAGACTCAGGCACAGAGTAGAGAATGGGCAACAGCAAATTCTCGTCGGGCAACACTACAGCCGTGTTGATAGCCTGCGAGGGGTTGGTTATTTTCTGGTCGGCTATCAATCTATTCAATATAGTAGTGGCATGCTTTGCCTGCCCCACACCCGAGGGAATTCCCATCACCTCTATATTTATTTTACCATCAAAAACGGGCAATGCTATTGCATGTTTCGAGGGAAACAACGTTCGGTTGCGCTCCACCCAAAGCGAAGCTTTATTGGCAGGGTCGTTCACAAACGGAGATTCGTAGTCCCAATAGAAATCGGCATTGCCATTGGCTTTCAGATATTGCAACAGTTTTATCTCGGAAGTAGAAAGGGCGTGCAGCCCCACAAACACCACCTCACCTGTGGGTACATCCAGTGCTTCTTTCTTTTTGGTCCGCTCTGCCACATCCCTATAGATCATGCCTTGGTAGGCCAATCCCTTCTCGTGCAGCATCTCTCTAAACTGGGTGTATAGCGGAGACAACACCTGCCACGTTTCCATAAACTTCTTCTTGGTGTCGCTTGCCTCGTAGGGCATAAAATTGGTCCAAAATTGCCGAATGGCAGCAATTTGCTCTTCGGTCAAGTAGGTAGCATGGTCGTCTATCGATTTCAGGTCGGTCACATTGGTAAACAGCTGCTTGGCATCTATCATATACTTATCTACATCGTCAAAATCGCTCAATAGCATTTCGCCCCAATAGACAAAATCGTCGAACGACTCATCCGACTCGCTAATGGCAATATAAATATCGTACAATAGCACCAACAGCTCTATCTTATCTACCTGCTGATAGTTGGACAACTGCTCAATAAATTCGTTAATGGTAATTACCTGTGGCGAAAAAAGCGGCCTGCCCGATATCTCGGCCAAGTATTTTTGGAAAAACAATCCCGCCCTTCGGTTGGGGAACACAAAAGTATGTTGGTACAAGTTCTCCCCATATTGGGAATAAAATGTCTGGGCTATGCGATAGAGAAATGGTGTCATGTTGTAGATAGATGTTTGCACAAAATTAGCAAAATTAACGGGAATAGTGGTTGCTTAAGGGGGGAGGTTTAATAATTGACAGTTGACAAGATGTTTAAACACGGATAAATGCAATTAACCGCAAAGGGCGCAGAGAAGGTGCAAAGAACTCTGTAGAGTTAAAAATTAAAACGGCCCTATTCAAATAGCCCTGCTATCGTCTTATTCCTGAGTATCCCCGTGTGAGCGGATTTATCTGTGTTTATCTGGGCAATCTGTCTCATCCGTGTTCCAATAATTTGCATGCGTAAGCCTGTTCTTTCAACAGATTCCTCCCGCTGGTCGAAATGACAGGGTTGGTTGAAGAGTACACTGCAAACACATTGTGCAATATTCAGAGAAAATTCATGAATTTTCTCTACTAACTACACTGCAATATAATTGCCAAATGGTTGACCAGCGAGAACTTTTCGTTTTTAACCATTAACTTTTAATTCTTAACTGCCTTCCTCCATTCCGTCCCCTCATACGCCTCATTCAATCTTGGCAAACTCTCTTGCGGAATATA
>CAYVLC010000206.1:0-3472 GCA_964452155.1 uncultured Dysgonomonadaceae bacterium
CTCCTAAATGTGCCGATGACTTGAAAGCACAAGGAATTGAATATTTTATAAACGTGAGAAGCAACGTATTGGATATGTTGACTAAGTTTAATTCTCTTTTGGGCATAAAGTAAACCAATGAGCAAAAAGCAACACATAAAGAATTGGTTAATTGCCTTGCATCCTTGGTCTTTTCCGGCTTCGGGTATGCCTGCTCTTACAGCATTTGCTTTTGTATATTACTCTTACAGTAAGGGTGTCTTGACAGACATAAACTGGATAAACGGAGTTTTGGCAGTAGTGGGAGCTGTTGTTTTTCATGCAGCAGGTAATTTAATTGGTGATTACTACGATTTTATTTATGAAGTTGATGGAGAAAAAAAAACAGGACCAATACGGTTATTAGTAACAGGATATTTTAAACCAAAAACTATACTGATTTACTCATTAATCGTGCTTCTGTTGGGAATTGTATTGGGTTTATACTTAATTACCCAAACGGGGTTCTCCCTTTTCTATATTGGCTTGATGGGCATACTTTGCCTGTTTTTCTATTATAAACTAAAATATATTGCCATGGGCGAAGTGGTTATTTTTATCTCTTTTAGTCAGCTTGTAGGGCTAGGAGTAGTATATGCAATGACCAGCCAAATTATTTGGAGTAGCTTATTGGTTGTAGCTCCAGCCGGGTTGTTGATAGTGGGCATATTGCATGCCAACAACACCCGCGACTTAGTTTTAGACAAAGCAGCAGGTATTCATACGCAAGCAATTAAATTGGGGATAGAGGGTTCTAAAATACTTTATCAGACATTATTATTGGCTGCCTATATTTTGGTTGCAATTATTGTAAAGTTTCAATTGTTGCACACCTATAGTTTTGCAGTGTTGCTTTCATTGCCACTGGCTCTTAGGGGTATAAAAAAAATGAAACAAGTACGCATAAACTCACTACACACAATAAAAACACTAGATGTAGATACCTCTAAGTTGGTAGCTGTATTTAGCTTGTTGCTTATTGTAGGAAATGTGATAGGGGCGGCCTTGTTTAAATAAAATATTCAATAAAAAACAGATAAGCTCTTTATCAACAACAGATAAATTTTTTAAATATCAATGAGGATAAGAATAGCTTAAAGAAAATCTATAAAATAATGAAACCAAATTTTAAAGAAATAGACATAAAAACTAATAGCTTTGCAGACAAAACAAAAGTTGCAGAGTGGACAGAAAAAAACGAATTCAAACCCGATTGGCTTACTGCCGAACAGATTCCTGTGAAGCCTGTTTACACAAAAGAAGACCTAGAGGGAATGGAGCATTTGAACTATGCTGCGGGTGTGGCACCATTTTTGCGTGGACCATACTCTACCATGTATGCCATGCGCCCTTGGACTATACGCCAATACGCTGGTTTTTCGACTGCCGAGGAATCGAACGCATTTTATCGTCGCAACCTCGCAGCCGGTCAAAAAGGATTGTCGGTTGCATTTGACCTCCCTACACACCGTGGCTACGATGCCGATCACGAACGTGTGACGGGCGATGTGGGCAAAGCGGGTGTTTCTATCTGCTCTATAGAAGATATGAAAATACTTTTCGACCAGATTCCGCTCAACGAAATGTCGGTATCGATGACAATGAACGGTGCCGTACTTCCCATACTTGCATTCTATATTGTGGCAGCACAAGAGCAAGGTGCAGAACTGCACGAGATGCAAGGAACTATTCAGAACGATATCCTGAAAGAATTTATGGTACGCAACACCTATATCTATCCGCCAAGCTTCTCAATGAAGATTATTGCCGATATTTTTGAGTTTACTTCTCAAAAGATGCCACGATTTAACTCTATCTCCATTTCGGGATACCACATGCAAGAAGCGGGAGCTACTGCCGACATCGAGTTGGCCTACACCCTAGCCGATGGTATGGAGTATTTGCGTGCAGGTATTGCTGCAGGTATAGATGTGGATGCTTTTGCACCTCGTCTGTCGTTTTTCTGGGGCATTGGCATGAATCATTTCATGGAGATAGCCAAAATGCGTGCTGCTCGCTTGTTGTGGGCCAAAATTGTAAAAAGTTTTAATCCAAAAAATACCAAATCGTTGGCTCTGCGTACGCATAGCCAAACATCTGGTTGGTCGCTCACAGAGCAAGACCCCTATAACAATGTTGGCCGTACTTGTGTTGAGGCAATGGCAGCCGTGTTGGGACATACACAATCGTTGCACACCAACGCACTCGATGAGGCTATTGCACTACCAACTGATTTTTCTGCGCGTATTGCACGCAACACGCAAATCTATATTCAGGAAGAAACATCTGTAACAAAACAGGTCGATCCATGGGCAGGCTCCTACTATGTAGAGTCGCTAACCAATGAAATTGTAGAAAAAGCATGGGCACACATTCAAGAGGTAGAGAGCTTGGGTGGAATGGCAAAAGCCATTGAAACCGGTATTCCAAAAATGCGTATCGAAGAGGCTGCTGCACGCACACAAGCACGTGTGGATGCAGGCAAACAAACTATTATAGGTATCAACAAGTATAGATTGGAAAAAGAAGACCCAATAGATATTCTTGAAGTTGATAATACTGAGGTTCGCAAACAGCAAATAGCTCGTTTAGAGACATTAAAAGCAAATCGCGACCCCAAAGCAGTGAAAAAAGCATTGGCCGCCATCACAAAATGTGCCGAGACTGGAGAGGGCAATTTGTTGGAGTTAGCAGTAGAAGCAGCACGTGTGCGTGCTACACTGGGCGAAATTTCGGATGCATGTGAAGCGGTAGCAGGCCGTTATAAAGCAATAATTAGAACAATATCAGGAGTGTATTCATCAGAAACAAAATCAGATGCTACTTTCCAAGAGGCAAGTGATCTGGCAGAAAAATTTTCGAAAAAAGAAGGTCGTCAACCACGTATTATGATAGCCAAAATGGGGCAAGACGGACACGACCGTGGAGCAAAAGTAGTGGCTACAGGCTATGCCGATTGTGGTTTTGATGTGGACATGGGGCCCTTGTTTCAAACACCAGCAGAAGCTGCTCGTCAGGCTGTAGAGAACGATGTGCATGTACTAGGTGTATCATCACTTGCTGCAGGACACAAAACTTTGATACCAGAGGTAATGGCCGAACTAGTTAAATTGGGACGCCCCGATATTTTGGTTATTGCAGGAGGTGTGATACCAGCACAAGACTACGATTTCTTGTACAAGGAAGGCGTAGCAGCTATTTTTGGCCCTGGTACATCGGTAACCAAAGCAGCTGTAGATATTTTAAATATATTGATGAAGGATTAATAATTGGTCTTTCTTAATATGCTTAATTACAATTGCTTTACATTGAAGCAATAAGTATAATAACAGCGGTTATTTATTGTAAAAAAACCGCTCTGCTATCTCAATGAAAGTAGGGCGGTTTTGTTTTTTTTGACCTCTAGGTACTATTACATATTGGGGGATTACCTCGCATTTTTTTCGAGTTTCGA
>CAYVLC010000207.1:0-3454 GCA_964452155.1 uncultured Dysgonomonadaceae bacterium
ATACCTTGAGCGCTTCGTTCAGAAACTTCTTTTTCCGATGAGTATCCGCCCCATACTACAGCTATATTTTTTTTAATCATTCTATTGTTGGTCAAATAAATTACAACTTACTGTTTTTATTTCAGATTTCATTGTTTTGCACATAATTTCTCCACTTATTTACCACCTTCAACATATCGTCTGGCAGTTCGCTATCGAACACCATTTCTTCTTTTGTTGTAGGGTGTACAAATCCCAACATCTTTGCATGTAAACATTGACGGGGACAATCGTTGAAGCTGTTTTTTATAAACTGTTTATAATTTGCAGTGTTTTTCCCTCGCAGCACATCGTTGCCTCCATAGCGCTCATCGTTGTAGATGGTGTGCCCTATATGTTTCATGTGAGCACGTATCTGGTGTGTGCGGCCAGTTTCGAGTGTGCAGTTCACCAAGGTTACATAACCCAGTTGCTCTGTAACTTTGTAGTGAGTTATAGCAGTTTTTCCATAATCGCCCTCTGGAAATACACGCATGAGCATCCTATTTTTGGGGTCGCGTCCAATATTTCCTTCTATTCGTCCTTCGCTTTTGGCTACAGCTCCCCATACCAATGCTACATATTCTCTTTTTGTTGTTTTTGCCAAGAATTGGTTACCCAAAAATGTTTTAGCTGTAGGGTTTTTAGCAATAAGTAGCAAACCCGAAGTGTCTTTATCTATGCGATGTACCAATCCCAAGTTGGGATTGTTTGCATCAAAATGAGGGTCATCCTTTAGATGGTATGCAATAGCGTTTAGAAGGGTTCCGGTGTAATTGCCATGGCCCGGATGCACCACCAGTCCTGGTTGTTTGTTTATCACCAATAAGTCGTCGTCTTCGTACACAATTTTCAAAGGGATATCTTCGGGTATTATTTCAATTTGAATGCGTGGTTTGTCCATAACTAGGCTCACTACATCCAGTGGTTTTATCTTATAGTTCGATTTTACTGGTTTTCCGTTTACTAATATACAATCGGCCTCTGCAGCTTGTTGTATTCTGCTGCGAGAAACACCCTCTATCCTATCAATCAAGAATTTATCTATCCTCAGTAAGCTCTGACCTTTGTCAGCTGTAAACTGATGATGAATGTGTTTTTGGTCACTGCTGTTTTCTCTATTCTCTATTAGGTTATCGTCGTCGTCCAACAGATCGCCTTCTTCGTTTAATTCTTCTTTTTGCACGGCATTTTAAAAAAATGATTCATCAACTACCGGAGACTTGTGTGAGTTTGTCCTACCTTTTTGTCCGGGTTCTAAGGATGTCTCCTCATTGGGCATGTACATATTTTCGTTGTCAATACTTAGAGAGTCAGGCTGCAAACCACTTCCAATAATAAGTGTGAGTGGTGATCCTGACGGTATTTTCTCTTCTGGCTGTAGTTTCCTGCCTCTATACTCTACTGCTTTTACCAAACCTTTGTACTCCGAGGGTACTTCTTGTATGGTCAGTTGTTCAAAACCCATTGATATAAGAAGTGCCTCGGCCTGTCTGTATGAGTAATCTACCAAACCCGGCACAGCCAGTTCTGGAGGATTGGTAGAATAGATTGTCAGAAAAACTTCGCGTCCCGACTTAGTTCTACTATTAGCAACTGGTACTTGTTCTATAATAGCACCTGGTATTCCATCGCGGTTGTAGAGCGAGTCTATAACTACTAAATTCAAACCACGGGCCTTTAGTAATACACTTGCTTCTTTTAGTTGTAGTCCTTTTACTTGGGGCACATCTACAGATTTGTTTTGTCGGGTATATATATGTAGCAATACTAGGGTTATTATCACAAGAGCTATACCTGTTGCTGCGATAGCTAGTATATTCTTAGTAATGCTAGTTCTCAAACTGTTTTTTGATGGAGCTTTTTTTGCATTCATACTTCTTTAAGATAAGATGATGTGTGACGTTTTTTTTTGATAAAACATACATTATATATACAAAGGTATAAAAAAAACAGATTGCATAGTCAAAAGCATATACTTTCGTGAGCAAGTTGCCCGTAACAAAAATGAGCAAAGAAACTATTGGTTGTTTCTTTGCTCATTTTATATTGTGCTCGTCGGATATTTCCTATGCTTCATCCGAAACAGATAGTCTTGCTCTTTTTTTAGCACGACGTGCTCTAATTACTCTACGACCGTTAGCTGAAGCCATGCGTAAACGGAAACCATGTTTGTTTTTTCTTTTCCTGTTGGATGGTTGAAATGTTCTTTTCATCTTTATTGCGTTTTATTATTTTCGTTCGTTATATATGGGGTGCAAAAATAGGAAAAAAAAATCAATCAAGAAAACTATACTGCTATTATTTGAGAAATAGAGTAATAAGGGGTGCAAATAGCACGATTGAAAAATATATATCAAAATATAGTTGAAAAGTTTTGCAACATTAAAAAAAGGTTCTATATTTGCACCCGCATTTGAGACACAGCCGCTATCGGCTACAAAACAACAAATTCAAATGGCCCATTCGTCTATCGGTTAGGACGCCAGATTTTCATTCTGGAAAGAGGGGTTCGATTCCCCTATGGGCTACAAAATTAATACAAATACAGATTAGTTACACGTTATGGCAAATCATAAATCAGCAGAAAAAAGAATCAGACAGTCAGAAACTCGTCGTTTGAGCAATAGATATGTATCTAGAACTACACGTAATTCTGTACGCAAATTTCGTGAATTGACTTCAAAGGAAGAAGCGCAAGCACAATATCCTGGGGTTTGTTCAATGCTTGATAAATTAGCAAAGAAAAATGTGATTCACCAGAAAAAAGCAGATAACTTGAAGTCTAAATTGGCAGCTCATGTAGCAAAGCTAGATTAAGGGGCAAGAGGTTTATCTTTGATATAAAACATAGAGCCGAGCAAGTATTTGTTCGGCTTTGTTTTGCGCTTTAGTGTACTCAAAGGTAGCTCAACAAAAGTTTTTGGGACCAGCAGTAAAAGTATGTGTTTGTAAAAAAAATTACGGCTATCCTACGGAGTGCTCCTTGACCGTCTGATGAAAGATTTGCTCACTATTATTTCCTGCCTGTTTTGTTTACAAGAATATAATAATGTTGCATGCTGAGCTTTAGTTCCATTCGGACTGTGCTGTTTGTAGTAATGTCATAAACACATTCCACCTCAAGCACTGTAAGTGTGCCCCCTGTGAAATAAACAAAGCTATGGTATATTTTAAAATCATATAGCAATAGTCAAACACACAATCTTGTAGGTAATCACCTATTCCATAGGTTTCACCCAAGACTATTCATGTTTAACCACTTTGTAGTTGTCAGTGCTCTTACATACCAGCTGGCTCAAATTTGCATTTATCAATGTTTATCTGTTCAATCAGTACAATCGGTACAATCTGTTTGCCAATCATTTACATACAATAGCATGCTAATAACGTGAGTTCGTGATAAAAAAAAGGTTGTGATATAGACGTATTATTT
>CAYVLC010000208.1:0-3421 GCA_964452155.1 uncultured Dysgonomonadaceae bacterium
GGCATCAGCAAAATTGCTCTCATTGGCATCTGTACCTGCAACGAGGCTAAAGGTTCTCTCTGCCAATGTTGTTGGCAAATAGGTACCCCATCGGGGAGTAGCCTCGGCTGTGTTGTTTAGATTGAGAATTGCGCTTTCGTAAAAATCTCCTTTCAACTCAACTTTTGTGACTACTACTCTGGTTGCAGAAGCAATATCTTCACTAGTTACTGATCCATCATTCACTTTATCTACCATTGCTTGTACATTAAACCCAATACGAGCCAAGGCGTGCATGAATCTAAAACTAGTATTGCCAGTGATGGTTGGTTTGGTTTGGTTTAGAAAAGGTGTACCGCTACTCGCTTTTACACCCCACACGAGGTCTTTTTGATTTTTCACAGTGCCATTGACAGTGAATTTCAAAGTTGGGTCGCCCGCACTGTTTGTGGCGGGAGCAAAAGCCGAAATATTGTTTTGAGTGCCATCGCTATGAGGTGCATAAGCAAAGAAACTAATCTTGTGACCATCGTTGTTGGGCCAATACTTAAGTGGTGTGTAACCCCATGAAGAAGTACCAGCATCATAGTAAACATATTGGTTGTACATAAAATTGGGTGATGAATTGCCAGCATAATCATTTGATTCTCTATAATATGCAAACACTCCAAAGCCACTTTCTTTTAAAGCATCGTCATTCATTATATTTGAAGCAATGGGAGCCCGCGTCTGCACATCACGCCCCAAATAGGTACCAAACTCAATGGGAGTGTTAGTTTGCGGCATGTTCATTGTCGTTTCGTCTTTCGAACAGCTCATTATCGTAAGAGCCATAAGAAGTAGTAGTAGAAAATTGTTTTTTTTCATAATTTGAAAATTTATAAATGTTAGAAAAATTGTTTATTGAAAAAATTAGAACTCAATTAATGATTATATATTTATATCGTACTCTTCGACATCGCTCCAGTCTTCGACATCGGCAGTGAAACCACCCGAAGCGCCCCCCTCGGGCTTTACGTCGGCCAGAGGTATGTCGGCATTTATTTCGAGCAGAAGCTGCAACTCCACATTGGCCTGTTGTTCCACATTGCCTTCTATTGTGTTTTGAATAAACCTATCGCCAACACTGAACGGAAAGGTCATAACAGTTTTGTTATCTACCAACAAGAGAGAGAGGGTGAACAAGTTTTCTTCGGCTGTGGACTGGTGCCCACTAGGTAGCCCAAAACAGGTGATGGAGCCCTCTAGCACACCCATTGTAGGGTCGGCGGGGTCGCGCTCCATGGTCCACTCTTCCATGAGGTGGGTTACTTTGCTACTCAGTGGTTGGGCCGTTGCAAGAGTAATGCCCTCTGCCATTCCATTGAGCGAGGCTCGTGCCGAACGCAAATTGTAGATGTTCTTGAGGTGCACCTTTACCTTTACGGTGTGAACAACATTTTGAGGCACAAGCGATGCTATGAGTGGTTGGCCACTTCGTGTAGTAGCACCACTACTCAATGTGGCTGCCGCAGCATCGTCCAACATTTGCTTGGTCACCTCGGCACCGCTATAGTTGGCCACCCCCAGCCACTCGGGGTTGGATGCAATTTTCTCATATTCGCTACGAGCAGTGTACCAGCGAGACTTGTGCTCTGTAGCTACCACCTGGGCCGTCTCTTGCTTGTCCATGCCCCGAAACGAGAGCGAACCAAACTCGGTAGTGCTCTGGTTGAATGCCAATACATGATATCGGTTGGCAGGCAAATTAAGTATGGCCTGCGAGATATTGTTGGTAAGACGAGTAATGGTCTCTTCGTTAGAAGACTGAGGGTAGAAGACGAGGGTCATACCAGTAGGGGTTTCGTAATCGGTAAATTTACTCCAATCTACATCTACGCGCACACTGGCCGTGGGTTGATAATTGTAGCACAAATCTTTGTGTTCGCACGAGGCAAACAGGCCAATAGCCACTAAAGTGTATAATAGTAAGGTATAGGTAGATTGTTTCATCGTTTAGCTCCTTTCGTTTTATTGGTGTTGCTACGGCCTAGTAGCCATACAATTGATATTTCGGCTTTTGTGGGTCCTACCCAATGCCTATCTTTGGTGGCTTGCCACACATAACAATGGTCTATAGGAAGGTACTCCTCATACTCACCACCCAAATAGCCTACTCCTAGTGTGAAGTCGATATTCAGTCGTTTGGCAATTGGCAGCGAGTAGCCATACGCTACACCAGCGCCATAGCTCCACTTGTCGCCCAAGTATCCGCGACCACCCGTTGCAATATCGTAGGTGAGCAGCTGCCCATACACTCCTATGTGATGACCAGTGAGGGGTTTCTGTGCAGCTTTTGCGCCAAACCACTTGCGCAAGCCAATGTCGCCACCATAGGTGCGCCAGTACCAGTGCTCTGAGTCTGTCTTCCACCACGCATAGTGCCAATTGGCAGCCAAGCTCCAGTTTTTGCCAATATATACCTCTAGCCCTATATTGGGTATGGCTACAGCATCCATGAGCATATTGGTTTTTAATGCCATATACAGTGGTTTTTTGGTAAATCTGCCAATAAGTAGATCATTTAAGCTTAGTTTATTGTTTAAGGATGAATGTTTTAGTTGGTTAGGGGTAGCTGTTGGTGTAGCCTCGGTGTCATTCTCCACAGCCAGCTCTGGCTCATGGGGTAAATAGGCTTCATCCAAAAGCTGTTTGGCATTGTTATTAGCATGCATATCAATGCTTGCACTACTCTCCCCAAAATCTGCTCTTGTGTGACTGTGGTTTTGAGCAAGCAAAACATTGCACCAAAAGAGCATTGCGGCTAAGAGCAAGCAAATCTTTTTGTAATAAATAAATCTAATGGATAAGTTCATAGTGTTTATATGTGTTTTTATTTGTGTTTCTTTGAGGATAATATATGTGAGTGACAAATAGAAAAACAATAGCACCCAGAAAACTTTGGTGCATTGGTTTCATAAAAAATCTACATATACCTAATCTATCTATATACATGACACTTGTTATATTGTGTTGTTTGTAATATGTAGCGCACAAGAAAAGCGCATGACGAAAAATGTGCTATAATTGAATTATAAAAAAATCAGATCAGAAACTTGAAAATAAAATTAGTTTGACATACCTGAAATGAGTTGACAAAAATACCGTCTGAGAATCAAAGTTTATTATTAATACGTACAAATAAATTCACAAAAAGTAAATCAATTATTGTATTTATGCCCGCAAACGCTTCTTTTTTCGCAAAGAAACAATTATCTTTACATTCAGTAAAAAAATCATAGAAATGTCATACACTCTCTTCACGGCACTGCCAGGCCTAGTTGTTATATTTTGGATAATTCTCTTTTTTGTAGATGAAAAAACTAACATAGCAAAAAAGGTTTTTGTCTTTTTGTTATTTATTGTATTGTTGGATTATACGCTATACTTAAGCTATTTCAAG
>CAYVLC010000209.1:0-3389 GCA_964452155.1 uncultured Dysgonomonadaceae bacterium
TGACCTCTACGAGGTCGGGGTATGCTGCATTTGTCCATTGTGTTTTATATAGGTTATCTCTATGAGGTTGTGATATACCCCCCCCTATACTGTTTTGTGAACTGTGCATTGGAGATATTCCCTTGTCTAGTTCACAGATGCTATATTGGCAATATTTTCCAAGACGCGATAAATCGCGTCTCTACGTTTCTCAATGACCAAAACCTAGCCCCCAACAACCACTTCCTTCTTCCTCTTCAATCGCCTATTAATCTTATTCATCACCATCGCAATAGCCCCATCGCCTGTCACATTGCAGGCAGTGCCAAAGCTATCCATGGTTATATAAAGGGCAATCATCAGCCCAATAAGGGTTTCGTCAAAACCAAGCATCGATTGCAACAAAGCTACAGCAGCCATAATGGCTCCTCCGGGTACACCTGGCGCAGCTATCATAGTGATGCCTAGCATCATGATGAAGCCGAGAAAGAGTTCAAAACCTGCATCCATACCCGTCATAAACATAATTGCAAAGGCACAGGCCACTATCTTGAGCATACTACCCGAAAGATGAATGGTAGCGCACAGCGGAATCACAAAATCGGCTACATCTTCGTCCACACCATTCTTCTTTGCTTGCATCAGCGTTACAGGAATGGTGGCTGCAGATGATTGTGTGCCCAAAGCAGTCATATAGGCAGGCATCATGGTGAGGAGAGCTCTGAAAGGGTTTTTGTTGGAAATGGCACCTGCAGTGATAAACTGGAATAGCAACCACAAAACATGCATAACAAATATTACCAAAATTACCTTGAAGAACAAGCCAAGCACCAACGCCACTTGCCCTTCGGCCCCAATTTTTATGAATATACCAAAAATATAGAGAGGCAGTAGCGGAATGATTGCTTTCTCGATGATGAGGATGATAATCTCGCGAAACTCTTGCAACAGTGCTTTTGTTTTGTCTCCATCGATAGCTGCAACGCCCAGCCCAATAACAAAGGCCAGAATTAGCGCAGTAGTCACACCCATAAGTGGAGGCATATCCACACTGAAAAAAGCTGTAACAGTCTCTTCGAAAGTCAAATTGCTTCCACTTGTCAATTCTTCGGCCGACAGTAATAAGGGTAGCGACCATCGGGTGGTGAAATAAGAGAATAGTCCCGCAACAATGGTAGACCCATAAGCTATGAGGGCCGTTATGGCCAATAGTTTACCTGCTCCTTTACCCAAGTCGGCAATGCCGGGAGCAACCAACCCCAAAATGATGAGCGGAATGATAAAAGAGAGGAAACCCGAAAATATGGAGGTGATGGTCACAAATATTCTCACTCCCCACATAGGGAAAAACAGCGATGCCACTGTACCCGCTACAATGGCGATGATAACTTTTGGCAGTAAACCAATTTTTAATTTGAAGCTCATTTATTCTATGTAATTAGTTGTTGCTTTTAGTTTCTATTGTAAGTTTTCTCTTCCCCCTTGGCCAATCCAACTCCATATTCTCCATCCGATTTTGCCCATGCTCGATGCATCAAATCAGTGTTGAAAACCATCGATATATTGCCAGCTTTGTCCACAGCTATTATGCCACCCCCACCACCACCCATGGGGTCAATCTTGTTGAAAATCACCTCTTCAGCGGCGGCCTGAAGCGTCATACCTTTGTATTCCATCAATGCACAAATATCAAAAGCCACCACACGACGTATCCAATATTCGCCATGCCCAGTGCCCGATATGGCAGCCGTATTGTTGTTGGCATAAGTTCCAGCGCCTATCACGGGCACATCGCCCACGCGTCCCCATTTTTTGCCAGACATTCCGCCTGTCGATGTAGCTGCAGCTAAGTTGCCATGTTTGTCTTTTACTGCGCAACCCACTGTTCCACGAGGGTCTTTCTCTTCTTGCTCGGCTTTTATTCTCTCCAATTGTTCTTGGCGGCGTTCTGTCGAAAAATATTCGTTGTCCACCATTTCCAATCCTTGCGATTGAGCAAAAAACGAAGCCCCCTGGCCAATCAAAAACACATGCTGTGTGCTATCCATCACAAGGCGAGCACATTTAATGGGGTTCTTAATATCCTTTACTCCCGCAATAGCTCCCGCTTTCAAATTAGACCCATCCATAATGGCAGCATCCAACTCGTGCGTTCCATCCAAAGTTTTCACAGCACCTTTGCCCGCATTAAATAGTGGACAATCTTCCATATACACTACCACTGCCTCTGCCACATCAAGCGCCGTAGCGCTATCTCTGAGCATATTGCTGCCCAGTTGGATGGCTTCTAGCAAATGTGTTTCGTATTGCGTTTTCATCGCTTCGTCTTTCACAAGACTACCTGCACCACCGTGTAGTACTATTGCCCATTCCATTTCGGTGGGCTCGGCGGGTGAGGTAGAGCATGCAAATGCCAATAGTATTGGCGCTAATAGGAGTAAAATTTTTCTTTTCATGTTTATTGTAGGTATAAGTTGATTGCAATAAAGTTGTACTGTTGACAAAACTACACATTTTTTAGAATATATGGGGCTATCGGAGGTGGTTTTATAGTATATATTATTGAATTATCTCTCTACACATCCTCCAACTCCTCTTAAATCCGATACATTTAGGGGTAATGCACCACGTATCATTCTAAAGTTAACAAAATATATCACTAGTGGACTGCAGAGCTTTTCTCTGGTGCAGGCCGAAACTTCAATTATGATAAAGAATACTTCGACTCTAAAATCTATCTCCGGATGGGTATTTCTATTGGGAAGGGGTTTTGATTTGCTTGTGCCGATTTACAATCGGTGTGTTGCGAAGCAAAAAGTATTAAAAAAGAAAATTTGTTGTTTTCTATAACCCTTACCCTAATAAAGTGTCAAATGTGAATAATCTCACATACAATGCGGGTTTATGAATAAGGCATTGGAGTTCAAAAGAGATTCCATAATTGAACCCATTCGAGGTTCTCGCTGATTTACTATTGCTACTACAGGTTTGCACCTATGGCTATTCACCTTCGACCACTTTGTGGAGATTATGGGGCTTGTTTCTGCGCAATGTATTCAAAGCTTCCAGCTTTGAGATGTTAAATTTGTAGCCTGTGGTCATACTATTTTCTTACTATTGAATTCATGGCTGAAATAAACGAAATTGTTCGTAGTAATTTGTCATTAAATCAAAAACTTCAGTTTTATTCGGGTCTTTGCGAGAGAAAATCACTCAGTCCAAATCATTTTCTCCCACCAAAGAAACATTCTACCCTCCTTTTCTGTTAATAAATAGAACCTTTCATTGCATTGTGTCTAAACAGTGAGATGAGGGAATAAAACTATACACGATTAACTGGAAGCCCCCACCAAATACAAATAAATAAAGATATGAACTACAGAATAGAAAAAGATACATTAGGAGAAATA
>CAYVLC010000210.1:0-3379 GCA_964452155.1 uncultured Dysgonomonadaceae bacterium
GCCGATTTCCGAATCGGTGTGTTTGCGAAGCAAAAAGCCTTAACGGGCACTGTTGTTTATAATCCTCTGCCATTCAGCCACGTAGTGAAAGTATCTAAAGCTTCCAGTTTTGGGTGTGTTTCAATGTTCCAAATAACTAACCAATAACAATGAGCAAACTTTTTAAAATAATGGCAATTATCACTCCGTAGGAGTTGCACTTTCTGTAGTAAACACATACCACAGCATCTCAAGCGCCGCAGGTGCCACCTGTAAATTGATGGCACAGAGAATTAAGAATTGAAAGTAGCATTGGGTTGATTGTCGTACAAATAAGCATTTTTACATTGTAGAGTATATCTCTACTTTCAGCGTTTTGCTTTGTTTTTGCATAATGGTATCGTTCTGCTCCATTTATCACTTTTTGAATGCCATTATTGTTTTGGTTTTTTGGTAAAACAGATAAATTGGTAGGTTGCGTAGTCCTACATTTGTCGTTTCAAGAGTTGTTTCCCAAAACTGTAGCCCTACATTTGGCGTTTCAATGTTTGTTTCTAGAAATGTAGCGGTACGCAAGGTCACAATAAGTTGCTTTTTGTTGTTGTATTTCTTAGTCAACATCTTTTTATTGGTTTGTAGTCAGAGTGTTACCCTTTTTCTGTTTTTAATGTTGCAAAGTGTGGCTCTTGGTTGCCCAATTCTTTAGTTACTAATCTTGGGGGAGCAAATATTTTCCTCTATATGCGATTTTAGGTTGATGTCATAAAAATTGAATTGTTGGTGGTAGATTCGACTTTTATCTCATGAAAACCAAATCTACGGTGGTGAATTTGATTTTCACCTCATGTTCGTCACATCTACGGTGGTGAATTTGGTTTCTGCCTCATAAAGTTGCTTTTTACTAAACAAATGTAATCTAAATGGTAGCTAATACTCAGATTTGTAAAATAGTTAAGTAAAACTTTGCTGTGGTATAAATTTTAAAAAAGAAGCGAGAGAATATTTCTATTCCCTCGCTTCAAGATAAGTTTTATAATAGCTATGCTGTTAAGCATGTCATACATGGTCATAAGAGAAAGTAAATAGTTTTCTTATTCAGCTACTTGTTTGGTCAATATTACTATCACATCTTCTATACCTTCTGGTATAATGTCTATATCAAGGTTGCTTGCATCAATCTCTATTTTTGCAGTTTCAGCAGTCAAAGATTCCATGTCGAAGCTCATAATATCACCATCAATCATAGTAGCAATATCGTCACCTTTTACAGCATATCTTCCTGTGCCTTCGCCTAAAATGCCTTTGCTCGAAAAAACACCTTTCTCGGCAAATGTAACAAAAGTAGGATCAATTATTGGTGTAACATCAATTTCAACACCCGCTAATTCTACTGCAGTCACTTGCCATTCGCCATACAACAAAGCAATATCAAAATCAAAATCTATTTCTCTTGGATAATCTTTGGTTAGCACTACTACCACAGTCTCTATTCCTTCTGGAATTATTGGCAAACCTAAAGCTTTTGCATTCAATTCAATTTTTGCAGTTTTTGCATCCAGTGATTTTACCTCGAAACTAACTTTCTCACCACCCAACGAGGTCGTAATTGTTTTGTCTTTAGTAATGAATTCTCCAGTGCCTTGGCCCAAAATACCTTCGCTCTCATACACACCGCCTGTTTTGAATGTTACAAAAGTTGGCAACACCATCACTTCTAGTTCTGGTTCTGTAATGTCTAAGGCTGGCACTCCCTCTGCAAGTTCTACACCTGTGGCGCGCCATTGGCCATAAAGCAACTCAATGTCGTAATCAAAATCTACTGAAGGGGTTACAGGGTCATCGTCGCTTGAGCAACCTACAAATGCTAGTAATGGCAGCATAGCCAATGCAAATAAAATCTTTTTCATAATAGTTTGTTTTAATAAATAAATAAATTTCTGTTCTTTCTGTTCTTAGCTTAGTAGATGGGTATATTGTTGAAACGTTGCGTGAATAAGGGTTCTTTTATTTTGATTATGAAAAGTTTAGGATTCGCGGCACACTATTATTACGGGGTAAAACATTGTAAACCAATAAAAAAAAGCGAGAAAAGTATTGCTACTCTCTCGCTTCAATTTTCAGAACAGCTTTAGACACATCCATTACATTGGGCATTTGTCTATCCTATCTACTAATTTTTATTTTTTTGTCAACACCACAGTCACATATTCTACCTCGGCTGGTATTATCTCTAAATTCAATGCTTTTGCATTCAAAAGAATCTTTGCTTGTGTAGCCGACAAAGATGTCATGTCGAAAGCAATATTGTTTCCACCCAAAGCTATAATTATAGTTTTGCCTTTTGTAGAGTATTGTCCTGCTCCCTCGCCCAGAATTCCTTTGCTAGAGTACACGCCACCTTCTTTGAAAGTCACAAATGTTGGTGCTACCATTGATGTTATATCAATGTTTACTCCGCCCAACTCCACACTAGTGGCTTGCCACTGGCCATAAAGCATTTCGATGTTGTAATCAAAATCTACCTTTGGATCATCATCGTCGCTAGAGCAACTAGCGAATGCTAGCAATGGCAAAACTGCCAAAAGAAATAAAATTTTTTTCATAGTTTGTTTTTGTGTAAATAAAAAATTATGTATTTAATTTGATTTGAAGTACCTTTCCACAAAAAGATACATGGGTGAAATGCTCTTTTGTTTAATTGAAAAGGCAAAGATTGTTTCACTATTTGTGCTAAAAAGCATAAAGGTAAGTTCGTGTTTATTATAAACAATGGCTGTGGGAGTTAATGTCTCTTTGTAAACGCAAAAAAAGTAGTTGAAGTTTAAGTATAAGTACATAGTTTTAAGACTTTTGTTTGTCGGTTTTCTTTGGTATTATTTGAAAATATGACCATTAAGAATACTGCGTGACAGTTTTGTTGGTCTTGTTTTACTGATTAAAGCTTTACAGGCCTTTTTTCTTCTCGATATTAGTTTTAGAACTATGGGCATATTTTATAGGCATCTATTCATTAGTTTCTATTTTGACTATAGGTAATTAGCACAAGCCATGTCTATTGTGCTGCACCAGTTACAAAATTCTGTAGGTTAGGCAAAAAACAAAGTTTATTGTACCATGCCATTACAATGAGCAATGAGCCATTGTATGTAGTTGTTATTTCTTTACTTGTTTTGTCAATACCATTGTCACCAGTTTTATTTCTTCTGGAAGTGTTATTCCTAATTCAACATCTAGTGGGTTCAATTCAATTTGTGCAGTTGATGCATTTTATGCAGTCACTTCAAATGAAAGACTCTCTTGCCCTACCTCCAAAAAATATATTTCAGAAAAAACTCCCTTCTCACTCACCCTACAATCCATCATTTCAAAAAAAAACATACATCACACACCTCCTACTACC
>CAYVLC010000211.1:0-3326 GCA_964452155.1 uncultured Dysgonomonadaceae bacterium
TTTCTCAAACTGTAGCCCTACATTTGGTGTTTTGCATTGCATTTCTTGAAATGTAGGCCTACATTTAGCGTTTTGCAATGCATTTCTCGAACTGTAGGGGTACGCAACCTCGCCCAAAGGTGCTTTTTATTGATGTTTTTATCTGCCTGCTACTCTTTTATTAATTTCCATTCAGCCTGTTATCGTTGTTTCTGCTTTGCATGAAGGCCCAATCTACAGGGGTGAATTTGGATCAATAGCAAAAATATGTGTTTTAATTTATCCTTTTTTCTATCAGACCAATAACAGTTCGCATCTACGAAGCTCAAGGAGATATACAGAGGGATTACTACAGACAGTTCGACTCCTACGGAGTGCTAGTTGCTTGTCTGTTTTTAAGATTTGCTCATTACTATTGCCTGCGTGTTTTACTTATCAGAAGATACAATGGTATTGCATGCTCTGTTTTAGCTCCATTTGGAGCGTACTGTCTGTAGTAATGTCATAACCATATCACCTCAAGCACTGTAAGTGCGGCCTGCCAGATAGAGCTGTCTTTTGCTTATCAAGTGCAACCCAAATGGCAACAGATAGATAGATCTATAAGATATCTGCGGGCGGGTATAGAGATTGCTGTAGTAGTTTTTTTATGCTAGCTTCTTGTTTTCTCGTATTTTTGGTGATAAGAAAATTAGGTAAGACACACATAAAGTTAACACAACAACTGCACCTATCTGACTGCCTAGCGCATCCGAAGCCACCCCCATGAGCAGAGGGAAGATAGCTCCACCAGCAAGTCCCATTATCATCAAACCCGAAATTTCGTTGTCGCGTTGTGGCAAATGTAGTAGCGCTTGTGAGAACATGATAGAGAATATGTTTGAGTTGCCAAAACCAATCAGTGCCACACACACATATATAGCTGTCACGGAATAGCCGAAGTACAACCCAACTATAGCCACCACCATTGCTGCAACACTTATGTAGAAAAACTTTTTAGACGAATATTTAGCTAAGATAAAAGCCCCACTAAATGAGCCAACTGTGCGAAACAAGAAATAGATACTTGTAGCATATCCGGCTTGTGAGAGTGGCATACTCAAACGCTCCATCAATAGTTTAGGAGCAGTAGTATTAATACCAACATCGATACCCACATGAATCATTATACCCATGAATAACATGAGGATATAGTTGTCTTTCAACAGCGAAAATGATTCGCTAAATGAAGAGTGATGCTCAACTGGCTTTTCCTCTATTTTAGTAAAGAAGAGTGCCACAATGGCCATAATTGCAATTGCAGCAAAAATAGGATACAATAGTTTCCAATCTCCAAAGCGAACAATTGCCCAAGCTGCAATAATGGGAGCAATGAGAGATGCTATGGCTTTTACAAATTGGCCAAAGGTGAGTGTGCTTGCCAATCTATCGCCACTTACAATATTGGAAACAAGGGGGTTTAAAGAAACTTGCATCAATGTGTTTCCAATGCCAAGTAAAGAGAACGCTATAAGCATGCTCACGAAACTGTAATTTGCCATTGGAACTAGTAGTGCGAAAAAAGTAACAACTATACTCAATAAAACAGTCTTCCGCCGCCCAATTTTGTTCATCATCATTCCTGTTGGCACAGAAAATATTAGAAACCACAAGAATACCATCGATGGCATTAGGTTTGCCATTGTATCGTTTAGGGCAAAATCGTTTTTGATATAATTTGTTGCAATGCCCACAAGGTCAACAAACCCCATTGTGAAAAAAGCAAGCATCACAGGGACAATCTGAATAAATAGGTTTCTGTTTTTCATTGTTTCATTGTTTATTTAAATTTACTACTCAGTAACCCAAGCTCCGCTTTTGGTACATACAAAAGCAGCTCTGTTTACTGCTTCATGATGCGAATCAGAGAGCGACTTCCCCTTTAAAATTGAGGAGATAAAAGCACCCGTAAAAGCATCGCCAGCACCCACTGTGTCTGCCACTTCTACGTTGGGTGTTTTTATGTGCGACAATGTTTCGGGTGTGAATACTGTGCTGTATTGGCTACCCGCAGTTACAATCATAAACTTTAGGTCGTACTCTTTTACAAACCACTTGCACACGTCGGTTTCATTGCTTTGCTGTTTGCTAAACAACTCTTTTAGTAAAACCAGCTCCTCGTCATTAATTTTTAAAACATTGCACGCTCTCAGGGAGTCGGCAATGAGTTCTTTCGAATAGAAGTGTTGGCGTATATTAATGTCGAAAATTTTATAGGCCCCCTCAGGTATAAGTGCAAGCACGGTTCGAATAGTCTTTCGAGATGTTTCTGAGCGTTGCGCAAGAGTTCCAAAGCATATTGCATCAGCTTTTTTTGCCAACTCCTCTAGTTGCTTTGTCATGGGGATGTAATCCCAAGCAACATTTTCAATAATTGTGTATTCTGGCAAACCTTCATGCAGTTTCACAAGTACTGTTCCGGTGGGATAGTCTATTCTTTCTATTAGATAATTGATATCTATGTTTTCAATTTCTTTCATTATCTCATCTCCCAGCAAATCTTTACCAATAGCACTAATTGCATAGCTTTCGGCACCCATCTGCGAAGCATGATAGACAAAATTAATAGGCGCACCGCCTGCTTTTTTTCCTGAGGGGAGCATATCCCACAATAACTCTCCGATTCCGATAATGAGGGGTTTCTCTTTTGTAGTATTCATTGCTTGATATTTGTTTTAGAGACACTTTGTTGTCAGAAACAAGAGCTGCCACAACAGAAAGATTGTTGGTGGAGATTGTCTCTTTTCTATCCATTCTATTTTTATGAGTCTGTTATGTGCTTAACGAATCAATACCAAAGATAAGTTTTATTTTATATACCTTGCCCTTTATCCAAAAATATTTTGACTCTCACTTTAGAGTAAAACTTATACCGTTGTCTGTTTTTTATACTCTCATGCTACATTGCAGCTAGAAATATTCTTTCAATGCCCACTCCAAAGTGTCCGATAACGAACGCCTCTGTTCATAATCGGACACTTCTGTTTTTGAACTCCTGCACATTATCAGCTAGATACATTTGTGGCACACACTTTGCTTGTAGTAGAGTAAAGGCAAACATGAAAATGGATAGAAAAGAACAAAATGCATTTTACAGCACTTTAGAAAGGAGTTGTCCGCAAACGGACAATCACATCATACCATACTTGAATCTCAATGGTGTTTATCGGGGACATCTAAAAAAGGTCTTAACGGAAAGCTCCATGCATTGGTTAACCTTATTTAGCGAATCGGGGGGGGGGATTTAACTATATTGCCTATGTTTGATGCCTAAACGTATTATAAACTATTTAAAACAATCTTTTTAT
>CAYVLC010000212.1:0-3295 GCA_964452155.1 uncultured Dysgonomonadaceae bacterium
GTAATATCAGTGGCATTCTCTTTTTGCTGTTGTGAATATGCTCCATCATTGGGTTTGCCTCTGTGGTGATAATACTGAAGGTATCTTTCATCTCACCCGTCTCCTTGTCAGTCCAAGTGTTATAGATGCATCCCAAATAAAAAACAGTCCCATCTGTTGGATATATATAGTAGGGTATTTTCTGATTAGTCGCATGCCTCCATTCAAAGAAACCATCCACCACAAGCACACAACGCTTACTCACGATGGAGTTTTTGTACGACTTCCTTTCATAAATAGTGTCGTCCCGTGCATTCAATGTTTTGTTCTGTATATCCCTTGCCTGATCTTCTCTCACCACAAAAGAGGGCACAAGTCCCCACTCGCCCAACTCAATACTTCCCTGTTTCACAATTGGCAATTCGGGATGCGAAAATCCACTCACCAAATGTTTCTCTCCAAAATCGTCAAAGTCGAAGTGCATTTGCACTTCCGCGTTGGAGTTGAGGTAATTCAAGATGGCTTTCTTGGATTTATTTGTGGTTGCAGATAGAGTAAAACACATGTATATATGGGTTTTTTTAATGTAGCTTTATGGGTATAACTGATTTGGGAGGGGGATGGTTCAATGGGGGACTTTAATTGCTGGGGGATTCATAATTGTCTGAATCAATTAGAGGATGATTAGGATTGAGTATTATATGCCATTTCTCTCAATCTATTCACAAAAGTGATCATATTTATTAGCAAAAAAAAGAGGTCAATCTGAATCTACATTCAAGAGTGTTGTATATATATATTGAAAAAAATTAATTGATTTGGTTTTGCTGATACACTAGCAAACATTAAAATCAAGGAGAGCTAAAAAACTCTCATCTCTTTCTAGAATATTTGAAGAATTATACTTACATTTGACCTGAACAAGTCAAGTCTTAAAAAGAATACAATGACACTTGGACGAAAAATCAGAGAATTAAGAGAGCAAACAGGAATGTTGCAAAGAGAACTTGCTTCTGAACTTGAAATAGGTGATGGTTTTTTGAGTAAGGTAGAAAACAATCAAAAAACTTTAAAACGGGAACATTTATTAAAGATAAGTCGGCTATTTAATTGCTCAATTTCAGAATTAGAAGCTCTTTGGATAGGGACAAAGCTATATGAAATAGTAAAAGACGAACAAGAAGCACTAAACGCTTTAAAAATAGCCGAACAAGAAATAAAATACAGAAAATAATATGACGTATTTTGATGAGTTAAGAGAAATAACAAAAATAATTCCTGATACTATTGTTGACTTTTCAATCCCAAGAGATAGAACTTCACCACCAACTCAAGCGTCTTCAAATTTTATAACAAACAAAGAACAAGGAGATTGGGCTGAAGATTTAATTTTCAGAGCAATAAACGAATCTTCTCAAAATTATATTGCTGTTCGTTATGGAAAATCTGATGACTTAGTGGCAGGGGAAGAAGGTTTTGACGATTTCTACAATGAATTTCAAGATGAGCTAGATACAATTGGTAAAAAACCTGATTTACTGATCTTCAGAAAAACTGATTTTGACACACAGCTAGGCCTCGACATACTCCTATCTTTCTCCTGCCAAAGCGATGATAGTAAAGTCCCCATTAGCAATCTCGAAATATCATTATCGGCAGACTATATGGCAATTTGGCAATCTATCCAGAAAATGCAACCAATAAGGACAACAATATATGGCTGGCAACAGAGGGCGGTGTTTCAAAATTTGACGGTACAAACTGGATGAACTACACCTACAAAACTCAAAAAGATTTTCAACTTCACAATGTGAGAGCAATAGATATAGATTCGAAAGGAAATGTGTGGCTAGGTACGAGCTATGCGCTTGTAAAACTGGAGGAGTGAGCAAAACTAGCTATAACAAATCGCTCGGGTATTGCCCTATAGTAAGTGCAACACACACAGATAGAAATCAATAGTGATACTGTTTTCGTTTGCCAATAAACAACAGTATGGTAACAACTACGGCCATAGCCTCGGCCAATACAATGGATAGCCAAATGCCATCGAGCCCCCATATCAATGGGAAAATCATAACGGCCCCTGTCTGAAACACAAGCGTGCGCAAAAAAGAGATGAGCGCCGATGTCAATCCATCATTCATGGCAGTGAAAAAAGATGAGCCGAAAACACCAACTCCTGAAAAGAGAAAAGCAAACGAGAATACATGAATGGCCCTTTGTGTCATGTTCATCAATACCTGGTCGTAGCCTACAAATAGCATCGACAAGGGTTTCGATAGCAATTGTGCAGAACCAAACATAAGAAGCGAAAAAACACCCATAATAACAACACTCTTTCTGAGCAAGCTCTTTAGTTCATCGTGATTTTGTGCACCAAAGTGATAGCTAATGATGGGTGCAGTGCCTACAGCATAACCGAGGTAAATGGAGAGGAAAGCCATATTGACATACATGAGCACACCATAAGCAGCAACACCGTTTTCGCCGGCATACTTGAGCAACTGCACATTGAAGAAAATGCTAACCAAAGACATCGAAACCATATTTATAAGCTCGGACGATCCATTGGTAAGTGTCTTAAGAAGTGCCCCTCCGTTGTATTTGGTAGCTGTCAATTGCAATAGACTACTATTTTTACGACCAAAATAAACCAATGGAATGATGCCACCAACCAAGAAACTGATAGCAGTGGCCAATGCTGCACCCACCAGCCCCCAAGAAAATACAACAATGAAGAGTGCGTCGAGCAAGATGTTGGTGAGGCCTGCTGCAATGGTTACATAGAGCCCTATTTTGGGTTTTTGAGCTGTTGCAAAGAGAATCTGAAATTCGGATTGAAGAACAAAAGCCGGAATGGCAAATGCAACAAGTCGTCCATACAGAATACTGTCTTCTAGCATTGGCCCTTGGGCACCCAAGGCAGAGGCAATACGAGGCATAAAAACAACCGCCAATACTGCCAAAACAACACCAATGGCTACAGATACATAGATGATGAGCGAGAATATTTGATTGGCCTTTTTCTTTTGCCCTTCGCCTATAGTTTTTGCAATGAGAGCACTACCACCACTGCCAAACATAAAACCTATGCTGCTCAAAATCATTATAACAGGAAAAATAAAATTGACGGCAGCAAAGGAGGTCTTTCCTACAAAGTTGGACACAAAAAAACCATCAACCATAACATAGATTGAGGTAAATACCAACATGATGACAGCTGGAAACGTGTAACGCAATAATTTCTTATAATTAAAGCTATCGGATAGTTTAATCATTTACGGTCTCTCTGAAACCAACGTGTTGCAAAATC
>CAYVLC010000213.1:0-3226 GCA_964452155.1 uncultured Dysgonomonadaceae bacterium
ACTTCATAATCTACATCGTGAGCGGCAAACAATCTGTCCAAAACAGAAGAGATGGCAGCATTTTCGACTCTTACTGTAACAGTGCGGTCAACATTGATGAGCCGGTTGCTATATAAGAAATAGAAATCAGATTTTTCTTCAATTGTTTGCAATACTTTTTCGATGGAGCTGTTTTTCATATCCAACGAAATTTTTGTACTTTGAGAATAAGATTGCTCTGCATTTATATGAAATGCAAACACAAAAAGTAAAACTAGAGAGATTCTCATAATAAGAGGTATTTTACTTAACAAAGTACAAAGAGGCTGTACTTCTTTGAGGTTTAAGAATTTGTTCATATTTTTACATTGTTATTAAATTGAAATACTGGTTTAGTAACATTATTGCTTAAGGAGAGGTGAGATTTTCCTTATGGCAATATTATTTTCATGGGGAGGAAGATTTATTTCTTTCTCCCTTTTTTCTAAAGTTGTTCATTTGTCTATGTCATCATTTTCATTTTTTAAAAGGTTTTTGATTATTTACAAATTAGGGTTACTATTCTTTGTGAAAAGGTGTGATTAGCAAGTTTTGATTGTGTTGAAATAGAATAATCAATAGAAGATGAAAGCTTTAAAAGCTCCAAAATATCTTCCAGAGATTCGTTGGTGAAAGTTGCTGTAAACAGATAATCTTGTGACACATTACCCTCTATTCGAATAACAACACCGAATTTTCGAGCAAGTTTGTCTGCAATATTTTTTATCTTTTCGCGTCTAAACACCATTTTACCATCTTTCCATGCTGTTTCTACGTACGTATCGGCAACAGAAACCAATAAAGATTTTATATTTGTATTTATTGTTGCTTTTTGCCCTGGTATCAATGTTTGGTTCTTAGTAAGGTTGTCTAAGGCAACATCTATATTTCCTTTGGCTAAAGTTATTGTGTATTGAGTGTCTTGCTTATAAGCATTTACATTAAACTCGGTTCCGTAGGCACTTACAATAGTTTTATCAGGTGTTACAACATTAAAGCGGTTTTTATCGTCAGAAACAACTTTAAAATAAGCTTCTCCGGCGAGCTGTACATTTCTATTGTTTCCTGTAAATTGTCGAGGATAAGTTAATTCGCTTTGTGAATTGAGCCACACTTCACTCCCATCGGGCAGTATGGATTTTGTTACTAATCCAGGAGCAGAGCGTAGTGTTATAACTTCTTGAATGGGTGCTTCTTTCAAAAGAGGCTGAACCACATATTGAAGTAACAAAAAGAGAGGTAACAATACAGCTGCAGCATTGCGAGTAAAATTCCACACTAATTTTTTTGTTTTATCCAGCCTTATCTTTTTATGCAGCTTTTGCCATGCAATTTCTGTGTTTATGTTCTTTTGCGCTTCTAGATTCTCAAATAGATAATAAGTTTTCTTTACTTGATTTACTTTTTCAGAGAATTCTGGAGAAGAAGTCATAAGAATATCGCATTCTTTCATCTCTGTAGCAGAGAGAATACCTTTTATATAGGATAAGATGTACGTTTCGTTCGTTTTCAATTACAATTATTGTTTTAATTGGATATAAAAAGAATGTAAAATACCTTTTATATTTACTTGACGTGCGAGAATGAATATACCCTATGTTAAAATGAATATAATTGAAAAAAAGAAACTTTATTATACCATGTAAGTGAATAAAAGGGCGATTGGAAGATAATCTTTCAACTCTTCTCTAAGCAACTTTAGAGCTTGACTGATATAGCTTTCTACTGTTTTGGGAGATATGTTCATTGTAGCAGCTATCTCATTGTAAGTCATTTTTTGAGAGCGACTCATATTGAACGCTGATTGAATATTTGGAGATAGTTTTTGTAATGCTGCTTGAAGCATTTCTTCCAATTCGCTAATAGTGTATATATCGTCAGGTGAAGGAGAGGAAGAAGATAGAGGATAGTTCTCTATGTATTTTTCATAGGAAGATTGCTTTCGGAGTAAATCTGTACAGCTATTTTTGACACTTGTAACCAAAAAATTTCGAAAGGAAGAATGGATGTTTAAAGATTTTCTGTTTTTCCATATATTAAAAAAAACCTCTTGCACTATGTCCTCACATGTTTCTGAAGCAGCTATATATCTGCCTGCAAAAACACAAAGAGATGGGTAAAACTCATAAAACAACTTCTTATATGCATCGTGATCATCTTCGAAGACGATTTTCAAATAAAGAGTTTCGTAATGGTTTTTATTTTTCATTAATCTGTTGTTTTGTATATTTCTCTCGAAGAAAAAATATACTCAAAGATATAAAAAAAACAGTCGTAATTTAGAATAAAACGTTTGAAGCTAGTTTTTCTATTTTTTATTATCCTTGACTTTAGTCAAGAGGGCATTTTTTGGACAGCAGTTATTCAAATATTTTATCCTTTGGTTAAAATCAACGGCTATTAAAAAATTTGGAAATCGTCTGTTTAGTTATTTTCCTGAGACATAACTCCAGCCATACTTTTCCATAAACTCATCGATTTCTTGTTTAAATGATTTTTTTTGGAAAGTACACCTACTGACTAGCCCAAGTTTCTCTATCTAGATTCCTATAATTGATAGCTTCGGCTAAATGATTGGGTTGCACTTTTTCGCTATTCTCTAAATCTGCTATGGTACGAGATACTTTTAGTATTCTATCGTAAGCTCGTGCAGAAAGATTGAGTCTATCCATGGCTGTTTTCATCAATTGCAAACCAGTTGCATCGGGTAGGGCATACTTGTTTAATAATTTTGAGGTCATTTGCGCATTACAATAGACACCATCTGCATCTTTAAAACGTTCGTCTTGAATTTTACGGGCTTCTATTACTCGTTTACTAATTTCGGCACTATGCTCAGCGGGAGTTCTATCCGATATTTTCTCGAAAGGCACAGGTACAATCTCAATATGAATATCTATTCTATCAAGCAATGGCCCTGAGATTTTGTTTAAGTATTTTTGAACAGCACCAGGAGCACACAAACAATCTCTATCGGGATGATTGTAATAACCACAAGGGCAAGGATTCATGGCAGAAACCATCATGAAACTTGCAGGATACTCTACAGTAAATTTTGCACGCGATATTGTAATTCTTCTATCCTCGAGCGGCTGACGCATAACTTCGAGAACGCTTCTGTTGAATTCGGGGAGTTCGTCTAAAAACAAAACACCATTGTGTGCCAAACTAATTTCTCCTGGCTGTGGGTAAGTTCCACCCCCAACCA
>CAYVLC010000214.1:0-3167 GCA_964452155.1 uncultured Dysgonomonadaceae bacterium
CGAAGGGTTCTGGAAAAATTATTTAGGGTGACGCATTGTCGAAGTCAGGAAAAAGGGCATCTTTTTTCGAGATGTTCCTTTTTGTTTTATCTTTGTAAGCATAATCTTTTTGTTTGAAGAATAATGCTATGTCAAAAAAACCAGATGATTCGAAACTCGATTTAACGTATGTGTCAGTCAAGAATTGGGCCTTAGAGGACAGACCTCGTGAAAAACTTATGATGAAGGGAGCCACAGCATTGTCCGATTCTGAGTTGTTGGCCATTCTCATTGGCTCTGGCACCAGAGAAAAATCGGCTGTTGAGGTTTGCAAAGAAATACTTGCTCATTCAGAAAACGACTTGAATAAACTGGCACGATACAATGTGTCTGATCTGACACAATTTAGGGGTATCGGCCCTGCCAAGGCAATTGCAATTGTTGCCGCATTGGAGCTTGGCAGAAGGCGTAAAAACACTGGAATTAAAGAGATTAAGAAGATAACCTGCTCTCGAGATGCTTATCAGATTTTATATCCAAAATTGAGCGATTTGAATCATGAAGAGATATGGGCTTTGTTTCTCAATAGATCTAATAGGGTGGAGAGCACACTACGTGTAAGTGAGGGGGGCATTAGTTCTACGATACTAGATGTGCGGCTGGTGCTACGAGAGGCCCTCAATAGGTATGCATCGGGTATTATATTGGCACACAATCATCCTACAAATAACTGCATGCCAAGCGAGCAGGACATAAAAATAACCGCTAAGCTAAAAGATGCTGCTAAGATAATGGACATAAGCTTGCTAGATCATTTGATATTGTGTGGCGATAGATATTATAGCTTTGCTGACGAAAACATGATGTAATTTAAACAAAATGTATTGTAATGGGGTTAGATATAAAACAAATAAAACAATGATGTTATGAATGAAGATATACAAGATTTGCAAGACGAAATAGTAATGATGCTACGCACTGTGTATGATCCGGAAATACCTGTAAATATTTTCGACTTGGGTTTGATATACGATGTGGATATAGACGACAACAACGATGTGACAGTAGAGATGACGCTAACCTCGCCAAACTGCCCTGCAGTAGATTTTATATTGAGCGATGTGCAAATGAAGGTAGAAGCTGTGGAGGCTGTAAATAAGGTAACGATAGAGTTGGTTTTCGACCCACCATGGGATAGGTCTATGATGAGCGAAGAGGCCATGTTGGAGCTGGGGTTTCTATAATACTCCCTCTGCCCGCAGCAACTTTAGGCCAAAGAGGTATTGAGTGATAGGTATGGCTCTATGTATGCCATGTTGAAACAGGAAGCAGAATCTTCTTTTTTAGAACAAACAAATTTTGAAGAATAAAATATACTTTTTGTCTGATGCTCATTTGGGATCGGTCTTTCATGACAATTCTACAGATGTGGAGCGCAAAATGTGTCGTTGGTTTGATGCTGTGAGGCCCGATGCGAAAGAGATTTACTTGATGGGCGATATTTTTGACTATTGGTTCGAATACAAAAATGTAGTACCAAGAGGGTTTACACGTCTGTTGGGCAAAATAGCAGAGCTTACAGATGCTGGCATACCCATCTATTTTTTTATTGGCAACCACGATATATGGCTGACCGACTATTTGGCGACTGAGTGTGGTTTGATTGTGGTGAAGAAGCCCTTGGTGAAGATGCTGGGTGGCAAGTTGTTTTTTCTTGCCCATGGTGATGGTCTAGGCGATGAAAAACAGTCGTTTATGTTTATCCGCAAGATATATCACAGCAAGTTTCTTCGTTTTCTGTATGCTGCAATTCATCCTCGCTGGACCATGGCATTTGCCAGCAAATGGTCTAATTATAGTAGGGTAAACGGTGAGATTGCAAGCTACATGGGCCCAGAGAAAGAGCACTTGGTGAAGTTTGCCAAGGAGAAGCTGCAGACTATGCCCACAATCAACTATTTTGTTTTTGGGCACAGGCACATTATGCTGAATCTTGCATTGAAAGACGACGCTAATATTGTGATACTGGGCGATTGGATGACTTATTTCTCTTATGCTGTTTTTGATGGCGATACAGTGCAGTTAAAACAGTTTACAGAGAGAGCCATAAGCGATGAGCATAGGTCGTGACGAGTGATGAGTGAGGCGTAGGTCGATAGTACTGATCTAGTGGTGGTGTGCGATTGGCAGTCATTCAAGTGGAGGCCCTATGTGAGCTCCAGTTATAAGGCCTATGTGTGCTCCAATTGTTTACAAATGGCCGACATGTAGGTAGGCCAGTACGGTGAGAAAAAAAATATTTGGACATTCAGGTCTATCATCACATTTTTCTAGTCCCTAGTTTTTATTTATTAGTCTCGATATTCTTTCAACAGATTCCTGACAACGTACCAATGACATGTTTTTGCAACATGCTGTATATGAGATAATAAAATTTTTACGTTTTGACTTATTAAATGAGTAAAGCGATAGCCATTTCATATAATCTTTGTTGAAAGGGCTTTGCCCTAAAACCCCCAATGAAATATACATTCAGATTTCATGGGGCAAGCCACTTACACTTTTTTCCTTGACGCAAAAAAGTAAGCAAAAAAGGTCAAGATTGCGCCCGCTTCACTCGAAAGACTAGCGTGCAAAAGGCTGAAATCGTCAAAACTCACTTCCCCGATTTCTAATCGGAGAAGCTCAAACATAGACGATTTTTAACCACCTTTCGCACTTGTTTTTCGGCTCATCGGTCGATGTCGGGTGCCATAGAAATGTTCGGGTGCAAAGTTATTTTTGAGCTAAGTATTTTAGCAAACACATACTTTTGTGTAATATCCCATTTCAATGTCATACTCTTCTTTTTGCCCAATAATAAATTGGGTGTGTTCTCGGAATAACAGGGTAAAGAGCTGACAGTTTCTGCTTTCCAGATAAGTTTATGCGTGGTCATCAGTCGCAACCGCTTCATCCGTGTTCCAATCCTCTTCGCCTCAGACCTACACTGCGGCCTCTGTGGTTCAAAGTATTTCCATCAACACATTTACCGAATTCCGAATTCAGAGTCTCGCTTTTCACTTTTAATTCTCTGCCTTCTCTGTGTCGTCTATGGTTAAAACTTTTGGACATTCAGGCCAATAATCATATTTTCCGATTTCCGAATCTCGATTTGGCCTCTAATCGTATTTTCTTAGTCTCTAGTT
>CAYVLC010000215.1:0-3160 GCA_964452155.1 uncultured Dysgonomonadaceae bacterium
AGCAAGAGCTTACTTTTTTTTATTGTGCTGTGCATTTCGGGTCGATTGAGAAGTAAAAGAAAAAGTGATCGGAGAAGAAATATTTTCAATCGTCGAGGCTGAAATCGAGACGTTTTTGAACTAACTTTCGAACTTGCTTTCCGACACATCGGTTGTGGGGGGGGGGGTACCACAAAAATGTTTGGGTATATAGATTATAACTATGAAGCAAGCATTTTAGTAAATACATAATTTTGAATAGCATCCCATTTCATGCTATTCTGTTCTTTTTATGCAACAAGAAAATTTGAGTGGAGTCTCTGTTTGCCAAAGGTTTACTCCCCCCTCTCACAATACAAAACCTTACAACCAACATCACACAACGCATCCTCACGCTACCAACACACTACTGCCTTTTGTATATACCTGCGTAGAAGCTGAGAACACAAAACAAGCAGCGCCATTTGCGCGCCAATATCCTATTGCACAGCCCCACCCCCCCCCGATGTCAATTATCGATTATTAAGCCCCCTCAAATATCTTTTCGCAAAAAAGTATTTTATTTAAAACATTTTGGTTACATTTACGTTGAATTAGGTAAAGCTTTTTTTACAAACAAAAAAATCTAGTTTTACAAAGCCCAATCTTTTCAATAAGTCTATAAAAACAATCATCTAAAACAAACGCTCCATGAAGATTCATGAATATCAAGCCAAAGACCTCTTTGCAAAGTACGGAATCCCCATCAATGCGGGTTACTTGTGCCACAGTGTGGACGATGCCATAAAGGCATACGAAGATTTCAACAACGACCTAGTAGTAGTAAAAGCCCAAGTGCTAACAGGAGGACGGGGCAAAGCCGGAGGTGTGAAACTAGCCAAAGACACCGTAGAAATGCGCCAACACACAGCCAATATATTGGGTATGGATATAAAAGGCTACACAGTAGATAGAATATTGCTGGCCAAAGCCGAAGAGATAGAAGCAGAATACTATGTTAGCTACGTGATAGACCGCAACACGAAATCGGCCATACTAATGCTTAGCAAAGAGGGTGGCGTGGACATAGAAGAGGTGGCACACAGCACCCCCGAAAAGATTCATAAAATAACCATAGACCCCAATGTTGGGATGCCTGACTATTTGGCGCGCCAAGCAGCATTTCTCCTGTTTGACGATATAAAAGAGGTACGACAAGCTGCAAGTATATTCCAGAAGCTATACAAGCTTTTTGTAGCAACAGATGCATCGTTGGCCGAAATAAATCCGCTGATTCTAACCCCAGATAAGAGAGTAGTGGCCATTGATGCAAAAATGACTTTTGATGACAATGCGCTTTATCGACAAAAAAAAATAAACGACCTATTTGAACCCACCGAAGAGGAGAAAAAAGAACAGAAAGCAAAGTCGAAAGGATTTAGCTATGTGCACCTTGGTGGCGACATAGGCTGCATGGTAAATGGTGCAGGACTGGCCATGGCTACCATGGATATGATAAAACTGTATGGTGGCAGCCCAGCCAATTTTTTGGACATCGGCGGTAGCTCTAACCCAACCAAGGTGATAGAAGCAATGAAGTTGTTGCTTTCTGACAAGGATGTGAAAGTAGTGCTGATAAATATTTTTGGCGGAATAACTCGCTGCGACGATGTGGCCAAGGGTTTGCTCGAAGCATTTAAACAAATAGATACAGATATACCTATAGTAATAAGACTGACAGGCACGAACGAAGCAGAAGGTAGGGAGCTATTAGTGGGTAGCAAATTTCATCTGGCCGAAACCATGGGCGAGGCTACACGTATGGCTGTAGAGCTGGCTTAGTAATAAAAAAAAAGGCAGTGACACAGACACTTTGCCTACCTTCATATAAAACAGAAATAAATTGCAGAATAGATAGATTCTAAAAAAGAAAAATAATATGAGTATCCTTATTGATAAAAACACACGACTACTTGTACAAGGCATAACGGGGCGCGATGGCGGGTTTCATGCCTCTAAAATGAAGGAATACGGAACCAATGTAGTAGCAGGCACTTCGCCCGGAAAGGCAGGAAGTTTAGTAGATGCCATTCCTGTATTCAACACCGTGAAAGATGCTGTAAATGATACGGGAGCTAACACATCGGTAATATTTGTACCAGCAGCTTTTGCCAAAGATGCCATGATGGAAGCGGCAGCGGCAGGCATTAAATTGATTATTTGCATCACAGAGGGTGTGCCCACACTAGATGTGGTGAGCGCACAAAACTTTATTGCCAAACAAGGAGCACATTTGCTTGGCCCCAACTGCCCAGGACTGATATCGCCCGACAAAAGCTTGGTGGGAATTATGCCTGCAAAGATTTTTAAAGCTGGGGGTACAGGTGTAATCAGTAGGAGCGGAACACTCACTTATGAAGTGGTTTACAACCTCACAGCAAAAGGGATGGGCCAATCTACAGCTATTGGCGTTGGTGGCGACCCTGTGGTAGGGCTCTATTACAAAGAGCTGCTCACCATGTTTGAACACGACCCCGACACCGACTCTATAGCCCTCATTGGTGAAATTGGTGGCGATGCCGAAGAGCAAGCTGCCGAGTACATAAAGAAACACATAACCAAGCCTGTAGCGGTATTTATAGCAGGACAATCTGCCCCTCCAGGAAAACAAATGGGCCATGCGGGTGCAATCATTTCAAGTAGTGGAGGCACTGCAGCCGAGAAGATTGCGGCATTTGAAGCAGCAGGCATTCCTGTGGCAAAAGAACCAAGTGAAATACCCGATTTGTTGAAGAGAAGGTAAGGAGTTGAGAGTTGAGGGTACTGTCATTCCGAGACCCCACCCAATTTATTATTGGGGAAAAAGAAGAAAATGACATTGAAATGGGATGATATGCAAACGTGCATGTGTTTGCTTTTAAATTTTACTGTCAAGTTTTATCAAACTGTTTTGCTGCAAACATTTTGCAGGCCGCACCTACGGCGCTTGAGGTGAGGTGCGTGTGGGTTTACTACAGACAGAGTTGCTCCTCTGGAGCACTTGTAGCTAATATATTTAATGAGTAGCTCATTAGTAACTTATTGTTGTATAATTAAAATTGATGCGACCTATTTTAATGAATGATTTTATATTGAAAATCATAGCCTTTAGCTCCGTTACGAGCCTTGCTGTGGTGTAGTAAATTGATAATCCTTCCACCCC
>CAYVLC010000216.1:0-3135 GCA_964452155.1 uncultured Dysgonomonadaceae bacterium
GTAGAGAAAATGGATGCTGGTTGTAGAGAAAATGGACGCTGGTTGTAGAGAAAATGGACGCTGGTTGTAGAGAAAATTCATGAATTTTCTCTACGCTATTTAAACCTACGACATCTTTAAAATCTGTAGATTTGTGCATGTATGGTGTCTTTGCAATTTGCTTAGTACGTTCTGTTACAAGTCTGATTAATTTCTTTGGATAGATGGTTGATTTTTTTTGTCTGACCAGTATTGTAAAACTCCTACAAATTGAATGTCTGCCGTTTTAGTCCAAACTACATTTCGTTGAGCCATTCCAAGTTGCGTTTATTCATTTGGTCTTGAGATATTAGTAGTCCGTTTTCGATATCATCTTCACTCATTTGAAGCATCTCTTTTTGTTCGTTTGTCAACTCTACAATATCTGATGCACCTAATGAAACAAGTTTATCAATAGCTTCAAGAATTTCTTTATCTCTAATTGAGATAATTTTATCGATCAAGTTATTTCTTATTTTATCAACTGTTGCCATTGGTTCTAATTTTAATATTTATTAGATAGGTTTTCTATTTTGTCTTCACTTACAAAACAAATATACTCATTTTTTGTTGAAATGATTCAGCTATCTGTTATTAATAAGTTTCTTTTTGCTTGCTCAATGCATTAAATAACATGAAACATATTACAAGAATCTCCATCTCTATCTTAATATTTGCAAGCTGTACAACAACCGCCTACACACAAAACATTGATATAGATTGGGCCAGTAGCATCAACCATATTGATGCTGGCAAAGGGTTCAAATCTTCCATGAAGTTCATCTCTTCGTCAGCAATCTATGTTGAGGTTGGCTCAGTTGTAGGATTGGGTATATATGGTTGGTTACAAGAAGATGATAAGATATTCGAAGCAGGCATTTTTACAGGTGCAGCTATGCTGGTAAACGGAGCTATTACGCTCACCTCAAAATATGCTTTTAATCGTCAAAGACCTTTCGAAGCTTATCCCGACAAAATAATATTGCGCGACAAGCAGAGCGACAACTACTCTCCCTCCTTTGTATCGGGTCATACCTCCATGGCTTTCAATCTGGCTACCTCTCTTGCGCTCTCTTTCCCAAAATGGCAAATGGTTGTACCAATGTATGCATGGGCCTCGTCGGTTGCATTTTCGCGCATGTATCTTGGTGTGCACTATCCATCGGATGTGTTGGGCGGAATTATTGTGGGAGTAGGTTCATCGTATCTTACCTACAAGGCCAATGAATGGTTGAAGGGTCGGAGAGAGGTGCCTTGGGGAGTTTCTCAGGTGGCTATTGCTTATGCTGGGTTTCAGGAATAGTAGGTTTGATAGTTTAGCGCAACTAAGACTTAGTTCTGTTTTTTTTCGACTTTAATGAAATTGAGTTTTCAAATTTCTTCAACTTCAATACCATCCATGTTGTTACTACAAATGGAGCCGTGAGAGTAACAATTCCTGTCATAGCCAAACCAATATTCAGTAGAGTAGAGAGAATTATAGCAATAGTAATCCACAAAAAATCTTTCCATCCCTTTCCTGTAAGTGCAATGGCGCAAAGTATAGCATTATAACCCATAAGTCCATCATTAATGGTATTGATAGGTGACCCCCAAACCCATCCAACTAAAGAACCTAATACAGCTGCGTATAGTGCATAGATAGCCATAGCTTTGTTGTTGATGACTATTGCTAAAAGAAAAAACAGCCCGGTGATTACATTTTTTTGAAACATCACTTGCCCAAAGCTATTGCTTGATGCTGAGAAAAGTGTAAGACTATTTGCTGTTAATTGTGAGGATGGCAATAGCGCAAAGTTGAAAACAAACAACAATGAATATATTATAAGCCAAGTTGCTATTACGAATGGCGCAGTAAATGGCGGGGCAATTTTCTTTAAATAGTGCATTATGAATGTGGATAAAACAGCCCCTATTATTATTGCTAAAACTGTGATTGTGCTAACTTCGAAAAAACACAATACGGCAATACCTGTTAGTGTTCCATTAAAACCATAGAGACCATTTTTAATCTCTTCTGCTGGATATTTCATTACCTGAGCTGTACTTGTACTTATTACTGTGCCAAGAATAGCGGCCAATCCTAAAAGCCATGAGTTGAAAAAAATACCGCTTAAAAATAAAAATCCAGAGTAAATATTATTTTGAAACATTACCTGACCAATGCCTCGCAGATATTTTTGCATATACTTCTTAAATTTTTGTGAGTGAGTTTATTAATTATTTGTTCTCTGACAGATTGTATTGATAAAAAAGAAAAGGTCGGTTTATTGTATATTATATCACCACCTAACAAACCCCCCAACACTCACCAACCCTTTGTGTCCATAGCCCAGCTGCCCTGTAAGTCCATAATACTTTCCCCAAGTGAAGTTTATCACCTCTGTATGGAAAAAGAAATTCGTATCGGTCCACTTGTCTATAAATGCCCCCTCAACAGCATTGTCGTTATTCTTTACTACCATAGACACTCCAAAAAGACTGCCCATGCGGAAGTTTTCTGTTTGTATATACTCGTATCCCACTTGAGGTCCGAAGAAAAGCCAGCCCTCTTTATTGGCTTGCTTGCTCGAAGTAGAAATCCAATCGTAAGGAGGATGTGGATTCATAAAACCACCAGTTTTTGTACCTGATATATTTTTGTTGTCGTACGCTATGTTGACCCCCAATTTAAGACGCGGTTTTACATAGCGGTTGTATTCTATCATAAACGCTCCTGTATATTTGGCATTGAGACCATCAAGGTCTCTGCCCCAATTGTCTATTCGCTGAAGCGGTACGGGAGAATACATTACTTTTACTTCATTTTTTTGAGCAAAAGTAGCAGCTGACAACAAGCAGAATAAAAGGAGGGAGAACCATGTATGCATTTTCATAGCATCCTGTTAAAAAGATTGTTTTAAATAAAATAGTGCCTAATGTATTGAGGCGTCAAATATAAGCAATAAAGTAAATATACCGTCGTTTCTATAAATAATCATTACGAAATGGCGGCTTTGCTTGCTTTTTTTATGTTTTGGTTAAGGCTTTATTTGTTTTCAGTAAAATTTTTTGTGCCTCTTAGCATTACTCGTAGTGCTAGATTAGGAGCGCTTTATTTTTAGTGATTCACTATGT
>CAYVLC010000217.1:0-3033 GCA_964452155.1 uncultured Dysgonomonadaceae bacterium
CACCTAGCACCTAGCACTATACTCCCCTAGTCTCTAGACACTAGTCCCTTTCAAAAGATTCCTCACTTGCGTGTCGGATTGACAGGGGTTTCTAAGTTTTCTTTTCTATTGCCAGCTCTATTTTCTAAAGACCAAAATCTTATTCAAGCAACAAACTACTTCACAACAACTGTTAGCTTTGTATCGGCACTCATACCACTAAAATACCACTCTTTTTTACCATTCAAGTAGCTACCAGCTCTGTAGAGTATATTTGAACCAGGTTTTTGGGTATCGGGTAGTACATTGTCTATGTTGGGTTGTGGTGCATAGTTGTATAAATTTATAGCCCCCAAGTCATAAGATATGCCATTAATAGTAGAGCTACTCCAGTTGGCCGTATTGTATCTATATCCTGTGGCCATTTGTGTATTATCAGACAAGAGACTAGCTGCCCCAAATCTTTGAAGAACATGGCCATAGTTTTGCACCGCTCCTCCATTTGCATTTACAGCCTCTACAATAGAGTAGCTATCTGTATAGTTGTTTTGTATGAGCTCTTTTATGAAATTTGCTCCACCATAGTTTCTCATCAAGTAGGCCCCCAATGCATAAGTCTTAGCATAATTTATAAGGGCTTCGTCTTTGTTTGAGCTCCAATCTAAAAAGTTGTAATCCTTGTGAGTGTTATATAGTGGCAGTCTGCCCTCTCTGTTGCCACTATTGCCAGCAGACGAGGTTGCATACGGAACTCCTCTTGGCCCATTGGCCATTATTTTATTGGCAACTAAGTCTTCTACACACTGAGCGCACATCTCGTTTATAGCCGTATTAGCCTCCAGATCTGTTAAGATGGAATGCTGATAAAAGTAAATCATGTGAGTAAATTCGTGCGCCAATGTAGATATCATTTCTTGTGGCCAATAGTCTGTCAGACTCCACGATCCGTTGGTTGTTTTACCAAAAAGAACGGCGTCTATTGTAAACAACAACTTTTCGTTTGAATCTGAATAGCTCGTTTTAAGAAAATTATCTCTACCATAATAGTACCCAAGTGTTACCTGTCCCGTAGTCTTGTCATCATCATCTATATCCATCAACCATATATGAATGTCGTCGGTTGCTGGGATTAAGTTGTCATAAGGGGTAGGCCCCCATGGTTCTCCAGCAATATTTACAACCCATTCATATATATCATTGTCATTGCCAGGGCTTAGAAACTTAGGTGCAAATGCATCAATCATTTGTTGAGTAACGTGATGTTGCTTTTTACTATCGGCCCCCCAACAATCGTTGGCTACCCACATATACAGATTCTTGCCATGTGCCGATATTACTTTTCTCACAGTAGATTTAATTGCATTTCCGTCTTCGTCATAGAAGTCTTGGCTATAGCCAATCTCTATGTTTTGGGAGCCCGTAGCCACATTTTGTTGTCGCCTAGTTGTTACTTTTCTATTCAAAGATTCTTTCCACACACCATTATTAAATTCAGAGATAGATGGCTTTCCGGATACAATAAAAGTAGCTGGTTCCGAAAAACTAGTAGATCTATTGGCCCTAGTGGTGGTTGTAATATCGCTTCGCAATTGTGGTAGTGCTATCGACTTTTTTTCGTTTGTGTTGGTAAAGACGAAAAAAACCTCCTTATCTTTCAAATCATTTAGTTGAAAAATAAAATCTTTTGAAGCATCTATGTGCTGAATTATATCAGTAGATCCGACAATAATTTCTGTTTCAGGGGTTATTATTGTGAATGTTTCTGTTGCTATAGTGCTTATGTATTTGTTTTCGAAAATAGCTATTGCTTTTATTGTTGCACCAGTGTCTATTGGTATTGGGCCAAGATATAGTTGCGAAGTTTCTGTAGGGTTGCTACTGTCAAGGGTATATCTTATTTGTGCGCCCTCTGTTGCAGAGGTTATCGTTACAGTTTGGGCGGTTGCATAAGTTCCGCCAAGGGGGGTTATAATCGGAGTTGCTACCGATGCTCCCTCTTGGGTAATAGTAAGTATATCTTGCAGGCTGGTAGTTTTGTTTTTTATAGATATTTCTGCAGATCGTGCTGTATAAGCCCCATTGGCTGCAATAGCAAATTGCAGTGTTTCGCTTCTCAACGACCTTGTTCCGGTATATGACACCCAACTCTTATCGGCAGCCCCAATTACAACCTCAAAATCAACGTTGGTTTTCAATTTCACCTCCACCATTTGGCTCTCGCTCGATAGGTTTGTGTTTTTACTCGAAAGTATAATTGCGTCTTCCTGAGACTGATACACTATTATGCTATGTGTCAACTCCTGCACTATAAAAGTGATGGTGCAGCTTCGGGCTTCGAAGGTGTCATTGGCAGTAGCTGTTACCAAAATACTTTGGGTCGATGCGCCTCCACTTGTTTGGGAGATGGTGCACCAATTTTGAGACGATTTTGCAGTCCAATTCATATTAGATACAAAAGAGATGGTTTGCGAACCCCCTGCATTAGAGAGATCTATGGTTGTGTCTTTAATAAATAATGAAGGTGCTTCGTCTTTTTGACAAGAGACAACAACCAAAAAAAGTGACACAATGAGTAGGGTATATATTTTCATTAACCAATGCTATTTCTTATTTAACCTCTTTGTTGCGAATACCATACTTTTGCAACAAGAGTTTCATCTATTTGTAATAAACAAAGATAGATAAATTTCTGACTATTTGAAGTATTTCTAAAACTAATACGATGGGAGTAGTGTGAAGTATGGGGGTGCTGCTTTGGTGCATACTTACTATTTGTAGGGCTGTAGGAATAGCAAGCAGCTATTAGCTGTTAGCCGTCAGCTTTTTCATCAAAGGCAAGCAAGAAATATAGAAACACAAAAAAACGTCCCCGATTGCTCGAGAACGTTTCTTTTTGTGTATTTGTATATATGTATAATAAAGAACGGTCTATAAATTAACCATTCACTTTGGCCATGTGCTCAACAAGTTCAACAACTTTGTTAGAATAGCCCCACTCGTTGTCATACCATGCTACAACTTTCACAAAAGTTGGGCTCAATTGGATACCTGCAT
>CAYVLC010000218.1:0-3009 GCA_964452155.1 uncultured Dysgonomonadaceae bacterium
TTTTTAAGAGTGACAGCAAAAAAAGTGCTCCAAAAGTCTCACACACCACATGCATGAGCTCCCGAAGCACTAAATCTATACTATTGTAATGCCATCATCTTGCCTACAAAAGATGAATGCGTTTTGTTTGTCTCTGTTGTATGAGTACGTTTTGCAGTACTATTTCTTGACGTCAGACACAGATGTTGCAGGACCGTAGCGTTTGTTTAAGTAAACAATTACCTCGTCGGTAATATCATACTTAGGGTGCGCCAAGAGAATATTGTCTGAAGCGGTGTTGCTAAGAATTACATCAAAATTTCTGTTTTTATTGAAATCCCTTAAGGCTCCTCTAATGCTGTCTGACAATTGGATGTTTAGTTTTTGTTGCTCCAGCCCCAACTCATTGCCCAGTTGCTGCGCCATACGTTGGTACTCTTCGCCCATACGTTGAATACGGCTTTGCTCTTCCTCCGCACGCTGTTGTGTCAAGAAAGCATTGTTCTCTAGTTTGCGCTGAAACTCCTGAGCTGCTGTTTGCACCTGACGCTCTTTTTGAGTGAGCGATGCGCGAGAGTTTTCTTCAATTCTCATAAGTGCTTCGTTAAGGTCTTTAGCGAAATTGTAATTCATCAATAATGAATCTACATTCACATAAGCTATCGGTAGGGCAATACTATCGCCAGCTGCATATTCATACTTAACGTGATCTCCAGCACTGTTTGGCTTAGAGGTAAAATGCAAAATGTAAAGCAAAATTAATGCAGCAGCAAGAATGCCGCTGATAACATAGTTATTCTTCATCTTAATATATAAATTTAGAAATTATCTGATTTAAGCATTTCCATAACTGGACTAACATGATTTTGTATGTCTCGCTCTTGCGATGAGGCGCAAGTGATACCACGGTCTTTCATGGGCTGGCTACCACTGATGTGTGTGTTGGGGAAAGACCCTTTTTTGGTAAAAAACACCCTAACACCCATAAGCATAATAGCTATGGCCAAGAGAATTATTGATATGATGATAGTTTGTACCATTGTTTTTTTTGTTATTTGAGGGGCAAAGATAGTTTAATTAGATAATTATTTGCCAAAAAATGGTCTTAAAGATACAAAAATATTTGTCTGCACAAATATTTCTCGTAAATTTACAGAATAAGATTAGTTTTTGAGGGTCTATATCAGTAGATATGGCTCATAAAAGCTATAAAGAGAAACAGAAGCTATATAAATTCATGTCAAAGGCCGATAGATAAACATCTAAAGATTTCTGAATAGAGAATAATACATACATTACAATAAACTTTATAAGCATGACAATTAAAGACTTAAAACCAGCCGAGTTGTGGAGTTATTTTTACGAAATAACTCAAATACCTAGACCCTCGAAAAAAGAAGACAAAATACTGGCCTATTTGCTAGATTTTGCAAAAAAACACAACCTAGCCGCAAAACAAGACAAGGCGGGCAATGTGCTCATTACAAAGGAGGCAACCAAAGGAAAAGAAAATGTGCCTACAGTGATACTACAATCTCATGTGGACATGGTGTGTGAGAAAAACGCCGATGTGGAACACGACTTTGATAACGACCCCATAGAAACAATTGTAGAGGGAGAGTGGCTAAAGGCCAAAGGAACTACACTGGGTGCCGACAATGGTATTGGTGTGGCGGCTCAGCTGGCAGTGCTTGCATCTGAAGATATAGCGCATGGCAAGATAGAGGCGCTGTTTACGATTGACGAGGAGACAGGCCTAACGGGTGCTTATGCTTTGGAGCAAAACTTTATGACAGGCAAAATACTTCTGAACCTTGATACCGAAGAGGAGGGAGAGATATACATTGGGTGTGCGGGCGGAAGAGGCACAAAGGCATACTTTAAGTACAAACCAAAGGATATTCCTAAAAACTACTTTTGGTTTAAGGTGGCCGTCAAAGGCCTCAAGGGTGGCCACTCTGGTAGCGATATAGACCACGGGTTGGGAAATGCCAACAAGATACTGGCCCGTTTTTTGCACCAGTTTATTGATGAGGAGTACAAACTAGTCTTGTCTGAAATAGATGGTGGCAATTTGCACAACGCCATTGCCCGCGAGGCTTATGCAATAGCAGGGGTAAAGAACAAGCACAAAGAGACGGTGCGTGTAATGCTAAACCACCTATTGGCTGATGTGCAAGACGAACTGAGGCACACTGATGCAAATGTTGATATAACTCTAGAATCGACAGAGACACCTACTAAAGCCATTGGAGCAAAAAAGGTGAGGAAGCTTGTGCTGGCCCTAACGGCTTGTCCGCACGGGGTAATAGAGATGAGCAAGGATATACCAGGTGTGGTTGAAACATCGACCAATTTGGCATCGATAAAAATGCGCAAGGACAACATTATTGAGGTTGGTACCAGCCAGAGAAGCCTAACAGAGTCGGCAAAACACAACGTTGTAAACACGGTGACGGCAGTATTTAAATTGGCAAAAGCCGATGTGGTTAATAGTGAAGGATATCCTGGATGGAAACCCAACCCTGACTCGGCAGTACTAAAAGTTGCCAAAGATGAATACAAAAGCCTCTACAATAGCTTTCCGGAGGTGAAGGTAATACATGCGGGGTTGGAATGTGGGCTTTTTCTTGAAAAATATCCGCATTTAGATATGATTTCTATTGGTCCTACTATACGCAATGCGCACTCGCCTGACGAGAAAACAGAGATTGCATCTGTACCCAAATGGTGGGATTTCTTTGTGAAACTGTTGGAAAATATGCCCCAAGAGAAGTGATTGAATTGATAATTGAGTTTAAGTAGAAAAAGAGACAATGGATTTTTGAAAGGCCTGGTCACTGAGCCTGTCGTAGTATAGCCACTGCGCTTATTGTGAAGTGCAGACACTGTGCCTGTCTAAGTGCGGTCTTTTTATAGCACACTCCATATACAACAGAGGGAAACAATCATTTAGCTTTAATGCATGTATTGTTTCCCTCTTTTACTTTACTAGAGGTGCAGAATGTTTTTTTTATATCAGTTAGCAGT
>CAYVLC010000219.1:0-2935 GCA_964452155.1 uncultured Dysgonomonadaceae bacterium
AAAACAACATACCTATGAACTATAACAACTTTACAATTAAAGCCCAAGAGGCTTTACAAAAAGCAATCACATTGGCCCAAGCTGCCAATCAGCAGATAATAGAGCCATCTCATTTATTAAAATCGCTAATGTTGGTAGGCGAGAATATAACCACCTTCTTGTTCAACAAGCTAAGTGTGAACACGCGCAACTTGGAATTGGCCTTAGATAGGGAGATTGAGTCTTATCCAAAAGTATCGGGTGGAGACCCCATGCTAAGTCGCGAAACAAATGCAGTGATGCAAAAAGCTGCTGATTATGCTAGTAAGATGGGCGACCAATATGTATCGCTAGAGCACTTGCTACTTGCACTACTGAGCGAAAAGAGCACTGCTTCGCAGATGCTAAAAGATGCTGGTATTACTCAGAAGCATTTGCAAATGGCCATAGATGAATTGCGCAAGGGTGAGAAGGTAACCAGTCAGTCGGCCGAAGATACGTATCAATCGCTAAGCAAATATGCCGAGAATCTCACAGAGAAAGCCCGCGAAGGAAAGCTCGACCCTGTGATTGGACGTGACGAGGAGATAAGGCGGGTGCTACAAATATTGAGTAGAAGAACCAAAAACAACCCCATCTTGATTGGCGAACCTGGTACAGGTAAAACTGCTATTGCAGAAGGCTTGGCGCACCGCATTATTCGTGGTGATGTGCCCGAAAACTTGAAGAGTAAAAAGATTTTCTCGCTCGATATGGGTGCTTTAGTAGCTGGAGCCAAATACAAAGGTGAGTTTGAAGAGCGATTGAAATCGGTTGTGAATGAAGTGGTGAAGTCTGATGGCGATATTATTCTCTTTATCGACGAAATTCACACACTTGTGGGTGCTGGCAAAGGAGATGGTGCAATGGATGCTGCCAATATTTTGAAACCTGCATTGGCGCGTGGCGAACTGCGTGCTATTGGGGCAACTACATTGGACGAATACCAGAAGTATTTCGAGAAAGACAAAGCACTAGAGCGTCGTTTCCAAATTGTGATGGTGAACGAACCCAGCGAACCCGATACCATCTCTATATTGCGTGGACTGAAGGAGAGGTACGAAAATCATCACAAAGTGCGCATCAAAGATGAGGCTCTCATTGCAGCGGTGCAACTATCGAGCAGATATATTACCGACCGATTCCTGCCTGATAAAGCCATTGACTTGATGGATGAGGCTTCGGCCAAATTGCGTATGGAGGTGGACTCTGTGCCTGAAGAATTAGACGAAATAAGTAGGCGCATCAAGCAATTAGAGATTGAGCGCGAAGCCATCAAACGCGAAGACGACAAGCCCAAAGAAGATATCTTGACCAAGCAGATCGAGAATTTGCAGCAAGAAGAGAATGTGTTGCGAGCCAAGTGGCAATCTGAAAAAGAGATTATCAATAAGATACAACAAAACAAAATAGAGATAGAAGATGCCAAGTTTCAAGCTGATAAAGCTGAGCGCGAAGGCAACTACGGATTGGTTGCAGAACTACGCTATGGAAAAATAAAACAAATTGAAGCCGAAATAGAATCAGCTAAAAATGAGTTGCATCAGCGCCAAGGAGCACGCCCAATGATAAAAGAAGAGGTAGATGCTGAGGATATTGCTGATGTGGTGGCGCGTTGGACAGGCATTCCGGTGAGTAAAATGCTGCAAAGCGAGCGTGAGAAACTCCTACATTTAGAGCAAGAGTTGCACAAACGTGTGGTGGGTCAACAAGAAGCCATACATGCTGTAGCAGATGCGGTGCGACGTAGTCGTGCTGGATTGCAAGACCCTAAGAAACCCATTGGTTCATTTATTTTTCTTGGCACAACGGGAGTGGGCAAAACAGAGCTGGCAAAGGCATTGGCCGAGTACCTGTTTGACGACGAAAATATGCTCACCCGTATAGACATGAGCGAGTATCAAGAGAAGTTTAGTGCTTCGCGCCTTATTGGGGCACCTCCCGGATATGTGGGATATGACGAGGGTGGTCAACTCTCTGAAGCCATTCGTCGCAAACCATACTCTGTGGTGCTGTTTGATGAAATAGAGAAGGCACACCCCGATGTATTCAATATTTTGTTACAAGTGTTAGACGATGGACGTTTGACCGACAATAAGGGTAGGGTAGTCAATTTTAAGAACACCATTATAATCATGACTTCCAACTTGGGCTCTACCCTGATACGAGATAAGTTTTCGCAAATCACAGCTCGCAATCGCGAAGAGGTAATAGAAAGAACAGGCCTTGAGGTGATGAGTTTGTTGAAAAAAACCATTCGTCCCGAATTTCTGAACCGGATTGACGAAATAATTATGTTTACTCCGTTGACAGAAAGTGAAATTGCTCAGATTGTAGAGCTACAATTGGGTGGTATTAGAAAAATGCTACACCTCAATGGCATAGATTTGGAATATACTCCTGAGGCAGTTAGAAGCATTGCCGAGGAAGGTTTTAATCCTGAGTTTGGTGCTCGGCCAGTGAAGCGTGTTATCCAACGCAAGGTGTTGAACCAGCTTTCGAAAGACTTGCTGTCAGGTACTGTAGATAAATCTAAGCCCATTGTGATAGATGCAATAGACGAGGTGTTGTTTTTTAAGAACTAGATTAAATAATTGTGGCAACCATAGAGTTCCAACTTATAGAGGCGTTACGAAAGTAGCGCCTTTTTTTAATTGAAAGTAGCGAAATAAAGAATGGATTTTTAAAACTCTCTAGTGCTTAAGAGTACTGTTCAATCATTTGTAATGAAATTACGACATACACTTACACATTAAGCTACAAGAATTGCTATAAGCTGATGTTATCTTTGTTGTATAAAAATAAAACAAAATATTTTTAAAACTAACAATTAAAAAATACAGACATGAAAAAAATTATTTTATTTGCAGCAATTCTTTTTTCTGGAGTTTCTATGATTAAAGCTCAAACGCTAACA
>CAYVLC010000220.1:0-2925 GCA_964452155.1 uncultured Dysgonomonadaceae bacterium
GTCCGATTCCTTTAGCTACAAATTTTTTGCCCAGTCGGAGGTGTCCGATAGGGGTAGGCAATTGTTTTTATACGCAACAAACGGCTCCATTTTCTCTAGTATGCGTATGTTTCTACAAAGCTCCCTTGGCGAAAAGAGCGTATAGCAATGAAAAAGCAATTTTGATGCGTTTGGCCATGAGGTATTGCGGAACCAGATACAAAAAGAGATCAGATGCAAATTGAAAACATGCACACACCACTTCACCCTCTAGAGGTTGCGTGCCTGTAGCCTAGGCTCATGAAGATACAAACATACGACTTCTCTGGTGCTCGCGCATTCTATTTTCAGACACTACTTTAAACATGCAACTCCTCGGGGTTTTGTGGTAGGTGGAGTCTATTGTGGGTGCATTTATTTGCGTGTATCAGTTTAGTTAGCTACATCAGTGTGCCATTTTTTATCACATATAGTGTTTGTTGATAAGGCTTTGCCACCAGTGTGTCAATTCTGTTTACATGCCATAACATGTCATCATTCTTATTTTTTAATTGCATAAGGCGAGTTGCCGACCTGCCTCCACATGTAATAGATTTCCTGTTGCTTCAAATGAACTATTTTATCGTAGTTCGTAATACAACACTCATGTTTTCGCAATATACATCCTATCACTGAAGAGAAGGAGATAAAAATCACCCCCCCCCTGTTATCTTTTTACCTCGTCGGTCTTTATTTTTTTTCTATATTTTGCAGGTGTAGTTCCTTCCATTTTCGAAAACACCCTATAAAAAGAGCTTTCGCTCGAGAAACCTGCCTCTATGGCTATTTTTTCGAGCGTTAACCGCTCACCTTTATCAGAGGCGAGCATCTCTTTTACAAATCTTATGCGGTAAGAATTTATATAATCGCGAAAATTATATTGGGTTTTATTATTGATAAGACGTGATACATAGGTCCTGTTTGTGCCTAGCTTCGAAGTTAAATCATCTAAATTCAGGTCAGGGTCTCTAAAAATTTGCTCATCACTTAAGAGATATTCCATCCTCACATACAATTCATCATATATGCTCCCCAATAAAACACCATCCTCAGCATTCTCCATTTGCTCATCACATTCCTCATCTTGTTTCTGACATAGCTCTTTCATGAACTCTCTTATAGAAAAAGATTGTTTATATCCACCATAGCTTAAGCCAAAGAGAGCAAAGGAATGGGCTATGGACGGAAGTGCTAACAGCTCTGGATTTTGAACAAAGCGTGTTTTGCCTACAATGCTTGATAGTATAGAGATAATGGCCGCAGCCAGAAGAAAAAAAAGAGTTAGGCCTATATTGTACAGCTCCTTGTAGTATGTGTCTGAATAGTAGGCTTTTAGTTTTAGATTGAACCGCTTTATGAGACGAAATCCGTAAAAAACTGCTGCAATCGCTTCTACCTTAAAAATTAGATTAAAAAGGTAAATTTTCAGTATGTACATTTTTATAAGTGTAGAGTAATCTTCACTCTGGGGCCTATTGCTATAGAGTATTTCGTTGGATAATATCTCTATCTCATGGGGGCTCATCAAGAAGTAGATGATTGCAGAAAAGATACTGAGCATACTTGCAGGAATCAGTATCCAGCCCCACTTGTAATTAATATTTTGGTCTCTGGCTAGCAGCCGTATGTAGTAATAATAAAGGGGGAATATGGAGAGAGAGGTAAATGTCCATACACTATCGAGTAAGTGGTATGTTTGGTGAAGTTTGTTGAAATAGAGCCAGTGTATGATATAGTTGACTAACAGTAAAGATAAAAAGAACATAAAAATCCGTTTGGCTGTGTTCTTTTTCGGATCAACAAAAAAAAGAACTAGCCAAAATAGAATTACAAATACCGGATCAGCGCGAAAAAGGAGTAAATCATTATTTATTGATTTGTGTGTATACATATATATTGTAAAGATAAGAGTTTTTTTGTTATAATGAGAGCCCTAGGCCTTTTCAAATAAGTTTTGTTTACGAAATGGGATAATAATTTTACTATTTATAACAAAACCTTGTTCAAGATAGCTACTTTTACAGTAATCAAAACATGTACAATAAAATATTCTCAATAAGGAGCTGTTTTGGTTGTAGCACAATTTATTAAAGACAAAAACATTTTGCTGTCTCAGAAAAACTCCCGATAATCCACTTATCTGTAAAATAGATTAAAAAAAATACAAAGCCATGAGGTTACCAAGTTCTATTATGCTCTATCAGAGGTGTTGTTTAGTGTTGACATTCTCTCTTATATGGCTCAACGGATCGTTTGCCCAAAACAACAATGATGCTAGTGTAAGCTTGGGTGAAGAACAAACAACATCTATTGGAGGTAAGCCCCATCTTGCACAGCAGTCTCTAGGTGAAAGAAGTGCTAAGCCATTTTACATGGCAGTAAAAACCAATTTCTTGCTTGATATTATAGCCACCCCAAATATTGGAGTGGAGCTTTATCTTGGCCGAAAATGGAGTGTGGCAGCCAATTGGCACTACGCATGGTGGAAAAACGATTCTAAACATAAGTATTGGCGGACTTATGGTGGTGATGTAGCTTTACGAAAATGGTTTGGTCAATTGGCTTCAGAAAAACCCCTCACTGGTCATCACATAGGAGTGTATGGGCAGCTGCTCACCTACGATATTGCAACGGGTGGTCGCGGATACTTGGGCGACAAGTGGAGCTATGGCGCTGGTGTAGCGTATGGCTACTCGCTGCCAATTGCCAAACGACTGAATATCGACTTCACACTAGGAGTAGGCTATTTGGGTGGTGAGTATGAGGAGTACCTTCCTATAGACCATTGTTATGTGTGGCAAGCCACCAAAGATAGGCATTGGGTAGGACCCACAAAAGCCGAAATATCAATTGTATGGCTACTAGGCCGTAGCAACACCAATATAACGAAAGGAGCAAACCGATGAA
>CAYVLC010000221.1:0-2862 GCA_964452155.1 uncultured Dysgonomonadaceae bacterium
CAGTACATAAAGTACGATGCTATTGAAAAAAACAAAATAAAGAAGCATCCTATATGGCTCAAGTAACTAAGTAAGTAGCTTATCTAATCATGTTATTTATTCTTTCACCCCGTATATCATCATACAATTCAAATCGCAACTTATTTTTAAGCATAAACTTCGGTGCATCCATTTCAATCATTTTCGAATCCCTCAACACTCGTTTACTCATAGTTGACCTCGATTTTAATTGCACACTACTGCCAGCTATCTCTTCAAATGCTTTACTTAATAAAGTTTCGTTGTCCTCTCCGAGCTTTATAAGTTGATATTTAAACTCATTTATTTCGAAATCGGGATCAAAGCCATCATAAAAGTCTGCTTTCATCTCTCTATTATAATACTTGAACGTAATAGGCAGCATACCCCACTTATTTTTTGAATCATCCTTTTCGTATAAAACAAAAGAACCTACATTTTTACCAACAGTAGTTGTTCCTATCAACGTCACATCCATATATGGCAACAAACCGTTTATAATTAATTCGCTTGCCGATGCAGTCCAATCAGAAACAAGTACATATAGATGCTGGATATTTAATGCAGGAACATCCGATATAAATTCTTCATCTATAACATCACCATTATCATTGTATATTTTTTTATATATCGTATCGATAAAGTAGTCTATATTGTAATCGTCAGCTTTATATATTATTTTATATGCTTGATGCAAATAACTGTTGTATTCATTTATTGTCAAAACATTGTCGGTAGATCTATCTTTTACCAATGTACTTGCCAAAGCCACTGCAGAAGAAGCACTACCACCACTATTGTAGCGAAGATCTAACACCAACTCCGTAGCACCCTGCATTTTTGCTAAAGAGGCCATTAGTTGTTTGTCGTAACTATAAGAACCATCATCTTTACCTGGGCTGAAAAAATTATAAACAAGATAGCCTACTTTTTTGTCGCCAATAGTATATACACTATCCATGTATATTGGATTTTCTGCAAAATCTTTTGCCATCTGTATAGTTACCTGTTTTTCTTCTTTATCAGCATATTTATAAAGGGTTAGAACTTTTGGAGATGCACCTGAAAGAACACTCCTAAAGTTATTTATAGTAATATTCACACCATCTACAGCAGTTACTGCCATACCTCTATCAATTCCCTTTGCATAAGCATCTGTGCCTTTTTTTGGGTAGAGAACTTCAAAAACTACCTGGTCTGAGTTTTTTTCTACGAGAAATGGTTTATAGTCAAATCCTATATCATAAGAACTTACACCTTTTAAAGAGTTGATTAAATCTACATAATTTTCTCGAATCACTGAGAATCTGTCGCCCTTTGGATTTGATGTTTCATTGTATTTATTGAGCAAAGAATCAAAGAAATCAGTTGGTTTTTTGGTAAAATCAGGCTTCTTCGGAAGCATATCATTCCATAAATAATAGATATTCATGCGTTCAAATATCCAATCGTTTACGTATTTGTAAGCAGATAGGCTAGCAATTTTGGCTTCTCCTTCAATACTCGCATCATTAACCGATATAACTGTTCCGTCTTTCAATGTAGCCTTTGCTGTAGGTGGAGATACAGTATTATCAACAATGGCATCAACTGTTTGTGTTGTACCTTCACTATATTTTAGCGTAAACTTCTTGCTGGCAGGGCTATATGTCGCAGAGATAAGCTCAATATTCTCTATACTTGGGCCATCCTTATCTGAACAAGAAGTGGTAACAAAAAACAGTGCAAATGTTATTAATACTAGCGCATATATTCTTTTCATATTTTCTAATGAGTTTAAATCGTATAGTATATTAGAACAAATAACAAGCAGATAGTTTAAGTAAGTAGAGGCAAGAGATCAAGAAATTAATTCTCCCTTTCCTTGTCGCGTTATTTCGGGCAGATGGCCTGTGCAATCTACAATAGTGGATGGCTCTAGCCCTCCATGCCCTCCATCAACAACAATATCGGCAATTGTCCCCCATTTTTCATGAATCAATTCTGGGTCTGTTCTATATTCATCGGCCTCGTCTTCGTTTCCATTTAAAGATGTAGTCATGATAGGATTGCCCAACTGTGTTACCAATTCTCTAATAATATTGTTGTTGGGCACACGAATACCTACTGTTTTCCTGTTCTTGTAAATCTTGGGAAGTGTAGAGGTTGTGTTTAGAATAAAAGTGAAAGGACCTGGTAGGTTTTTGCGCATCAGTTTAAAAGTAGTGGTATTTACTTTTGCATATTCGCTTATGTCACTGAGGTCGTAGCAGATGATGGACAAATTGTTTCTCTGCGGGTTGATACCTTTCAGGGCACATATTTTTTCTACTGCACGCACATTTAGGGCATCGCACCCAAGGGCATACAATGTATCGGTGGGGTATATAACTATACCGCCATTACGCAGCACGTCAATTACTTTGTCAATCTCGCGCTGATTGGGACTATCTTCATACAATTTTATAAGCATACTACAAATATAGATAAAAAGCTGTTCTGTACAATTATTTAAGAGATATTATAGGAGTACAACAAAGATAATGATAAGGTTGTAGATGGAAAGCTTGCTCAGCAGAATCATCTGATTGTGGTCTTGGAGCTCAATTTTTTATGTTGAAATAAGTGTGAGAAGTTGAAACGGAAATGACGAGTAGAAGAACATTGTTTCAATTTGAATACCAATCGCACATAAGCAAAAACAACCTAACAAATAATACAGTTATTAACGTAAATGTTAACAATTAAAATATCTCATGTTTATACAATAAAACTCTGTTTCGATTTAAAGAATGCTTACCTTACCTAACTATCAATTTTCAGAAGCATAGCATCTTGGTGCACAGATAAACCATAATAAGCACC
>CAYVLC010000222.1:0-2850 GCA_964452155.1 uncultured Dysgonomonadaceae bacterium
AACGAAGCCTGCACTTTGTTATCGGTATTTATCTCTATCTGATTTTATTGAATCTATTATCTATTTCTTGAAGTTGCTGATGCCGGTTTGCAAAAACTCTACATAATTATCTACACTCTCATCAAAAGCATACGATGGGCTTAGGGGTTTGCCCTCAGTATCGAGCACCACGTAAAATGGTTGTGAGTTGGAGGCAAACTTATGCCTCTGTAGATAACTCCACTTGTCGCCAATTGTTTTCAGTTTGGTTGTTCTGCCGTTTTCTTCTACTTCTATAATGGCAGGTAGGCGGGTTTTATCGTCCACCATCAAGGTAATCAATACAAACTCATCGTCTATTAAGCTTTTCACGCGAGGATCTGTCCATACAGATGCTTCCATCTTTCTACAATTTACACATCCGTAGCCAGAGAAGTCTATCAATACAGGTTTGTTTACTTGCTTTGCAAAAGCCATACCGGTTTCGTAGTCTAACGATTTTGCATGTACAGCCCCTTCATATAGATTGAAGTCTTGTGTGTACATGGGCGGAGCAAATGCGCTAATGGCTTTGAGCGGTGCACCCCACAAACCAGGCACCATATAGAGGGCAAACGAAAGTGAAATAATAGATAAGAACAGGCGTGGCACTGTAACGAAAGGCACATCGCTATCGTGAGCCATTTTTAATTTACCCAATAGGTAGAAACCCAACATAGCAAATATGATAATCCATAACACTAAAAATGTCTCTCTGTCTAGAATGCCCCATCCGTAGGCCAAGTCTGCAACCGACAAGAACTTAAAGGCTAGTGCTAGTTCTAAGAATCCTAAAACAACCTTAACCGAGTTGAGCCACCCACCAGATTTGGGCATACTCTCTAAGAACGAGGGGAAAATTGCAAAGAAACTAAACGGAATGGCCAGTGCCAATGCAAAGCCAAACATACCTATGGCGGGGGCTATGATGCTACCTGTGGTGGCTGTTTCTACTAATAGTGTACCGATGATAGGGCCTGTACACGAGAAAGAGACAAGGGCCAATGTAAATGCCATGAAAAATATGCTAAGCATACCGGTGGTTGAGTCGGCTTTTGAATCCATTTTGTTGGTCCACGATGCTGGCAAAACCAAATCGAAAGCACCAAAGAACGATATAGCAAAGAAAACCAATAGTGCAAAGAAAATGATATTGAAGACGGCACTAGTCGATAAATCATTGAGTGCACTTGCACCAAATATACCCGTTATGGCCAATCCCAACAACACATATATTACTATAATGGAGACACCATAGAGTACGGCATCAGATATTGCTTTCTTTCGGTTTGCTTTGTTGCGTTTCAAGAAGAAACTCACCGTCATGGGTATCAGTGGCCACACACAGGGTGTGAGTAGTGCAATGAAACCGCCAAGAAAACCTGCAATAAGAATCCACCACAAAGATTGCCCCTTTATACTTCCTTTGAGGCCATAATCCTGCAGTTCGTCTATTACTGGTGTCCAAAGCTCGTTGTTGCTAATATCAGTGGCATTTGAAGACAAATTAAATGGAGCCATATCCATATCAGTTGTTTCTAAGGGTGCTTGGTCTGTTGTTTCAGTACCCTCAGCTACTGTATTATCGTCTAGAGATGTTCCGCTTGGGGTAGATGTTGCTACTACTGTTTGTGGTAGATTGGATGATTTAAAAGCAAAATCGACTGGCAGTGGTGGTGTACACTCAGTGCCATTGCAAGCCTGAGAGCGAACATCGCCTTCCAATACAAATTTAGACTTATCGGTTACATTGAAACGCTGTACGAATTTTGCTACGTTTTCGTAAGAGCCAATAGTCATTTCGAAAATTGCATCGTAGCCAGAAATCAGCTTTGAGTCTCGAGGTTCAAAACCTCCCACTGCAACAGCCCCTTCTACCCTGTCAATAGATAACGAGGTAGGATATGGGCCCCCATCGGGTATGTCTGTACCATAAATATACCAACCCTGCTCTATGGCTACATTGGCAACCAATTCAATTTGGCCGTTACCTTTATCCACTAAGCTAAACCTCCACTCTGTAGGGCTCTGTGCAAATCCTTGCAGGATAAAGCTTGCAATAAATAGCAACGCAAAGATGCTTCTCTTTTTCATAATAGTTTGGTTTTTGTATATATATGAGAACAAAGATAGTATTATTTGAAAAAACTTGTGTGCAAATAATGCTTTTAGATGTGAGGAGTTATTAAATGAGCTGCATTTGAGATTATTAGACGATATGCTAACTATCTATGGCATCATATAATTGGTCTATGAAGAGGGTGTGTATATGTGCGTGTGTAGAAAAGGGATTGGATGCAAAAGGATGTGCTTGCTTTACATGCTGCTGTCTAATTTTTTATAAGACTGCTTGCTATAAACAATTTACAGTAAGCATATACGATACTTAAGGTGAGGAGGGTGTAGGTTTACTGCAGATAGTGTTGCTCCTAGAGCACTGTTAGCTAATATTTGAAGGATAGTATATTGGTTACACAATATTGCATAATCAAATTGTAGCACCCCCCCCTTTTTTTTCATGAATGAGTTTTACATTGAATATAACGGTCTTTTGCTCCGTTAGGAGCCTTACTATCTGTAGCAAATTGATAACCCTTTGGACTGCAGTGCTCCGGTGCGAACTGTTATTTGTGTGTAATAAGAAATAGGCAAAACATGTAATATTACTGCTTACCCAGTGCTAACCATGTTGCAATGATGCAAAATGATACTTTAAGACAACAAACCCTGTGAAATACTTGTGCAATATGTTTACAAGTATTTCACAGAGTGGAACGCTGAGGGAGTACTAATGGAGTACCGAGCCTGCAGTAGTTTGTTGGAAATCGGCCT
>CAYVLC010000223.1:0-2823 GCA_964452155.1 uncultured Dysgonomonadaceae bacterium
GGCTCTACATTGCCCAATCGCATTTTTTTGTTCTCTTCGTACTCGCTATACGAACCCTCGAAGTAAAACACCTCTGAGTTGCCCTCGAAGGCAAGAATGTGTGTACATATTCTGTCTAAGAACCATCTATCGTGCGATATGACTACGGCACAACCGGCAAAGTTTTCGAGGCCCTCCTCTAATGCTCGCAGTGTGTTTACATCGATATCGTTGGTAGGCTCATCTAGTAGCAACACGTTGGCCTCGGCTTTGAGGGTGATTGCTAGGTGCAGACGATTGCGCTCTCCACCCGAAAGCACACCACAGAGTTTTTCTTGATCGCCACCAGTGAAGTTGAAGCGCGACAAATAGGCACGTGCATTAATATCGCGTCCGCCTACTTTTACAAACTCCGAGTCTTGGGCTACTACTTGATATACTGTTTTCTTGGGGTCGATAGATGAGTGCTGCTGATCTACATAGGCTGTTACAACGGTCTCACCTACTTCGAAAGTGCCTTTATCTACAGTTTCAAGTCCCTGTATTAAGCGAAACAATGTAGTTTTACCAGCACCATTGGGGCCTATGACGCCCACAATACCATTGGGAGGAAGGGAGAAGTTGAGGTTGTCAAACAAAAGCTTGTCTCCATAGGCTTTGGCCACACCATGTGCTTCTATTACCTTGTTGCCTAGGCGAGGCCCATTGGGTATGAATATCTCCAGCTTCTCTTCGCTCTCTCGTTGGTCTTCGTTGAGCAAGCGTTCGTAAGAGTTCAAACGAGCCTTTCCCTTGGCATGACGGGCTTTGGGAGCCATACGAATCCAATCTAACTCTCGTTCTAAGGTTTTGCGGCGCTTGCTCACTGTTTTTTCTTCCATCTCCATGCGTTTGGTTTTTTGTTCCAACCACGAGGTGTAGTTTCCTTGATAGGGAATACCCTCGCCACGGTCTAGCTCAAGAATCCATCCGGCCACATGGTCTAAGAAGTATCTATCGTGGGTGATGCAGATGACAGTACCTTTGTAATGCTGCAGGTGCTGCTCTAGCCAGTCAATAGACTCGGCATCTAAATGGTTGGTAGGCTCGTCTAGCAACAACACATCGGGCTCTTGCAATAGCAAACGGCATAGTGCCACACGGCGTAGCTCGCCTCCAGAAAGATGACTAATGGGCTCTTCCTCGGGTGGACAGCGCAATGCATCCATGGCTCTCTCCAATCTATTGTCGATACTCCAAGCATCGGCAGCATCTAGTTTGTCTTGCAACTCGGCTTGCCGCACAAATAACTTGTCCATTTTATCGGAGTCTTCGTAATACTCTGGCAGGCCAAACTTGAGGTTGATCTCTTCGTACTCTTGCAACAAATCCATAACTGGTTGCACACCTTGGCGCACAATCTCAATGACTGTTTTGCTTTGGTCGAGCTTGGGGTCTTGCTCTAGGTAACCTACTGTAAAACTTTTGTCGGAAGTAATCTCACCTTGATACTCTTTCTCTATTCCGGCTATCATCTTTAGTAGCGTTGACTTTCCCGACCCATTTAAGCCAATGATACCAATTTTGGCACCATAAAAGAATGATAGGTAGATGTTTTTTAGTACCTGTTTTTGGGGCGGAAACGTTTTGCTCACACCCACCATAGAAAAGATAATTTTTTTATCGTCAGACATAGTTGTATATTGTTTTTGTTGTTTCGCTTATTTGATGGTGCAAATATAGTCAAATTGGATGCATCTACATGTTCTATTGGATGTTTATTAAGAATAGAACTAAGATATATGATGCATTTTTAAGGTTTTTGACATTAAAAGTTTCATTAAAAAGAAAATAAAGAGTACATTTGTTTTCTGATTAAAAAAGACAATTAACAAATTAAGATAACAATTTAAATTTTAGAATTATGATTAAAGTAGGTATCAACGGATTTGGACGTATTGGACGTTTGGTATTCCGTGCTATTCAAGCAAAAGAAAACATTCAGGTAGTAGGTATTAATGATTTACTAGATGTTGACTACATTGCATATATGTTGAAATATGACACCATTCATGGTCAGTTTGACGGAACCATTGACGTAAAAGACGGAAAATTGGTAGTAAACGGAAACGAAATCCGTATTTCTGCCGAAAGAAACCCAGCTGATTTGAAATGGGACGCTGTTGGTGCCGACTATGTGGTTGAATCTACAGGTTTATTCTTGTCGAAAGAATCTGCTCAAGGTCATATCGATGCTGGTGCAAAATATGTAGTAATGTCTGCTCCTTCAAAAGACGACACTCCTATGTTTGTAATGGGTGTGAACCATGACAAATACGAGAAAGGTTGCAAATTTGTTTCAAACGCATCTTGTACAACCAACTGCTTGGCTCCTATAGCTAAGGTATTGAATGATGAGTTTGGCATTCTTGAGGGTCTTATGACTACAGTACACTCTGTAACTGCTACACAAAAAACAGTTGACGGTCCTTCGGCCAAAGACTGGAGAGGTGGCCGCGCAGCTTCTGGCAATATCATTCCTTCATCTACAGGTGCTGCCAAAGCAGTAGGCAAGGTAATTCCGGAATTGAACGGAAAACTAACAGGTATGTCTCTTCGCGTTCCAACGCTTAACGTATCGGTTGTTGACTTAACAGTACGTTTAGAAAAAGAAACTACTTACGAAAACATCTGCAAGGTAATGAAAGAAGCTTCTGAAGGTTCATTGAAAGGAATTTTAGGCTACACAGACGAAGCGGTTGTATCTAGCGATTTCATTGGCGACGCTCGCACATCTATCTTTGATGTTGATGCAGGTATCCAATTGAGCCCAACTTTTGTGAAAGTTGTAGCATGGTATGACAA
>CAYVLC010000224.1:0-2822 GCA_964452155.1 uncultured Dysgonomonadaceae bacterium
AGTTGTTCATTTCGGGCCATTCTCATATTCTAAAAGTAATGTTCGATAAGAAAATACAGTGCCTGCACATGAATCCTGGCGCAGCTGGTATATATGGCTTTCACAAAGTGAGAACTTTGTTGCGGTTTGTGTTGGATGCGGGCAATATTCGGGATTTGGAGGTGATTGAGTTGGGAGGGAGGTGATATTGTTGGTTGTGTGATTAGTAAAACCATGCTAGCGAAGAATAGTAAATCAAATAATTGATTTGTCAAAATATGAACCAAATGACAGGAGTAATTTTAAAGGTAGTTGGCCTTATTGTTTTGGGCGCAGGCATTTTTGTGTATAACATAAGTATATGAATGGTCTAGAATTTTCTACTCCTGCTCAATTGAATCGGCACAGAGAATATGCAAAGAAAAAGGATGTGCCAGTTTTTTAGAGTGATTGGTTTGGGAGGTAAAGGTGCTGCTCCTGAAAAGCTATATGTTGTTCCTCTCAAAGATATTTCAAATCCTTTTACGACTATCGGTGAATTGGAGAGATACGAGAAAAATATAGAGAAAAACTTTTTCTTTGATTTTAAAAGTGGATGTGCTGAGGTGATAGTAAAATAAAAAACAACCCATCGCTTGCATTTGCAAAGCGTACATTCGTTTTGATACAAACGGTTCGAAAGGCTGCGTGAGATGAGGCTAGACAGAACTAAAACCGCACGGTGAATTTGCGAAACATCAATACAAGGCAACATTACTACCCTAGGTAATTATTAATAGTAAGTATTTATAAATGATTATTATCATCGCTTTTTTTGCATAACGTGCAAAAAAGATTATTTTTATAGGATAGTTAGAATAGAATAAAACAAACAGAAATTAGAAAATATGAATTTCAGTCAGCATAGTACCTTAAAGAGTTTTATTTTTCTAATGTATCTTCCTTTTATTTTGTTTGTGGGGAGCAAAGAATTGATAGGTCAGACTGTCTCTGATTCAGTGCAAACACGAGTAGGGGTTCCTCTAGTATATATAGATTGTAATCGTTGTGATTATGATTATGTTAGAACTGAACTAACTTTTGTGAATTATGTGCGCGATCCAGACCTAGCAGACATTCATGTTTTTGTTACAGATGTGGCTACGACTGGAGGTGGTCGTGAATATCAGTTTTCTTTTATAGGACGCAACACATTTGCAGGTACAGAGTACACCCTTAGGCACCATATCGATTATAATACCACTTTTGAAGAGAGACGCATCCTTTTAACAGAATACCTGAAGTTAGGACTCACCTCCTTTGCCTTGCAAACGCCTATGGCCACTAGCTTTGCAATTAATTATGAGGGTAATGAAGAAAATACGACTGTTGAGGAGAACGTTGACCCGTGGGATTACTGGGTTTTTCAGATTTATGGTGGCCGAGTAGAATTAGAATTAGAATCGAACAAGAGTGAGTTCGATTCTAGATGGGGCTTTTATGCTGACAAGGTAAACGAAAATTGGAAATTACGCATCAGACCCTATTTTAATTATGAAAGGGTGAAAATTGAAACTGCCGACCGCGATGAACCTATTATTAGCAAACAGCACCGGCATGGTCTTGATTCTTATGCGATAAAAAGTATCGATCAGCATTGGTCTGCTGGTCTCTTTGGTACATACTTGACCTTTAATGGACGAAACATCAGAAATGAAATCGTTTTAAGCCCGGGTATTGAGTACTCTATCTTTCCTTACGAAGTAGCTACAAGAAAATCCATCACCTTTACCTATCAAGTAGGTTACGGATATTATGATTATTATAAAGAAACCATTTTTAATAAGAGTAGCGAGAACATGTTCAATCATCAATTTGAGGGTAATGTAAATATCCAGCAGCCTTGGGGTAGTATTGAGGTGGGTTTGGAGGGTCATCAATACTTGCATGATTTTCAAAGGTATAGAATAGAGTTTTTCGGTCAAACCTCAGTTAGGCTTTTCGAAGGTTTTTCATTAAATTTTCAGGCGCAGTACAATGTTGTTCGCAATCAGCTTTCATTACCCAAAGGTGAAGCAAGTCTTGAGGAAGTTTTGCTAAGACAGCGCGAGTTAGCAACCGATTACAACTTCTCCACCTCTATTGCTCTTACTTATACATTTGGCTCTAAGTTTACAAATATTGTGAATACAAGGATGTAACAAGTGTATCTGTTTCTTCTTTTTTTTCTACATCATTGTTAGCAATTATCTCTCCCAAATTAAAACTGCACTATTCATTAATTTGCCATACTAAGCGCATAAAAATGGTACTGTATAGCAAAGAAAGAATGAGGAATATTCGGTTTTAGACATACTGTTTGTAAAGTTGTGCGAGAGAAGTAATTTATATGTTTGGCAAGGATAAATATCTGTGCGAGCTGGGGTTTGTTCCCAACGACGTTAAGTTGCAGGAGATGAATAGCAACAAATTGGCAAGTTTAGGGGGGCGATTAGCTCTGTGTTTTATAAAATCAACTATTCGATTAGGATAGAACTAAGTCGTCACATGATAAATTTACTTCTAGTTTCTCTAAAGCTTCTTTTACATCTGATTGATCTTTTTTTGAAAGGAATCGAGGTATTAATAGGTCTATTTCTATATCAAAGAGCCTGTTTATGATAATCAAATCTCTAAGCGTGAATGGCTTAATTCCATTCATAAGTTCCGACATATAGGTCTTACTCTTGTGTCCTAAAATTGAAGCTAAGTTTTCTTGAGTTAAATCAAATTCATTAATTTTCTTTCTGATTGCTTGTTTTCTGTTTTCTATAAATAATCTTTCTTGTTCTGCAATATGTTCTGTTTTCTCACTTTCGATAAGT
>CAYVLC010000225.1:0-2782 GCA_964452155.1 uncultured Dysgonomonadaceae bacterium
GCATCAAAGCCTAGCGAGAGAGCGTGTTGTTTTATTTTATCGGATGGTGTCATAACAGAAGTTGTAAGTTATTAGTGGTATGCCACGTAAGTTGCAAGACAGTAGTATCAGCCAGAGGTCGTAAGTTGGTATAGCAAGTAAATGACTGAATGTTACAAATCTCACACTCATACCTCAAACCCGATACTTCACCCCAAACTTATACAAAATTATTGGAAAAGCGTAGAGCAATTCTGGTAAATCTGCAATATGGTATAATGGATGTTGATTAAATATTGTATTTTTGCACTAATCACATTAGATAAAGCAACAAATGCCCGACCCCACACTAAAGAAAAGAACCGTTACCGCTCTTTTTTGGAGTTTTCTCGATAAGTTTGGTCAGAAAGTAATATTTCTGGTTAGCAGTGTCTTTCTCATGCGTATGTTGGATATTTCTGCTTATGGCATTATGGGTTCGTTGCTCATTTTTGTTGCCTTTTCGTCGCTCCTCATCGATAGCGGATTTGGTCGCGCCCTGCTCAATCGCAAGCATATAAGCGCACTTGAGTATAGCACAGTTTTCTACTTCAACCTTGGCGTCGGCCTGCTTCTATATATAGCACTTTTCTTTTCGGCACCGCTTATAGCACAACTATTCAATGAGCCCTTGCTCATACCCGTTTCTAGGGTGCTTTTCCTTGCGCTCCTATTCAATGGGTTTAGTTTGATTCAGATGGTAATATTTACCAAAGCATCCGATTTCAAAACCCAAACCAAAGCAAATATTGCTGCACTTGTCATCTCCACCGCCACTGCTCTAATAATGGCTTGGCAGGGGTTTGGTGTGTGGTCGTTGGTGGCACAAAATGTTATCTATGCTTTTTTCAGGAGTCTCTTCTTGTGGCTCTACTCTTCGTGGCGACCCAAGTGGGTCTTCAGCATATCCAAACTAAAGATATTTTTTGCTTTCAGCAATAAACTGTTGGCCTCGGGCACCATAGCCGCCATATTCAACAACATCTATCCCAGTATTATTGCCATGTTCTACCCCATGCAACAAGTTGGCTTCTATACACAGGCCTACAAATATCAAGATACCCCTTTTGCGGTGCTGTCCGACACTTTCAGGTCGGTATCCATGCTTATTCTGTCGGAAATAAACAACCAAACCGAACGCTTGCGCCGTGTGGTTGCAAAGCTTATGAAATCGATATCTTTTTTGTCGTTCCCCATTGCATTTATACTCATTCTTATTGCCGAACCTCTGTTCGTTACATTGTTTGGGCAAAAATGGTTGCCCTCTGTGCCCTACTTCCAAATTCTCTGTTTGGGTGGTGCTGTGTCGCCCTTCACTTTCATTCTCAACGAGTTGTTTATTGCCAAAGAGAGGGCCGATTTCTTCTTGAGTGTAGAGATAGTGAAGCGCATCATACTAATTGCACTCATCATCGGGTTCTTCCAACAAGGCATCACGGGGCTAGCCGTAAGTTGGGTCATTTATATGTACATCACACTCATCATTTCGCTGTTCCTATCCAAAAAACTCATTGCCTACTCCCTTTGGAATTTCATTAAAGATGCTACTCCCTATGTCTCACTGTCGTTCCTCGCAGTGATGGCTGCCTACTTTGCCTCCTTTCAAATATCGAATGGCGTTGTGCGCATGCTCACAGCAATGGCAGTAATGGGAGTTGTATATTTAGCTCTTTGCAGAATCTCTAACTTAGAAATGACTATGGAGATTAAACAATTTATCGTTTCTAAAAGAATAAAAAATAATGATGAAGAATAGAAAAGTGTGCATAATCATTGTATCGTACAATTTTGAACCGTGGATTGATAAGTGCCTCCCATCGGTGTTTGCCTCATCCACTCGTGCCACGGTGATGGTTGTGGACAACAACTCTAGCGACAACTCAGTTGCTAAAATAAAACAAGACTACCCTCAGGTACTTTTAATTGAAAACAAGCACAACCTTGGCTTTGGCAAAGCCAACAACATAGGGCTCACCTATGCCTTAGAGAACAACTTCGACTATGCATTCCTCCTGAATCAAGATGCATGGATTGAAAAAGATATGCTAGAGAAATTGGTAACAGCTTCAGAAGAAAACCCTAATTATGGGATCCTCTCCCCAGTTCATCTTTCAACCAGTGGCACGCGGCTCGATCATGGATTTGCTAACTACTCAAACATAAATACCGTTGAACAACTACCACAGCCAACCTCACAATTAGTTGATATTCCCTTTGTGAATGCTGCATTTTGGTTGCTACCAATAGAAACGGTCAAAAAGATTGGCGGATTCTGTCCTCTATTCTACCATTATGGCGAAGACCGAAACTACATTCAGCGCACTACTTATCACAACTACAAAATTGGCTATCTCCCCTGTGCCTTTGCCACACACGACAGACAAGGGCGAGAAGTATCTAACAATGATTTTCTATATGCCGAGTATGTCTATTTCTTGAGCGAACTGGCCAATATCAACTACAACCTCCTCAAAGCAATAGCCTATAGCGTGTTTGCTGCCATAAAAAAGATGTTTACCGAAGGGTACGATGGAAGAGCCTACAATGCGGGTGCTTATTTTAAGATGGCTCGTTTATTAATGAGGAAAACATCTACCAGCTGCTCATCTCGGAAGAAAACAAAAAAGATTGGGGCACATTATTTATAGTTGTTGCAAAAACAACTTGCCACAAATAGCAGCCAAAGTCACTCCCCCTCCCTTTTTTTTTCGTGTTTTTCAAACAAAACCCCAATCAATTAACAAGCCCACAACCAAGTAGCACC
>CAYVLC010000226.1:0-2743 GCA_964452155.1 uncultured Dysgonomonadaceae bacterium
TCTAACTTCCTTTCGGAAGGTGGTATGCCAGTAACTATGAGCCGCATCAACATCGCTGACGGTTTAGGCCCTGTTATTCAGATTGCTGAGGGATGGACTGTTGAGATTGACGCTGAAATTCATCAAGTGTTGAACGAACGAACAGATAAGGCTTGGCCTACTACTTGGTTTGTGCCAAGACTAACTGATAAGCCCGCTTTTAGCGATGTTTATTCGGTTATGAATAATTGGGGTGCCAATCATGGAGCAATAAGTTACGGGCATATTGGTCAAGATTTAATTACGCTTGCTTCTATTCTTCGTATCCCTGTATGTATGCATAATGTAGATGAAAAGAGTATTTTCAGGCCAACTGCTTGGAATGCTTTCGGAATGGACAAAGAGGGAGCAGACTACAGAGCATGCAATAATTTTGGTGCAATATATAAATAACTAATTTTTTAAAAGTATGTGATTCTGCCACCTCTTTTAAAATAGTGCGTAGAACAATTATCTAAAAAAAAGGGAATACTCCATGCTTACAGTGGAAGAGATAGATGATTTCGAAGTCTTTTTCTTCCACTGGTAAAGCAGAAAATAAAAATAATATATGTCAATTAAAGCTGCATATTTATCAATAGACTTTGGCGCTAATAGTGGGAGAGTTATCGTTGGGTACTTTCATCACGACGAGTTGGTGCTGGATGAAATTCATCGCTTTCAGAATCGCTCAGTCAAATTGGGGAATCATCTCTATTGGGATTTTCTCTACTTGTTTGAAGAGATGAAAACTGGAATGAAACTTGCTGCACAAAAAGGGTATTCCATACAAAGTATCGGTATTGATACTTGGGGTGTTGACTTTGGCCTAATTGACAAAGATGGAAACCTTCTTGGAAATCCTGTATCATATCGTGACGATCGTACACTTGGGTTAGCTAAAGAGCTATTTGCTCAAATAGACGAAGCTGCACATTATCAAGAAACAGGCATTCAGGTCATGGAGATAAATACTTTGTACCAGCTTTACAGCATGGTAAAAAGTGATAGTGCTATACTGAAAGTAGCAGACAGATTGTTGTTTATGCCCGATTTGTTCTCCTATTTTCTGACGGGTGTGGCCAACAATGAGTATTGCATTGCTACTACATCGGAGTTGTTAGATGTGCATAAAAAAGAGTGGTCAAAGAGTTTGATCGATCATTTAAACCTGCCCTCACATCTTTTTGGTGATATCATTCAACCGGGCACTCTACGAGGCAAACTAAAACCAGAAATTGCAGAAGAAACTGGTTTAAGTAGCAATACAAATGTTGTTGCTGTTGCCTCTCACGATACTGCAAGTGCTGTATTGGCTATACCCTCAGATAAAAAACAAATAGCATTTATCAGCTCAGGTACTTGGTCGCTTATTGGAGCAGTAGTTAGTGAACCTATCGTAACAGAAAAAGCAAGATTGGCGCAATATACAAATGAAGGAGGATTTGAGAGTATCCGCTTTCTTAGAAATATTACAGGATTATGGATTTTGCAAAGCTTGATGAAAGAGTGGGCTGCTGATGGTAGTAGTTTGACATACGATGTAATGTTGCAAGAAGCTGCTTCGGCAAATATTGCTACAATTATTGATGTTGATGATACCAGTTTCATTAATCCTCTGAATATGCAACAAGAAATTATTGAATATTGCAGCAAACATCAACTGGATGAACCAAAAAATAGAGGCGAGTATGTAAGATGTGTTTTAGAGTCTCTGGCAACCAAATATCTTGAAGCATTCAAAAACCTTCAGGAGTTAGTACCCGAAACTATAACAGAACTACACATAATTGGAGGTGGCTCTCAAAATGAATTGTTGAATCAACTTACTGCCAACAGACTCGGGATACCTGTTATAGCAGGACCTGTTGAAGCTACAGCCATCGGAAATATACTTGTTCAAGGTTTAACAAACAACGAATTCGGATCACTAATGGAAATGAAGACTATTTTAAAAAAATGTATCACCACAAAAGTTTTCAATCCACACACTAAACAAGAGTAAATAAGAAATGAAAATAACAAAAGAGTCTTTATTCAAAAAGGGAAGAGTCAACTATATTGTACCCTTTATTATTATTACTACTTGCTTTGCCTTGTGGGGATTCGCGAATGATATTACCAATCCAATGGTAAAGGCATTCTCTAAGATTTTCAGAATGAGCAATACGGGTGGAGCTCTTGTGCAGGTAGCGTTTTACGGAGGTTATTTTGCTATGGCCTTTCCCGCAGCTATATTTATCAAGAAGTATTCTTATAAGTCGGGTATTCTTATGGGATTGGGATTGTATGCTGTAGGAGCATTTTTGTTTTTCCCTGCAATGATGATAGGAAGCTTTTATCCTTTTCTTTTCGCTTACTTTATTCTTACTTGCGGATTGTCGTTTCTTGAAACGAGTGCCAATCCCTATATCCTATCTATGGGTACAGAGGAGACATCTACCAGAAGGCTCAATTTAGCCCAATCGTTCAACCCTCTTGGTTCTCTTGCCGGAATGTATGTTGCTATGAATTTTATTCAAGCAAGAATAAACCCGATGGAAACTGCTGAACGTGCAGTGCTACCTGATGCAGAATTTCAGGCATTGAAACAAGCAGACCTTTCGGTGCTTATGTCACCTTATCTAATTATTGGGTTGGTGGTATTGATGATGTTCATTATTATTCTGTTAAAGAAAATGCCAAAGAATAGCGACAAGTCTAATGAGATACATTTTGGGAAAAC
>CAYVLC010000227.1:0-2697 GCA_964452155.1 uncultured Dysgonomonadaceae bacterium
TCCCTCCAGCTCCACAAAATTTAATCACCCAATCATATAGAAATGTAAGATTGGGTGTTTTTATTATATGGATATTGAATTATTATTGAGGTTTATAACTCCAGATTCAAGTCATAAGAGGTGGACTGACCTGCTACTTTTCTCACAAAAATATTTATATCTACCTGTTCTAGCAAATCGCATGTTGCTGTCGATTTTTGTGGTTTTATTTATAGAAATGTACTTCTTAACTGTCATACCTCCTTTAGAACCAGCTACCCCCTTCATTAAACATTTTATTTGTTGAATTGCTGACTATATGCACTACATCAAAACATTCAGCTCAACTAGCCTAAAGTGAAAAGCAACTTTCTAAGACTTAAAGTAAACAAGAAAAAGTTTTTTTATACGATATTTTTTTCTAACCTCGTTGGCTTTTCTCAATTATCTCACCACAATCATTTTTTTGCCTTTCTTCACAAACTTTCCGAACGATTCTGCTTGCAATCCTTCTTTGGCCAATAGAGATTTTACTTCTGCAATTGCAGAAGGTGCCACGGCAATCATCAAGCCACCACTTGTTTGTGGATCGCACAGAATAAACTTATCTTCATCGGCGCGCAGTTCTACTTTATTGCCATAACTATCCCAATTGCGATAAGTACCTCCAGGAATACATTCTTGCATTAAATACTCTTGCACTTTTGGTAGCAATGGAATATTATCGAATATTATTTCTGCAGATAGGTTGCTACCCTCGCACATTTCGACCAAATGGCCCAACAATCCAAAACCAGTAACATCTGTCATGGCTTTCACGCCCATTATTTTTGATAGTTGGCTACCTATTTTATTGAGTTGCATCATTGCATTGGGGGCAAAGTTGGCATCTTGCTCTTTGAGCACTCCTTGCTTTTGTGCCGTGCTCAAAATACCTACACCCAAAGGCTTTGTTATAAACAATTGGCACCCCTCTTGGGCAGTATCATTGCGTTTTAGGTCTTTGATATCTACACGGCCAGTAACTGCCAACCCGAAGATAGGTTCGGGACTATCTATGCTATGCCCTCCAGCCAGTGCAATACCAGCCTCGGCACACATGCTGCGGCCACCTTCTAAAACTTGTTGTGCCACTTCTGCAGGTATTTTATCTAACGGCCAGCCCAATATGGCTATCGCCAAAAGAGGCTCTCCTCCCATTGCATATACATCGCTTATAGCATTGGCTGCAGCAATACGGCCAAACGAAAAAGGATTGTCAACAATAGGCATAAAGAAATCTGTAGTGCTAATGATAGCAGTGCCATCGCCTAAATCATAAACTGCTGCATCATCTCTGCTATCATTGCCTACCAATAGGTGAGGATGATTTCCTTTTGCTATTTCTGTATGTAAAATAGTGCTTAATGTTTGTGGCGATATTTTACACCCACAACCTGCACCATGACTATATTGAGTAAGTTTTATACTATCCATCTGTTTTTACTATTTCTAATAATTGTTTTGCGTTTTCAATATGATTAACTGTGCGTAAAAATATACGCTGCACCATTTCTGGGTCTCTCCTTGCTACACCAGTAAGGTAGGCTTTATCATAATATTGCAATGTAATCATTGCTACCTGATAATAATCTTTGGCTGCCAAAGCATCTAAGGCTGCTTTTACGTTTTGACCTCCTAAGCGTTTTGCAATGCCATTTATAGCTTTGTCTAAATGGTTAGGATCAAAGCATGCATACTCTGTCACTAAAAGCCCTGCTCGGTCTTCTTTGGGAATATCTATAAAGTACAACTTGTTTGATCGCATTTGTGCATGTAGAGCTTTGGGTATCTGCACACAACCAATGCGAGCACTTTCATCTTCGAGCCACACAGGTTGCTCAATATCTAAGTGACGCCAATTTTCAAACAATTCATTTTCGAAATGCTGCGATGAAGGTTGGCTTGTCTCTCCCAATGATCCAAAAGCCGAACCTTTGTGATGCGCCAAGCTTTCTAAGTCTATGACCTGTTCTCCTAGCTGTTTCAATTCATCCAATATAAACGTCTTACCGCTTCCGGTGTAGCCACCTAAGACATATAACTTAAGTTTTTGCTGAAAAAAATCTATCACATAATTACGAAATGCTTTATATCCTCCCTCAATTACATAAACTTCTTCGAAACCATTCTTATGCAAATGCTCTGCAAACGAAGCACTACGCATACCGCCTCTCCAACAATGCACGGCAATAGCTCCTCCTTTTGCTACATGAGCACTTTTATCTAAAAACGATTGCAACTTTGGTGTTACATACTCATAACCCAGCTCTACAGCCTTTTCCTTTGTTTTCTTCTTGTAAATGGTGCCTACAGCGGCTCGCTCCTCGTCAGAGAATAATGGAATGTTGACAGCTCCAACAATATGGCCCTGTTCGAACTCTCCAGGAGAACGCACATCTACCAAAGGGATACGTGGTGCTTTCTCATAATATTCTTGTATTGATATTTTATGTAACATGGGTGCAAAGATAAAGAAAATCGGTTCAGCATTATTTAAACATTAGGTCTAATTCGATTTTTTTCTTTGTATCCGTTGCACTACCACATATATTTTTACGAATTTGTAGCTTTCAATATTTATATATTAGAGGTTGCTATTTAGATTGTTGTAGCTCTACCAATATTACTTATCAAGTGACCTGGAAGGAAATTGAATTTGGGGCGATTTTTTTATTG
>CAYVLC010000228.1:0-2631 GCA_964452155.1 uncultured Dysgonomonadaceae bacterium
GATGTGGTTACCTGTGCTTGTAGTATAGTAGCTGAAGAGATAATGAGTGCTACTAATAAAAATCTGATTTTCTTAATCATAAATAGTAAATTTGAATTTATTGGTTAATAAATAGAATTACGTTAATGTAAAGTGCAAAAATACAAATAATAATCTACATTTATGTTGCTTCTAGGCGACAAAATTGAATTGCCGTATTCTTATGCCACTTGTTTTTTGCCCCCTCGTTTTTACAAATTGGAAGATAAGTGCACTTCTAATTTGCTATTTGATTTTTCTGATGTGTTTTATTAAAAAAAAGCGTACAACTTGGCACACTTTATGTGTGATTCGGTTGTACGCTAAATACTTAAATATCGGTTCTTGATATATTGTATTTACTCATTGCAGGTAAATATTACATCATTCCACCCATTCCGCCACCGCCCATTGGCATTTGTGGAGCAGGATTGTTTTCTTTGATATCTGTGATAACACACTCGGTTGACAAGAACATGCCAGCAATAGAAGAAGCATTCTCGAGCGCAACGCGTGTTACTTTTGCAGGGTCAATAACGCCTGTTTCGTATAAGTTTTCGAATTTTTCAGTGCGCGCGTTGTATCCATAGTCGGCACTTCCTTCGCGCACTTTCTGCACAATTACTGCTCCTTCTTTGCCACTGTTTGCAATAATCTGACGCAATGGCTCTTCTATGGCACGTTTAATGATTTCGATACCTGTGGTTTCGTCATCATTGTTGCCTTTCAAATCTTCGAGCACTGCAATAGCTCTTATGTAAGCAACACCACCTCCGGGTACTGTGCCTTCTTCTACAGCTGCACGTGTAGCAGAAAGAGCATCTTCTACGCGATCTTTTTTCTCTTTCATTTCCACTTCCGATGCTGCTCCTACATACAACACAGCTACTCCACCTGCCAATTTAGCAAGACGCTCTTGCAATTTTTCGCGGTCGTAGTCAGAGGTTGTTTTATCTATCTGTGCACGTATTTGAGCCACTCTATTATCGATACCATCTTTGTCGCCAGCACCATTTACAATGGTAGTGTTGTCTTTGTCGATAGTAATTTTTTCGGCACTACCTAGCATGTCTAGTGTTGCGCTTTCTAGTGCAAGACCTTTTTCATCAGAAATAACTACACCACCCGTTAGAATAGCTATGTCTTCTAGCATCTCTTTTCTTCTGTCGCCAAATCCTGGAGCTTTCACTGCAGCTATCTTCAACGAACCGCGCAGGCGGTTTACCACCAATGTTGTCAGTGCTTCAGAATCAATATCCTCTGCAATAATCAAAAGAGGCTTGCCTGTTTCAACTGCTTTTTCAAGAATTGGGAGCATATCTTTCAGTGTAGATATCTTCTTGTCGTGTATAAGAATTAATGGGCTTTCAAACTGAACTTCCATTTTCTCGGTATCGGTCACAAAATAAGGAGATATGTATCCTCTATCAAACTGCATACCTTCTACAACGTCCACATAAGTGTCTGTACCTTTTGATTCTTCTACAGTAATAACACCCTCTTTGCTCACCTTCTCCATTGCTTCTGCAATGAGGCGACCGATAGTTTCGTCACCATTGGCCGATATTTTTGCAATGTTCTCAATCTTCTTAAGGTCATCGCCCACTTCGGTAGCTTGCTCACGTATGCTCTCAATTACTTTCAGAACAGCTTTGTCTATACCGCGTTTCAAATCCATAGGGTTGGCACCTGCAGTCACGTTTTTGAGACCAACACCAATAATGGACTGAGCCAAAATTGTAGCAGTGGTAGTTCCGTCACCTGCATCGTCGTTAGTTTTAGATGCAACCTCCTTTACCAGTTGTGCACCCATGTTTTGGAACTTGTCTTCCAGTTCAATTTCTTTTGCCACTGTTACCCCGTCTTTGGTTATTTGAGGTGCACCATAAGCTTTGTCAATAATTACATTGCGGCCTTTGGGTCCTAATGTTATTTTAACTGCATCGGCCAACGCATCTACACCTTTTTTCAGAAGGTCGCGTGCTTCCATTTCAAATTTGATATCTTTTGCCATAATATATTCTATGTTTTTTTATTTTGTTACTTTTATTTTCTTATTCGTAAATTGCTAGTATGTCAGATTGGCGCATAATAATTAATTTTTCGCCTTCTACATCTATTTCAGTACCCGCATACTTACCGTAGAGCACTGTGTCGCCTTTTTTCACGATCATTTTCTCGTCCTTGGTTCCGTCGCCTGTTGCCATTACTTCACCTTTCAATGGTTTTTCTTTTGCTGTATCGGGAATGATTATTCCACTCACTGTTTTTTCTTCTGCTGCAGCTGGCTTCAAAAGCACTCTGTCTGCCAATGGTTTGATATTCATGTTTTCTAAAATTATAAATTAATTAATGATTAAAATTTTCATATTCACTCTATTCTATTTCTCTGAATAGATATTGAACTCCTACTATATACATAGCGAAATTTGTGCCAAAAAATATATATGACAAAATAGACATATAAAGACCCTCTTTTTTTTAATGATACTGACAAAAGTGCAGTCTTTGGTTGTTTGTATGACAAATTGTCTGTGTTTAGCTTTTCAGGAAGCTCAAAATTCACAGTTTTACTACTCCCCCCCCCTCGCTCAATATAATAGAAGGCTACTA
>CAYVLC010000229.1:0-2598 GCA_964452155.1 uncultured Dysgonomonadaceae bacterium
TACAAATTTCGCAACAACAAAACGAAATAGAAAAATACCGCAAAACGATGCAAGACGATGAAGAGATAATTCGTCTGCAACAACAGATAAAAGATGCTGCTGAAGCAAAGGTCGAAAACGGAGCAATGACGGTGTCTGATATGCTGAAAGAATTGACAGCACTAGAGATGGCCAAACAAGCAAAACTATTGCACGAAGTACAGCACTTGAATTCGGTATACAAACTAAAAAATACAACCAACGAAACTAATCTTTGAAAGGGCAAATAAAACATTTTCAGACAGACTATAACCAACAAATATTTATAAAATATGAAATCTACATTTTTACTTCACTTCGTATTAGGGATAGTATTGCTCTCTTCTTGTTCCAATAATGACGGAGATTATGATGCTTCTGGTTCATTTGAAGCTACAGAAATAATTGTATCATCGGAAGCAAACGGGAAGATAGAAAAACTATCCATCATGGAAGGGCAACAACTCGAGAAAGGCGAGCAAGTGGGACTAATAGACACAACGCAACTCTATTTGCAAAAGATGAACCTACGCTCTAATGTGAAGGGTGTGCGAGCACAACAACCCAATATAGCCACCCAGACAGCATCTATAAAAGAACAAATAGCCACATTGGAGAGAGAAAAGCAGCGTACCACCAATTTGATAAAGGCTAATGCAGCAACACAAAAACAACTGGACGACATAAATGGTCAGCTAGAGGTGCTGCAGAAACAACTCTCTGCATCGCAATCGACGTTGCAAAAGAGCAGCCAAAACATTACTGCTCAAAGTTCGGCAATAGACATACAGATAGAGCAAATAGAAGATAAATTACAAAAGTCTATAATAAGGAGCCCAATAACGGGAACTGTGCTCAACAAGTATTCAGAAGAAGGAGAATTGGCAAACATGGGAACACCACTGTTTAAAATTGCAGACATCAACAATATGACGCTACGCGTATATGTTACCAATGACCAACTTACGAGCCTAAAACTGAACGACAAAGTGCAGGTGTATGTAGATCAAGGAAGTGAAAGCAGTGACAATAAGAAAATGTATGAAGGTGTGGTGACATGGATTTCTGATAAATCTGAGTTTACACCCAAAACAATTCAAACCAAGAACGAAAGAGCCAATTTGGTGTATGCCATGAAAGTATCTGTGAAGAATGATGGGTATCTGAAAATGGGGATGTATGGGGAGGTGAAATTCAATTGACAATGGACAGTTGACACACGGTGGCTGAGCCTGTAGAAGCCTCTTGAAAGAAATAGATTAAGTAAGTTCATTCTTCCACATTTCGACAAGCTCAATGGCCGTGTAGTTTTAAGAATGAAGCCAATATCAAAACAAATAAAACAAAATGATTGAAGTAAAAAATCTACGCAAAAACTATCACTCCGAAAAATCTGGTAAGTATGCTGGGATAGGTACTAAAGAGAATCCTGAAAAAGGGATTTCCCTCACCGTTCCAAAAGGAGAAGTATTTGGAGTAATAGGACCAGACGGAGCAGGCAAAACCACGCTCTTCAGAATATTGGCAACACTACTCCTACCCGACTCTGGCGAGGCTCGTTTGAGCAAATGGAATGTGATAGATGACTACAAAGAGATCAGAAAAATTATTGGATACATGCCAGGAAGGTTTTCGCTCTATTTTGATTTAAGTGTAGAGGAGAATCTGGAGTTCTTTGCCACTGTGTTTGATACTACCATTGAAGAGAACTACGAATTCATTAAAGACATCTATCAACAAATAGAGCCGTTTAAGAATCGCAGGGCAGGTGCATTGTCTGGTGGTATGAAACAGAAGCTGGCACTATCGTGTGCGCTCATTCATCAACCCGATGTGCTTATACTGGACGAACCTACTACGGGTGTTGACCCTGTGTCGCGAAAAGAGTTTTGGGACATGTTGAAGAAACTAAAGGAAGGCGGTATGACAATTCTGGTTTCTACAGCTTATATGGACGAGGCTACACGCTGTGATAGAATTGCGCTGATGCGAGAGGGCGAGTTTATTGCTGTAGACACTCCTGCCAATATAATTGCCGATTACAAGCAAACGCTATGGTCTGTGAAAGGAGACAACTTATCGTCTATGTTGGCCCATATTCGTGCTTTCCCCAAAGTGCTCACCTCTTTTGCTTTTGGCGATCAACACCACATTACCGTTGATCCACAACTAACGCAAGAGGAGTTAAGTGAGTATCTCACCAAAAAAGGATACACCAATGTCATTATCGATGAGATAACCCCTACTGTGGAAGATTGTTTCTTAGCATTAACAAATGAAGAAAATGGAGAGAATGGAAGATAAAATAATTGTAGAAGTGAAGGGACTCACCAAAAAGTTTGGCAATTTCACTGCCGTCGATAACATTACTTTTAATGTGAAAGAGGGAGAGATATTTGGATTTTTGGGTGCTAACGGTGCTGGTAAAACAACAGCCATGCAAATGCTCATTGGGCTGAACAAACAGACTTCGGGCGAGGCTTTTGTGGCAGGGTATGATATACGCACCGAGAGCGAAAAGATAAAAAAGAACATTGGCTACATGAGCCAACGGTTTTCGCTCTATGAAGATTTGAAAGT
>CAYVLC010000230.1:0-2589 GCA_964452155.1 uncultured Dysgonomonadaceae bacterium
TGAAAGCCAACTGTATTGATGTTTATACCGAACTTTCTGTCTCGTTCGTTTACTAGAAGATATTTAAAGTCTATTCCGAAATCATTGTATCTCATTGGTTCTTTTCTCAGTGTTTTTATTTGCAATGTTAGTGTAGACAAATATAATCAAAAATAACAACTTCTCATCCTACATACATTAAACTCACTTATAGCTCACTTTATATTCTCCACCTTTAAGACTAAATAGTTTATGAGATTCATTTATATTATTTGAATTAACTTTTTTGCCATTTATGATAACCGATTTCATTTTTTTTGGTATATAAAGCACTGCTTCGCTCTCTTTCGGAACAGTTAATTCTATATACAATCCATCATCTTTTTTAGCAATTTTCACTGACACTTTACCCGCTATTGTTTCATTGCTTGTTTCTGCAAACTCGAGACCTCCCAAATCAGGTTTCACCATAAACTTTCTCCAAGCAGGCTCTAGTGGATATAATCCGCAAACATACTGTGCCAATATTGTTAGTCCACCACCACTCCAAGCATGATTTGTAGAACCTCCACCAAATCCATCTTCTCCGATACCCCATCCTTCAAAAAGGGTGGAGTGATTTTTATTAGACACCATTGGCAGAAATCTTTTTTTCAAACGTTTTAAACCATATTCTGATTCTCCCATTAAAAATAGTGCTTCGCAAACATATTTCTCCATATATGGACTTGCGTATTCCTGTGTTTGAAGTATTTTATAAATGGTCTCGTATTTTTCACTGTCTGCTAATCCTGCCACCACAGCAAGAGCTTGTCCTCTATCATCTGTTTCTCCATTATATTGATATGAGCGATATTGATTGTTTTTCCAAAATGTTTCATTAAATGCTATTTTGAATTCTCTCATTCGATTTTCTGCCCATACAACATCATCGTTTTTCTCGAGTAATATTGACATCTGCTTGAATCCTTTTAGTGCTATGTAATACCACTCATTCATCAATAAATCTTTGTCAACATTCGTTCCCCAATCTCCCCAATACCAGCCTTTATCATCGGCTTCTGTCATCCTTTTTACTAAAACTCCATTTTCATCTAACTCCCAAACATCTAAATAGCACTTCACACCATCATATACTTGGGTAATTGTTTCTTTATCGCCTGTATTCCAATAGTAATTCCAAAATCCGTGGTAACCAATGCTCGCCAACATTTGACCAGGCAACTCTTTAATCCAGTTTCCGGCGGGAACAGGAGAGAATATTGTTCCATCTTCATTTTGCCAATTGATGAGTTCCAATATTGCTTTTTGCGTTAAAAGATGGCTTTTAGGACAAAGTGCATAAAAAGTTTCGCCACTTTCATTCACTACATCACCCCACCATTGCGCACGTTCTCTATCAGGGCAATCCATATAAGTGTCACGCATTGTGACATACAAAGTGCGTTCTGCTTTTGTCCAAAATTGGTTGTAAAAATCATCGCTACAATCAAAGTATCCAGTAAACTCCGTATTGTATCCAGTCTCGCGGTATCCTAAATCTAAAACTTTTACACCTTTAGGAATGAAATAATATACATTTTGACCATTCATCCATCCAAGGCTTTCATACTCCTGTATTCCATTACGTGCTATATACTCACTTCTTACGTTAAGAGGCCCTCCCCCTCGATAGTGGTCAGTGAGAATAATTACCTCTTCACCACCATTAGCTTCTATTTTGAAAAAAGGAGTAATCTGTGCATTATAAGGTAATTTTCCAATAATGGTATCACCATTAGACACAAATGGAAAAGTTATGTCGTTTTCATACATGCTCAATCCAAAGTCCTTCCATAAGGGAACTGGTCGTAATATTAAGTTGTTCCATGGTGCTACAGGTGGAGTGCCCATGGAAACTACCTCTTGCCAACCATTATCTTTGAATTCAGCTTTTGTGAAATCAAAATTACCTCTTCGCGCATCATATCTAATATTTGACTCGGGTAACCTAAAGTTAGGAAAGGGATAATCTGCCTGTCCAAATGCAGGGTGAATTATTGCTTTCCAAGATATGTCGGATATTAATTCAAAATTTGTGTTTTGACAATCAAAAATCAGAGCAGACTTGCCACTGCTGTTATGTGAAAAACCATCTTTCCCAAAGTACCAAACTAAAATTGAGATAGAGTTAGCTCCTTGCTTTAAGAAAGGAGCAATATCTATCTCATCATAATAAGTATCTTTTGGTGTAGGGCCTCTTTTCAATTGCCCCTCAAAGACTGCCATTTCGCCATTAATCCACATCCAATACTTAGAATCGCAAGCTATTTTTGCTAAAGCAATCTTTGGCAATTTGTCCACATGAAATGGTTTATGATAAGCTGTCCAGTTGTTGGTTGAGTTCTGTTGTTCAAAAGCCCTAATCCACTCTCCTTTCCAATTATCAGCTTCAGAAAACATGCAAATGGTTAATAGGCTTATAATTATTATTGCTTTACGTGTCATTTTGATTCTTTTTTAACCTGTAATTGGTAACAGAATTATTTTAATTGTTGATTAGAAGAGGAATTGGCTGAAACCCAACTGTATTGATGTTTATACCGAACTTTCTGTCTCGTTCGTTTACTA
>CAYVLC010000231.1:0-2576 GCA_964452155.1 uncultured Dysgonomonadaceae bacterium
GGCACTATTATCACAGAATGGGCTGCTGCCAATACAGAGCCTGCAATAGGGGCTTGTTTTTCTAAATCGGTCTCAAATTTGGTGTCGAAGGCGGGTTGGTCATCCTGAAGTTCTGTCAATAGTTGCCTCAATGTCTCTTTTGCATCGCCCAGCTTTAAGTGTACCCCTTTTTTGCGTTCATATAGTGGATTCTTTACACCCGCATACCCTGGATTGAGATCGAAATTGCAAATAATTACCTCTTTTGTCTGGTCCACATTCAGTATAGGCATTCCATAAATGGGGGTGTCTGTGGCATCTCTAGCAGCAGGATTGAGCACATCGTTGGCACCAATGACTACAACTGCATCTACGTTTTCGAATTCGTCATTCACAGTATCCATCTCATACAATTGCTCGTACGACACGTCGGCTTCGGCCAGCAACACATTCATGTGGCCTGGCATGCGGCCAGCCACAGGATGTATAGCATATTTCACTTGTGCACCATTCAGTTCTAGTTGGTCGGCCAGCTGCTTCACTAGGTGTTGAGCTTGTGCCAATGCCATGCCATAGCCAGGCACTATTATTACCGATTTGGCTGTAGCTAAAATAGTGGCAGCCGTTTTTTCTTCTTTTTTTTCTGGCACTGCTATTACTGAGGGTGTTGCTTGTGAATCTTGTACACGTTCCGTTGCTGGAGTTTTTTGTTTCTTTGCAGAACTGTTTCCTGTCAAGATATCCATCAAATTCCGATTCATAGCCCTGCACATTATTTGTGTGAGCAACAACCCCGATGCACCAACTATTCCACCAACAGCCACTAGCAATATATGCCCTATTGCCATACCAGCCACTGCACCTGCCACTCCGCTAAGCGAGTTGAGCAGCGATATTGTGATGGGCATATCTGCACCCCCCACCCTTATAGCAAAGAGGTATCCGAAGGAAGCACTAAAAAGTATTGCTACAAGCAGTATAAAATAGGGATTAGATATTACTGGTACAGTTGTACCTATAAATAGGGCCAACATAACAGCTACAACCGACCCTAAAAGTGTGAATTTTGTAACTGCTCCGTGGTTTTTCCAAACTATAGGCTTTTGCGGCAAAATTCTATGCAACTTGCCTGCAGCAATTAAACTACCCACCAAGGTAACTACCCCAATAACCAATGCCAAAGATGCAGTTACATTAGAAAACACAAAATACTCTGTTTCGGCAATACCAACACCTAGCAACGATAACGCCCCCACTATTGCAGAAGCAGCACCCCCTACTCCATTGAGCAGTGCCACCATTTGGGGCATCTCAATCATTTTTACGCGGCGGTACATTACAAAACCAATGAGTGTGCCAATGAGCATAAAGAGGTAGATATAAACTATACTAAATATATTGTAAAAAACCAGGGTAACTACAATGCCTGCAAGCAAACTAAAAGCACTAAGCAAATTGCCTTTTACTGAGGTTTCAACTTTGGTCATCATCCAAATGCCCGTAATAACTAATAGCGACAGAATGCCACAAATGATATAATATAAGGTGAGGCTCATTTTTTTGTTGTTTTTCTCTTGTTAAACATCCTAAGCATTCTGTGTGTTACTCCAAAACCCCCCATTACGTTGATGGCTGCCAAAATAATGGCTACACCTGCAATAACCTGTCCGGCAATGGGTTCGTCTAGCTTATAAGACATTCCTACTGCCACCATTGCTCCCAAAATAGAGATACCAGACAATGCATTCATTCCAGACATGAGGGGTGTGTGCAAAAGACTAGGTACCTTTTTTATAATAAAATACCCCACCACAGTAGAGAATATAAAAACTAGAACTAAGATAAAAGGATTCATATGTGTATTGTATATTTATTTAAAAAAATGAAAATAGCTGCTCCAATAATCAGTTAAGTCATCAAAACAGCTATATAATTCATAAATTTTTAGTGTCATCACTAAGCTATATTCATTGCCTCTTTGGTACCGCTATGAACAATCTCGCCATCGCAAGTAACTAGTATAGAGCGTACAATCTCGTCGTTCATGTCCAGCTCTATCTTTGCATCTTTGGTTAGGTATTTCACTAAGTTATAGACATTGTTGGCAAACATCCAGGTAGAACTGGTTGGCAACAATCCGGGTATGTTTTTAATGCCTTGTATCATTATGCCATGTTTCACCTCTTTTTCGCCAGGTGTTGTTATAGCACAATTGCCTCCTTGATCAATAGAGATATCTACAATAACAGAACCCTTCTTCATGACCTTTACCATATCTTCTGTCAAAACAATGGGTGCTACTTTTCCAGGAATGAGGGCACTACAGAAAATGATATCCATATCAGCTATTACCTCCAATAGCACCTCACGTTCTTTTTGCAACCACTCTTCAGATAGTTTATTGGCATAGCCACCTTCTGCCACTGCCACCTCTGCAGGTATATCAAACTCTATTACTTTGGCACCCAAGCTCTTGGATTGTTCTACAGCAGCTGGCCTTATGTCGAGAGCATAGGTTATAGCCCCCAATCTTTTTGCTGTGGCAAGTGCTTGCAAGCCTGCTACACCCACACCAATAACCAATACCTTGGCGGGTT
>CAYVLC010000232.1:0-2561 GCA_964452155.1 uncultured Dysgonomonadaceae bacterium
CTCGTTTGCCTACTTCACGCAGCATCCAGCCGCAGGCTTTGTGAATGAGGTGGTGTGTGTGTGTCAGAAAATATTCTGAAATGCGCAGTGTGTCTTCAAAATCATTGTTACGGATGAAGGCAAAAGTAGCTACAATACCGATGCGTTGATCCCATAGCCAGTTGCTTTTAATTAAATCATATATCTTTGCTCTATCTTTGTTTGAGAGCCAAGCACCTACTATTTTGTGGCACGACACATCTACCAGGTCCCAGTTGTTGATATACTGTGTGTGGTTTAAGTAGAAATTGTAAATGGTTTGCTGCTTAGCTTCATTGGCATGTTCAAACTGATAGATCAATATAACAAGTGCAGCAAAGCGGCACTCATGATATTTGCTTTGCAATAACTTGGTCAGCTCTGGTAGAGGCAAGGTATTGTACGGAGCTACAGTTTTTCTAATTTGTGGAACGGTGACACCTAAAAAAACATCGCCTTCTGCATATTGCCCCTCTTTGGTTTGGAAAAAGGAAGAGAGCACCAATGCTTTCTCGAGGTTGCTTTGTGCTATGAGTTCATTTATTATTGTTTCGGCTTTCATAAATTCATTTTTTTTTGCAGAAAATATCTACACCACTTTAGAAACTGGATAGGTGTCAAAATAAAACCCAAGAATGTTTTGAATTACTTCCAATCCCATTTCGTCTCGCGCCTCCATTGTTTTTGTAGCTGCGTGTGGTGCAAGCACTACATTGTCTAGTTCAAGAAGTTGGGGCAATATTTTGGGTTCGTTTTCAAACACATCCAAACCGGCTGCCCATAGTTGGTTCTCTTTGAGTGCATGAGCCAGTGCCTCTTCGTCCACCATATTGCCACGAGCGGTATTAATGAAAACAGCTGTTGGTTTCATCATCTCCAATTCTGGTTTGCCAATCATTCTAAATGTCTCTTTGGTGGAGGGAGCATTCAGCGAGATGTAGTCAGACTCTCGCAGCAATGTTTCCAACGAAACGTAGCTGGCACTGTACTTATCTTCAATAGATTTGTCTAGTCGGTTTCGGTTGTGATACTTAATAGTCATTCCCGAGGCAACAGCCCTGCGAGCGAGGGCTTGGCCAATGCGCCCCATTCCTATAATACCCAATGATTTTCCGTAAACAGGCAGTCCGGGTTCGTCATAAAGGCCCCATTTCAATCCTTTGGGCATTCTTATTTTCCTATCGTAATATCCCACTCTTCTTCCTGCAGCCAGCAGCAGTGCAAATGCAAACTCAGCCGTTGGCTCTGTCACAGAGTGGGGTATGTTGGTTACGGTTATCCCCATTTTCTTGGCATAGTCCACATCTATATTGTTGTAGCCAACACCAAAGTTGGCTATCAATTTCAGTTTTGTGCCTCTGTCCATTATCTCTTTGTCGGTGTAAAAGCTAAAGTTGGGAACCAACACATCAAAGTCGGCTATCATATCTAATACTTCTTCGCGCCTAAAATTCGATTTCTCAGGGAGTACATATTCTAGCTTTCCATCTAGCACTTTGGCAATTTTGGGGTTGAGGTTGTAGGTGATAAGAACTTTTTTCATTGTAGTTTTATTTTCAGTAAGTGTGTTTCTGTCTTGTACTGCAATTGATACAATACTTTAACGAGTAGCAAACATAATTATTTTAATTGGAAGATAAAACTGAAAAAAGAGTTTTTATATATAGTATGTCTGTTGTTATTGTATTGTATATAGATCGTCTTAGCCATCATTGTTGGTTACCTTGCTCATAACAACATCAATTGCAAACTCATGCTTTAGCTTTAGGAATAGCAGCCAAATAGGTAGATACTACTAAGCCTATCTTCTGGCTAGCATGGAAATCTCTTCATGTCTTAGCTTGTTTCTCTACTTCTAGCAATTTGCATAGTTTTTGCTTTGCAGTATCTCTTGGCTCGCTATTTTGCTCTTTGATTACTATTATTGTATCAATATTTTTCGTAAAAACACATTATTCTGGGGTTGCGTAGGCCTACAAAAGTAGAAACAAATCTTGTTTCGCAAATTGTAGGCCTACGCAACCCCTCAAGCTTTTAGTTTTTTCAAAATTTATGCCTACAAAAGCAAAAACTACTCTCTTTCTTCAAAATTTATACCTGCAAAATCCAAAACTACTCTCTTTTTTCAAAATGTAGCCCTACGAAAGTCAAAATACCTTGGAGTTTTTCAAATTGTAGGCCTACGAAAGCTAAATTAAATAGTTTTTCTGATATTGTAGGCCTACGACGGTCAAATCAATAGTTGTTTCGACCGTCGTAGGGGTACGCAAGGTCACAATAAGTTGGTTTTTATATTTGTTTTCGTTGTCAATATATCTTTGTTTCTTTATAATCAGCATGTTATCATTTTTCTGTTTTTAAGAAGCAAATTGTGTCGTGTGGTTGTTCAAGTCTTCAGTTACTAATTTTAGGGGAGCAAACATTTTCCTCTATGTACGATTTGACTTTTATCTCATGAAAACCAAATCTACGGTGGTGAATCTGATTTTCACCTCATGTACGCCAAATCTACGGTGATGAATTTGATTTTCACCTCATGTTCG
>CAYVLC010000233.1:0-2462 GCA_964452155.1 uncultured Dysgonomonadaceae bacterium
CTCTTTGTATGAAACTTGAGGACGACCTTGATTTGCTTCTACTTTAAACTCGCGCTTCAATCTATCTATAATTACCTCTAAGTGAAGCTCTCCCATACCCGAAATTACAGTCTGACCTGTATCTTCATCAGTTTTAACTGTAAAGGTTGGATCCTCTTCGGCAAGTTTAGCCAAACCATTTGATAACTTATCTAAATCTTTTTGAGTTTTGGGTTCAACAGCAATCCCAATTACAGGTGCTGGGAAATCCATAGATTCCAAAGTTATAGGATTTTTCTCGTCACACAAAGTATCTCCTGTGCGAATATCTTTAAATCCTACACCTGCTCCAATATCTCCGCAACCTATAAATTCTTTTGGATTTTGTTTGTTAGAATGCATTTGGAATATACGAGATATTCTTTCTCTTTTCCCAGATCTGGTGTTATATACATAAGAACCAGCAGGCAAAACGCCAGAATAGACTCTAAAGAAACACAAACGACCAACAAATGGGTCAGTTGCAATCTTAAATGCTAATGCACACATTGGTTCTTCGGGATCGGGCTTACGCACCAAGACCTTAGTCGAATCGGCGGGGTCGGTACCTTCTATAGCTCCAGCATCCAATGGGCTTGGCAAGTAAGCACAAACGGCGTCCAATAGAACTTGTACTCCTTTATTCTTAAATGACGATCCACACATCATCGGATTTATCTGCATTGCAATAGTTCCTTTGCGAATTGCAGCTTTTATTTCATCTTCGGTAATGGATTCTGGATTATCAAAAAACTTTTCCATTAGTGCATCATCACATTCTGCAGCTACCTCTAGCATTTTCTCACGCCATTCTTTGGCTTCATCCAGTAAGTCAGCAGGTATTTCTTCTACATGATAATCGGCACCCATGGTTTCATCGTGCCATATAAGAGCCTTCATAGTAATTAGATCAACAACACCTTTGAAGCCCTCTTCGGCACCAATAGGTATTTGTAACGGGCATGGATTTGCACGTAACACTGTTTTTATTTGATTTACTACTTCTAAGAAGTTGGCACCAGAGCGGTCCATCTTGTTCACGTATCCTATACGTGGAACATTGTATTTGTCGGCCTGACGCCAAACAGTTTCCGATTGAGGCTCTACACCCCCTACTGCACAAAATGCAGCAACAGCTCCATCAAGCACACGCAAAGAGCGCTCTACCTCTACAGTAAAGTCAACGTGTCCGGGAGTGTCAATTAAGTTTATTTTGTATGTGTCTTCTTTGTATTTCCAGCTAGTGGTGGTTGCAGCTGAGGTAATAGTTATACCCCTCTCTTGTTCTTGCTCCATCCAGTCCATAGTAGCAGCTCCATCATGTACTTCACCAATCTTATGAGTGAGACCAGTATAATACAATATGCGCTCAGATGTGGTAGTTTTACCAGCATCGATATGAGCCATTACCCCAATATTACGCGTATATACTAATGTATTCTTTAAACCTTTTTCCATCTTTCTTACCTAATCTTTAAAATCTAAAATGTGCAAAAGCGCGATTTGCTTCGGCCATTCTATGCATGTCTTCTTTTCGTCTGAATGAACCTCCTTGGCTGTTATAAGCGTCAACTATTTCTCCGGCCAATTTTTCTGCCATCGATTTGCCTCCTCTTTTACGTGCATAAAGGATAAGGTTTTTCATAGAAACCGACTCTTTTCTATCGTGACGTATTTCGGTTGGAACCTGAAAGGTTGCTCCACCTACACGGCGCGATTTAACTTCAACTTGGGGTGTTATATTATCTAAAGCAGCTTTCCATATCTCGAGAGCCGACTTTTCATCATTAGGCAATTTAGCCTTTACTATATCCAATGCAGAGTAAAAAATATCGTAAGAGATACTTTTTTTACCATCATACATAAGGTGGTTAACAAATCTAGTAACCCTTACGTCTCCATAAACAGGGTCTTGAAGCACCTGCCTTTTCTTAGGTTTAGCTTTTCTCATTTTTCAAAATGTTTTATGTTGGTTTGGTTGCCGTATATTGTCTTCAACGATTCCTCCGAATCATTTACTCAACCCAAAAAAGTAGCTTACACCAAAAATCGCAACATCGATTGTTTTTTAATTATTATTATTGAATTGCAACATGCACCCAGAGGTGCATCAATTGGGTGCTCAATTATTTACCCGCACCTGGTTTTGGACGTTTTGTTCCATATTTAGAACGACGTTGGGTACGACCGCTTACACCTGCAGTATCCAAAGTGCCACGCACAATATGATAGCGCACTCCGGGCAAATCCTTTACACGACCACCGCGAACAAGTACGATAGAGTGCTCTTGCAAATTATGACCCTCTCCGGGAATGTAAGCATTCACCTCTTTTGAGTTAGTCAATCGCACACGTGCAACTTTTCGCATTGCTGAATTCGGTTTTTTGGGGGTTGTAGTATAAACCCTTGTACAAACTCCACGTCTTTGTGGAGAGGAATCCAA
>CAYVLC010000234.1:0-2445 GCA_964452155.1 uncultured Dysgonomonadaceae bacterium
GGAGGCATGAAAGAGTTTGCACACCTACATCCTGCCCTCTTTGAGGAGTATTATGGGCAGGGAGCCGACTATGCCAATAATGGCTTGGTGGCCTTCAACACCATGTTTACTCCCGACGGATTTGTACTCTACATTCCACAAGGGGTTGAGATGGACAAACCACTGCAATTAATTAATATACTGAGAGGTGGTGTTGACCTGAGTGTCAATAGGCGCCTACTCATTATTGCCGAAGAGGGGGCAAAAGCAAAACTATTGGTCTGCGACCATGCTGTGGACGATGTGCACTTTGTGGTAACACAAGTGACCGAGATATTTGCCGACGAAACATCGGAAATAGATTTCTATGAGTTGGAAGAGAACTCTACGAAAGTAACCCGACTCTCTTCTCTGTTTACAGCACAACAAAGCCAATCGAATGTAGTAGCAAGCAATATCACATTGCACAATGGCTACACGCGCAACAACTATCGGTTTCGTCTATTGGGCCACAATGCACACGCCACCATTGGGGGGCTAGCCATAGCCGACAAGAGTCAGCATGTCGATAATTATGCATTTCTAGACCATGCATCGGCCAGCTGCACCAGCAACGAGCTGTTTAAGTATGTCTTGCAAGACCGCTCCACAGGCGTATTTTGCGGAAAGATATTGGTAGAAAAAGATGCTCAGCAAACATTGGCCTACCAGACCAATCGCAACCTAGTAGCATCGGCCGATGCTAAGATGTTTGCCAAACCACAACTCGAAATATATGCCGACGATGTAAAATGCTCTCATGGTCTCACCACTGGCCACTTAGACGACGACGCACTATTTTATCTGCAAGCACGCGGCATACCCAAAGACGAAGCCAAGATGCTGCTCATGGTAGCATTTACCAAAGATGTGGTACAATTGATAAATATTGAATCGTTGAGAGAGCGACTAGAATACTTGATAGACAAACGCTTCCGTGGCGAACTCATGCGATGTGGCAATTGCAATGTGTGCAAATAGAAAAGTACCCAACTACAATGATTGATGTTAGCAAAATAAGAAAAGATTTCCCCCTACTTTCGCGCCAAGTGTATGGCAAACCATTGGTATATCTCGACAATGCTGCCACTACACAGAAACCAACCTGTGTAGTTGACAAAATAGAACAGATGTACTACACCCTCAATGCAAACATACACAGAGGGGTGCATTTCTTGAGCCAGCAAGCCACCGATGAGCACGAGGCAGCCAGGGCTACCATCCAAAACTTCATAGGGGCCAACTCGGCCACCGAAATTGTATTTACCCGTGGGGCAACAGAGTCTATCAACCTTGTTGCCACTACCTATTGCAGGGCTTTTTGCCAACCCGGCGATGAGATTATTGTATCGGCCATGGAGCACCACTCCAATATAGTGCCCTGGCAGTTGCAAGAGGAGATATCGGGCATTAAGCTGCGCGTTATCCCCATCAACGACCAGGGAGAGTTGCTTATAGAAGAGTTCAAGCAACTCATCAATCCGCGCACCAAGCTAGTTTCGGTGACTCATATCTCAAATGCACTGGGCACAATCAATGCTATTGAGGAGATCATCAGCATTGCCCATGCCCACAATGTACCTGTACTGGTAGATGCGGCACAATCTGTGCAACACATACCGCTAGATGTGCAAAAACTCAATTGCGACTTCCTAGTCTTTTCGGCCCACAAGGCTTATGGCCCCACAGGTATTGGGGTTTTGTATGGCAAAGAGAAGTGGCTCAACCAACTACCCCCCTATCATGGGGGTGGCGAAATGATTGCCAATGTGTCGTTCGAGAAAACCACCTTCAATGTGCTCCCCTATAAGTTCGAGGCCGGCACGCCCGATTTTGTGGGTTCTACTGCCATGGCTGCCGCTCTTGATTATATATCAGCTATAGGGCTAGACACTATTGCAGCCTACGAAGACCAGCTGCTTGCTTATGCCACCAAACAATTGCTCACCATAGATGGCCTTAAGATATACGGCACAGCTGCTAGGAAAAGTAGCGTAGTTTCGTTTCTGGTCAAAGACATTCACCACTACGATATGGGTATGCTGCTCGACCGCATGGGCATTGCCGTGCGCACTGGTCACCACTGCACCCAACCGCTCATGGATAGGTTGCAAGTAGAGGGCACCGTGAGGGCCTCGTTTGCGTTCTACAACACCATGGAGGAGATAGACCTACTGGTGGCAGGAATCAAGCGGGTTGCCTCTATGTTCTAGATAACAATTGATACAAATACTTCCTAAAACCATGGTGCTGCTTGTAAAAAAAATTGGCACACAGATGATACTGATTGACGCAGATAAATAAAGCCCCTGGGAGGTGTGGAGCTCCTGCTCCGCACATACGATAAATATTCCACCCAAAAGTTTCTCGCAAAGACGCTAAGGAGACCATTACAGGCCCTAATGGCCGCCCCCCAGCCCCCTAAAG
>CAYVLC010000235.1:0-2393 GCA_964452155.1 uncultured Dysgonomonadaceae bacterium
AATCAACATTATAAATGGTTCTTTCATAAAACTATAACACGTGGCTATATACAAGGTTTTTTGAAACAATTAATCGTTATTTAGAGTTGATATAAGTATGCGTTGGATAAAATCAGGTTTGTAAAATTCAAAAAAACACTTTAAATGAAAAATTAAAATTTGACATCCATTGACTTATCAATGAAGATCAAATTCTTTTAAATTCGAACAAAAAAGCACTAATAATAATTTTAGTTTAGTCGGTTAATTTAGGCAAGGCATAAATCACCGAGGTGCAAGGTGCAAGTACTATATATATATGTACTTGCACCTTGCACCTCTTATGTAGCAGAAAAGTAGGTAAGTAATTATCTATCAAAAGATTTGGTTAGAGTTCAAAAATTTATAACTTTGTACCCATATGAGATATGTGTAAAAGCATCAATCAGTCCTTCAAGTTGCCTTCATTAATAAGTCAATTTATTGCTACAATTTTGCTACAGCACAATAAAATGAAAAGATATAAAACTGATTTTCAGTGACGTTAAGTGGTAGGTTCATAATCCGTCCATACCGCAAGAGAGCAGCTTTTTATAGAGCTGCTTTTTTTGTATCCATACTTTTTATTCCCTCAAAAATAATTGAAAATTGAAAATGGGGTCAAGTATGTGGTATGGGAATGACGTAAAAAACAATGTCATACCAAGCGGAGCGAAGTATCTTTTGACTACTAGTAGGGTTTTTGCTACAGATTTCTCATCTATTTGTAGGGCAGTTGTTAGAGAAAATTCATGAATTTTTTCTACGTTGGTCTATTGTGTACCTAGAGCTTCTAGCTTTGGGATGGGGATAGCGACATGCTATGGCATGTAAAATTATTTGCACACAGATGATATGCAAATAACTTCGCATTACGAATCTCGCATCTCTAGTCCCTAGTTCCTAGTTCCTATTATTACAGTTCGCACCTACGGAGCTCCAGGCGTAGTGTGCAGGTGTTTACTACAGACAGTGCTACTCCTACGGAGTGCTAGGAGCCCATGTTTTTTTCAGGATTTGCTCATATTTATTGAGTATATCTGAGATAATCAGTCGCATCAGTGTCATCTGTGTTTCAAGCAATCAGCTTTCAGCGGTCAGCCATCAGCTTTTTTTCTTAAAGGCCTCTATGGCCGCCCTCCGGCCCCCTCGTTGGGGCAGAGACGTAGAGCAAATAAATCATTAGCGGTGAGTAGTGGTTATACTGGGGATTTAAAGCCTGAAAGGCTGGCATATTCTAGCCCAGGGTGTAGTGCGCAAACATACTGTTAGAGCCCTATAGGGTAGAGTGTTCAATATCATGTACCTGTTTTTAGGCCAAAAAATAATTCTCTTGATTCTTAGATGTTGTTAGTGAATGATGAGGTGGTATTATAAATATGAGGTATTGATGATAGAGAAACAGGGTTGATAACGAGAGACCCCGATTTATCGCAGCTCTTCTACAGCACAAACACCACACACACATATATAGGTTTTAACCATTGCCGTCGGTTTTAACCGACGGATAAACAGCAACAATAATAATTGTGCAAAAGCAATAATCCGGCAATGACCAACAGTAAAAACAGACACATTTTTGTGAAACAGCGCCGAAATGTGGCCCATAAGAAATGGCAAAAAGTACTGATTCATGCTTTCTGTCCATAAGAAATGAGAAAAAAGTGTAGATTCATACTTTCTTACCATCAGAAATGACGAAAACTTATTTTTTGCCCTTAATGAACATCAGAAAGCCTATTTTCTTCATTTTTTCGGCTTTTTGCATCACAATATAGGTTGTTTGAATATTATTTAGGATGTGTTATAATCTTAACCCGCATTATTCACGTTTTTAGCTTTACGTAGATACTAAGCCTCAAACTCCACCGATATAGGCCACTATTTCAAGGAGTTTGAAACAAAGCAGATGCGTGAAGATAAAAGCGAACATAGCCCAAAAGTGGGCATCCACATAAAAGCAAAATAATATATATACTATTGATTACATGCAAGATTATATATATACACTTGAAGAGTGATGAATAATGCGGGTTAAAGTATCTGTAACAAGGTATCAGCACAATTTAACGGTCGTCCTGGGTGCTTTGCAGGACGACCGATGGTTAGCAATAGCTTTTCACTACCTATCATCATACTTTCATCAACAATTTGCGCATATTGAGTTCCATGTAATGCTTCAGATGCTGATTCATAAACATGTAAACCACATTTTTTCACCCAATTTTCAATACTGTTATAACAGGGAATAAGGCCTAATAAGCCTTCAAAAACATCATTGAGTACATTTAATGTTTCTACCACTTGGCGTAATCCACATTTTACACGTGTGTAAAGCATAGTGCTTAATCTGACAGTAAACTCAGAATATCGAT
>CAYVLC010000236.1:0-2387 GCA_964452155.1 uncultured Dysgonomonadaceae bacterium
TAAGCGTTGCAAAGGACAGGGAGAGGCGAAGGGCTGATAAACGATTTCATTGTCATCCCGATGAGCAACTCCTAATAAATTGATAGCACGAGCACTCCGTAGGAGTAGCACTGTCTGTAGTAAACACCTGCACACTACGCCTGGAGCGCCGTAGGTGCGAACTGTAAAGCTTTGAATTAAGAGTAAACAGTTAGCTCAAACGAAATGCAATGATGACTTTAAATAATTGACAATTACATTAAAACACACCCAAAGCAGGGATGCTTTGGCTACATTCACCACCTATCGTAATGAGATGGCCATTAAGGCCTTTAATAACAGGGCTAATAGCTAAAAGCCAACACCTAACAGCTATTCTAATTTCTAGTTCAACTCTTAATTCTTAACTCTCTGTGCCCTCTGTAGTTAAAAGCATTTGGCCATTAAGGCCTATCAACGCATTTTCCTAGTTTCTAGTTTCCAAGTCCTTAGTCTCGATATTGTTTCTGGCAGACTCCTCACTAATTATCGGAAGTTCAGATTTACATTCTTAACTCTTAACTCTTATTTCAATCTACCTCCCCCTATTTATCATCTTTCGTGCATACTCAATATAAGTATCTCTCATTTTGTTGATGTCGTTGCCTGTCATATTTAATTTTACATCGGGTTCTACACCAAATTCGATGTGATGTTTATCAGCATCGAAAGTAGGAGACGTAGAAAAACGAACAGACCAACCATTGGGTAGTTCTGACGAAAACGGCAAGCCACCACCACCACCCGTTTTGTCGCCAACAATTGTAGCATTGTGTGCATGCTTCATGGTACTTACAAATTCGTTTGTTGCACTGTAGCACCCTCTATTGGTGAGAATGACTACGGGTTTTTGATAGCGTACACTATTGGAACTATCTAGATATTTGGGAAATAGGTCTGAAAAATCGTTGTGTCCTGGCCCTACTTTGTGTGAGATATAACCAACAAGTGCTCGCTCATTGAAAAACCTACTGGCTATTCTCTCTACATTCACCAAACTACCTCCGCCATTGTCTCTGACATCTAGGATGATGCCATTGCAAATAGCCATTCGATTTAATATCTGGCTGAGCCCACTATTTGAAACAGGGTTAGAAAAGCTACCATAATAGATATAGCCCACATTGTCTTCCAGAATTTTGTATTTCATGCTACTTGCAGTTGCATAGTCGGTAGAGAGGTATTCGTCTATAATATTGCTATTGAAATTGGTAGGATAGTCTTCTTTCCAGCTCCAATAGCGTGTTATATCGTGTGTAGCAATAAGGTTTACATGACCATCTTTGAGCTCCGAGAGCATTTGCCCCATTAGGTCAAAGAGGGCATCGTTGCTCATATTGGGTGTTACGCGTGCTTTGTAGGCGGTGCCAATGCTGTCCCAATTAATTTCTTTGTAGTTGAAGTAGCAGTAGTTCTTATCCAGTATTGTCCACAATGCATCTAAATTGCCTTGCGGATTGTTTTCGAAATCGAAATTGTAGCTCTCGCAACTAGTGCCTATACTACCAATAGCCAGAAGTGCGGAGAGAGCAAACGATAAAAAGCCTATTCTTTGTTTCATTAGTTCTTAAATAATTGAGAATGGACAGTTGACAATTGTCAACGCTCCGGTTTATTTCTTTTTCTTGTATAGCTATTGGCTATCAGCTTTATAGCACTCAACTATTGGGAGTTTACAGTTCACGCATCACTCCTTACTCCTCACCCTTTACTCGTAATTCGCAATTCGTAATTCCCCTCCCTGGTTTCTTCAACAGATTCATCCCGCTGGCACCAATGACATGTTTTTGCAACATGCAATATATGTGACAATAAAAACTTTTACGTTTTGACTTATTAACTGATAAAAGCGATAGCTATTTCATATAATCATTGTTGAAAGGGCTTTGCCCTAAAACCAGTTCACCAGTAAAGTTACGTGTTTTGTCTATTTATTTCACGCAAAGTATAGTTCGCACCTAACGGAGCTCTGGGGGTGGAAGGAATATAGATTTACTACACCACAGCAAGGCTCCTAACGGAGCTAAAGGCTTTGATTTTAAATATAAACTCTTTCATTAAAATGGGTCGCATCAATTTTAATTATACAACAATATGTAACTAATGAACTATCCTTATGAATATATTAGCTGCAAGTGCTCTAGATAGGAGCAACTTTGTCTGTAGTAAACCCATGCCCACCTCACCAGAAGCACCGTAGGTGCGGTCTGTAAAATGTTTGTAGCAAAACAGTTTGATAAAACTTGACAGTAAAATGTAAAGCAAACACATACTATTGTATATCATCCCATTTCAAAGTCATATTCTTCTTTTTGCCTAATTAAAAATTAGGTTCCAACTCGGAATGACAGAGACACAACTTGTCACTG
>CAYVLC010000237.1:0-2383 GCA_964452155.1 uncultured Dysgonomonadaceae bacterium
ATGGGAGTTTTTCGATCTTATGGTTGACCCCCAAGAGAACAACAACCTATACGGGACGGCTAGCTATGCAAAGATAATAGAAGAGATGAAACGCGAAATGATACTAAAGCGCAGAGAGCTGGGCGATCTGGATAGTGAAACACCTCAGATGGCTAAGATTATAGACGAGTATTATTGGTAGGGGCTCTGTAGATTTTTTTTTGAAACAGCTTCAAGTATATTTTCATGTGAAACATCTATTTGAATGAATAGATGATAGAATTATATAAAGAGACAGACCGCGACAGTGGTCATATATTTATAGCACACGCACAGCAACCAAAGGCTTTTGCGCCCCCCCGATAGGGGGTTGTACCTCTGGTTTTGTAAGGGTGTGTGCTACAAACATATAATCCATTCAGTATTGCTAGGACATCAGAAACAACATCAAATAATATAATCACACAAACAAAAAACTCTCTTCAGTATGAAAAACTTAGGAAATGCATGCAAACTATCGCTGCTACCACTGGCACTCTCTTTAGCTTCTTGCAACGGCAAACAAGAGCCACCCTCTTTGAATATGCCCAATATAATATATATACTGGCCGACGACATGGGCTACGGCGACATTGGTGCATACAATGCAGCATCTAAAATACCAACACCTGCATTGGATGCAATGGCAGCAAAGGGCATTAGATATACCGATGCTCATAGCAACTCTGCAGTGAGCACTCCCACACGATATGGCACCGTAACGGGGCGATATGCTTTTAGAACCCCATTAAAGAAAGGTGTACTTACAGGATACTCAGCCCCATTAATAGAAGAGAACAGAGAAACGGTGGCTTCGCTCTTGCAAAAACATGGCTACAAAACTGCTTGTGTGGGAAAATGGCATTTGGGATTAAACTGGGTGAAGAATGATGATAGCCAGCCACTATACACGGGCGATGAATGGAGTGTAGAGAATACAGACAATGTAAATTATGAAGCACACATTGGTGGAGGCCCTACAGATTGCGGATTCGATTATAGCTACATCTTGCCTGCCTCATTGGATATGTCTCCTTATGTGTACATTGAAAACGGAAAAATTACGGCCCCCGTGAATGGCTATACCGACAATTATTCTGAAAAAGATGTAAGTGGTGCATTTTACCGAAAAGGTGATGTGGCAGACGATTTCGACCACAGAGAGTGTCTGTTTCATTTCACTCAAAAATCAGAAGCGTTTATTGCAGATGCATCAAAGAGCGACCAGCCCTATTTTCTCTATTTTCCTCTTACTGCACCCCACTCACCTTGGTTGTTAGAAGAAGGTTACGAAGGGAAATCTGAAGCAGGTGTTTACGGAGATTTTGTAACAATGGTTGATGAGACAGTGCGCCGCATATATCAAGCAGTAGAACAAAGTGGAGAGGCCGACAACACATTAATTATTTTTACCTCAGACAATGGCTCTATGTGGCTCGAAGAAGATATAGCCAGTACCAATCATCGAGCCAATGGTGAGTGGAGTGGCAAAAAATCTGATATATGGGAAGGTGGCCACAGGGTACCATATTTGGCTACATGGCCAGCTGTAATTGCACCACAACGCACATCGCATCAGTTGATAAGTGCTACAGACTTACTGGCAACCTTTGCTCAGATGGTAGCCAAACCATTGGCACACAACGCAGGAGAAGATAGCTTTAGTTTTTGGCAAACACTTGCCGATGGCAAAGATTTGCAGGAAGACAATGCTAGAAAATCGATGGTGTATCATTCCATTGAGGGGTATTTTGGATTGCGTAAGGGCGATTGGGTACTGCTAGATTGTAAAGGATCGGGCGGATGGACCCTTCCTGAAAATGAGGCACAAGAGATGCCCTCGTTGCAGCTCTATAATCTTAAGTCAGACCCTACTCAAAAGAACAACCTAGCAGAAGCAAATCCTGATATTGTTGTAGAGATGATGAGAGAGTTGGAAGAATTGAAATAAAAAGTAGAGATTTGTATTTATAACGTGAGTTCGGGATAAGATTATCACCAGATACTTAATTGGTTTGATTTTTCTACTTCAAATTTAATTGAAGGCTTTTTAGGAAAAAAGCAATATGAGACAAGTGCTGCAACTGCAATTATATTCATGATGAAATTATGGAAAGTACCTCTATGAAAGCAAACCATTACAGTTATGATTTCGCTTTGAGACATCTGTGTTTGTCAGTTTCATATTCTTTGCAAAAGTCGTCTGCTATACAAAAAATTTCTATAGCTTTGTCTGTTTGTTACAAAAATACAATATAAAGTTGATTGTTGGAGTATTTATACACTCTTGCCCTCTCTACAAAAAAATATATTTCAGAAAAAACACCCTTCTCACCCACCCTAGAATCCATCATTTCAAAAAAAA
>CAYVLC010000238.1:0-2377 GCA_964452155.1 uncultured Dysgonomonadaceae bacterium
TACTTAGATATTTTGGGGTTAAAGAGACTGCTGTAATCACTAATATCCGGCGTGAAGAGGGAGAACGCAATGAAGCCATAAGAGGCAGATATACCTATATTATCAGCTACAGATTTACACTCCCAAATGGTGAAAATGTGGATGGATTTACCAATAGAGTTGCAGATGCTAGTTTTCTTAAAGCTGATGGACAATCTAAAACATCGGTTAGGTATCTCTTAATTTATCCAAACATTAATGCCATGGAGGAGGATACGAAACCCAGATTTAGCCAATTGTTATTTGCAGGTATAGGTGCTTTCCTCATTTACATAATAAATAGGCGTGAATATGAAGCGGATAAATAATACCAACTGCTTTAAGAGAGGCAACTAAAAAAAATCATACTAGCAACAACATTTAAAAGTATTTCTAAAGTAATCTGTTAAAAAAGATAGATGGCTTGTTTTAAGAATATCAAATTATGAATTCTACATCAGGGCTTATTACCTTTAAATATTAACCTTATATTGACAAAAAATACAACGATCATCAACAAAGCAATGATATTGAAGTATTCAATTCGCACTACCACAAAGGCTAGTAAAACCAAGGCCTGCAATATAAGTATTATCTTAACCAACCAATTGTAGGGCTTAGGCTTATTTCTCCTCATAAAAACTAACAATAGAATCACTATGGTAAAGAGCATAACCCCTATAACATCATCATTTCGATACCCCAGAAATATCAAAAAGGCATTGACAGCAAAATAAATCCACGTCCAAATATTTATAAGGCTTTGCGATTCGATTGGTTTTGTATTAGTTTGAGTTGATGCCTTGGTAGGTCTGAAAACTTCTTGTATTTGCTGGGTACTTTGGCTGATGCTTCCTGTTTTGGGCACTATTTTCTCAACTTTCTGCTTTATTTGTTTTTCAATAAGAGACTTCCCTTCTTTCTCCAGAGATTGTACACTGTTTTTATACATTTGTTGTGCATATTCCTTTCTGTAAGCCTTGTCTAAGAATGCTGAAACCTTTGTACCACAAGAATGACAGAATTTATCGATTGACGATAAGCCTTGACCACAATTTTTGCAATATGACATAATGAATAAGTTTTTAATTTAAAATGGTACTTCTTTATCGTATTTCTTCAAAGCTTTGAAGCTTTTGTTTATCTCTTCTGTCATTTTATTTAAATCATATCCGGTCATCGATTTTATTTGATTCTCCATGTTTTTAACATTCTGAGGGTCTAATGCTCCTGTTACATCGGTCTTAATCTTTTTAGCATAAGCAAATGCTGTTTTCAATTTGGTATCCATTTCGGGAATGTCCAAGTTTTGTTTGCCATATCCACTACGAACTTCTTCCAACGTCTTGATAGACTTTTGCAACTGAGCATAAGCCTCGGGTATAGTGCCATTCTTTACAGCATTGTCCACTTTGTTTTTATACATGTTGCCCATCTCTTCAGCATTAATTAAGGTGGTTTCTCCGCTTTTTACTTTTTTGATATTAGAATTCACTACTTCTAGCTCCCCAGTTTTTGGATTATATCTTTGATCTGAATAATCAGAGCTTGCTTCTGCATCAAAACGATCAGTACCCCGTTGTTGATGCTTTTCGGCCCATTCTCTATGGCTCAATTCTTTGGGCTTTCTGGTAACTTCACCAAATATTTCATACGATTGCTCCACCCAATTAGGCCTTTGCAACTCTATATATTGGATGCTACCGTCAGCTTTGGTTACTTTATGTAAAACGCGGTAATCTCGGTCTGTGTTTACACTATTAGCATCTGAACCCGGTGTTCTAAAATCATCAATCACAATGTCTGATTCAGGAATACCATATTTCTGTTTAATAAAGTCCTTCAATTTTGTATCGTGCTGATTATATATTTTATTACGAGCCGATTCAAATATCTTTTTCAGTTCAGGCGAGCCGTGGTTCTTAATAGTACGAACCGACTCTGGATCTCGCATCAACTCTAATAATTTCTTTTGATCTAAAACAGTTTCACCATTTACCTGTTCGGTATTTTTCATTAAGTCTTCAAACAGTTCGTTCGGACTCTTGTATCCTATTTTTCGATTCATTGCCTCTTGGTGCAGTTTTTTTGCCAATTTTTGAATCATGACTTCTTCAACCATTGATTTCGCAGTCAGTTTACCTGCTTCATAAACCGATTTGGTTTCGTAAAGGTGATATAAAAACTCAGTGCTCACATAAATTGTCCATGCCAATGGTTTGTTATCTTTCACCAATAGTTCGATGTTCTCTATAGACAGCAATCTACCTTTAGCCATATTCATCAACATAGGTATAAATTTGTTGATTTGCATGTCCCAAAAGTCATTCAATGTCTTGTCAGGCTCATATATAAATAA
>CAYVLC010000239.1:0-2370 GCA_964452155.1 uncultured Dysgonomonadaceae bacterium
AGGTAAGTAAATGTAGTGAAATGCCATACATACAACAAATATTTATTTGACACCTACCCCAAAATAGATGTGCCAAACTCTGTTTATTAGATAATTACGATAATTTAAAAAACTTTTAAGTGCCGCCAATGGTTATATAATAGAACAGAAATACAAAAAGAAAAAGTAGAAACCGTCTTTAAAAATGGGTTTCAAAGAATTATTTACAACAACCAATTAAAAAAAAAGGAGGAGACAGATTATGTTACCAACTATCAGAAGAACTCAGAACTGGTTGCCAAATGTATTTAATGACTTTTTTGGCAATGAATGGATGGAAAAAGTAAACAGCTCAAGCCCTGCACTCAACATTTTAGAAAACGAAAAAGGATTTATTGTAGAAGTAGCAGCACCTGGTATGACAAAAGAAGATTTTAATCTGAAAATAGATGACGACAATCATCTGGTAATTTCAGTAGATAAGAAAACCGAAACCGAAGAGCACGACGAAGAAACCAGTTACCTGCGACGCGAATTTTCGTACTCACACTTCCAAAGGCGCATGGTACTACCCGACACCATAGACAGAGAAAAAATTAGTGCAAAAGCCAACAATGGTATCCTTACTATCGATATTCCAAAACGCGAAGTAAAAGACCAACCAAAGATTGATAGAACAATAGAAATAAAATAGCAGCACGGGCCCAATTTACTGTACACCAAGCGTGTTACATAAAGTATAATGTACACGTGTGGTTATAAAAAAAACATTACACAAAAAAAAGCGTAGCACATATTTTTTTGCTACGCTTTTTTATTGTTTTCTCCACAATGGCTCCCCTCTAGCAATAGGCCCATGGTGCATTGTTATCCAAAGAACAAACCATTTATACCCAAATGCACAGGAGCTATACCTACAGGAAGCGCTCCTATAATGTCGTGTCTGTTAATGAGTAGGTTGCTTATCAAATCGTCAAAATCCCAACCCTCTCGCACCAACCAATTTATCAAATAGCCCGCAATAAGTGGAGTAGTTAATTCAATCAAATTTTCGGCATTCTTTTTTTGAATTATTGCCTTCTCGCTCACCAATGCCACCAAATCGTTGTAGCAATATCTAAATATATACCACGAAACTCCACGCCCTTTCACATCAAAAAAAGGCTTGCTTATGATGCTTATATTCATAGTTTTATCTTCGTTGCAAGCAAACTCTTTGCTCAGGGCATTCCACCAGATAGGTTGCACAGCATTGCTAGATGTATTGTTTTCTAATATAGATGCCAATACAATTGGTATAATTACATGTACCCCATCTTTGGCCTGATCGGTGCTTATAGCAAGATGCCTAGATAAGGTCTGATAGGACTGTTCTGTAAATGAATCGTGCAAAATAGACAAAAAGGAGATTTTCATGAGGGTTAGTTTTTGGCACATTAAATCCATAAAACCTACAATAGAACTAAACATAGATACCTATACTTATAACCACTTTGTTCTATATAAGTTCTCCAATTAAGTCTATTTATAAGTATATCACATCAATACCTCACGGTATCTATTTGTTTCATTTTTTGGTAGCAATTGGCCGAAAACCTATTTTTGGCACACTACATCAATACTCTTCGTCATCAAGTTTCAGCACTTTTAGGCCCACCCCCAAAAGAATAACAGAGAGTGGTATTATCAAAAACTCCCATTTCAGATTGTGTATGTTTTCGATAACAAGCTCAAGAAAAATCACAAAAAGAATTATAATTATAACCTCTGCAAGTATTTTTTTCAGATGCCCCAAATTCGATATATGTATCCATTTAAGTATGCCATGGCTCTTATTGCCATCTATATTGGCAATAAAGAGGGTAAATACGCCATAAGCAAATATAAAGAGTGCCAGGGCTATCAAGAATGCATCTAGGGCTTTCATAATATATATAGTTGCATTGTTAGTAAAATGCAGAGCCGTATCGCCATCTGGCATATAATCGAAAAACATTATTTTTATAGCATAATACGTTTTCCAAGCACCTATATACGAGAGCAACAACGAGCCTATAAGCGAACACACAATGGCCGCTAAGCTAAAATAGCGAAATAAATTGAACGATTTCTTCATAGTTATAATCTTTTATTTTATCAATGTTGTTGGTTGCCCGCTTACTTGTGCACTACCTATGCCCATATAAATAACTCTTGGTGGTGATAGTTGCTATACCACCCCCCCCCATTACAAATATAGTAACCTTTTGCCACAAAAAAAATTGATTATAAAGGATATATTGTTTTTTTATGTGCAAAAATCATGGTCTGATGTGTGGAGTAATGATTAGTCCAACTCCCTATATTATTGCACATGAGCCAACCGAAGGGCGGCTCAGATGTTTGTTCTGT
>CAYVLC010000240.1:0-2364 GCA_964452155.1 uncultured Dysgonomonadaceae bacterium
ATGCAGCGCGTGCAAATTTAAGCCCCGTATTGTACGAAGGAATGCAACCAGGAGGCCAGTTGACTACTACTACAGAAGTTGAAAACTATCCGGGCTACCCCGAAGGAATTACTGGCACAGAAATGATGGAAGATTTCAAGAAACAAGCCGAACGCTACGGTACAAAAGTAGTAAGAGGAAGAGCTACAGCTGTGGACTTTTCTGCTAGCCCAAAAAAAATTACTATTGATAATGAAGAGGTAATAGAAGCCGACACCGTTATCATTAGCACTGGTGCTACTGCAAAATACTTAGGCATTCCAGACGAAACAAAATATGCCGGCATGGGCGTATCTGCATGTGCTACTTGCGATGGGTTTTTCTACCGAAACAAAACAGTGGCAGTAGTTGGGGGTGGAGACACCGCTTGCGAAGAAGCAACCTACCTATCGGGGCTGGCATCGAAAGTGTATATGATTGTGAGAAAAGACTACCTGAGAGCATCTCAAATTATGCAAGACCGCGTAATGAACAATCCAAAGATTGAAATCTTGTTTGAGCACAACACTTTGGGTCTGTTTGGAGAAAACGGTGTTGAAGGTGCACACCTAGTGAAACGATTGGGCGAAGCAGACGAAGAGAAAGTTGACATCAGAATAGATGGTTTCTTCTTAGCTATTGGTCATCACCCCAACACTGATATCTTTAAAGGTCAATTGGAAATGGACAACGAAGGATACATCAACACGCAATTTCCTACCACAAAAACATCTGTAGAGGGTGTATATGCAGCCGGCGATGTTGCTGACTCGCTCTATCGCCAAGCCATCACATCGGCCGGAACAGGTTGTCGTGCAGCAATGGATGCAGAAAGATTTCTTTCTGAGCACAACTTATAGAAAACAAACACTCCCTAGATAGGAGATTGATATAATCGCAAAAAACCGCTCTTTTTTATTAAGGAGCGGTTTTTTTATGCATTATAAACCAAGAGTATATTTACCTTTTAGTCTATACCGTCATGTAATTTAGTTTTTATGGCTACCAAAAACCGTTAGTACAAAATGAAATACAAATCTTCCCAACTATTTTCATTTCACACAAAAAAACTAGTTAGGACATCATTACATAGAATATTGTTCTCTTCGTAGAAGAAAACTGTAGCTTTTAAGTTCTTTTGAAACAAGAATAGGCATGTGATAAAAATATTTTTATAAAACCTATCCAATAATAGTGCTGGCCTCATCTTTTTAAGTTATTTCTATCCAAAACAGGATGTGCTGCGTGAAGTATTTCTTTTTTTCATCTTAAAATAGGTGCAAGAGGATGTTTTTGACTCTATATGCATACAAAAAAAGAGTCTGAAACTATTTTAATTTTTAAATCAATACTTTCCTACAAAGTGATTGCCTCCGTTACCTGGTAGCGACTTAAAACTATGTGCCGCTAGCATCCTTACCTAGTAGTGATGTATATACACATCTCCGTTATTGCCAAAAACTAGTCATGACTTCAACTGCTCCTCATTTCTAAGTATTATTTAGTAACGTTGAGAAACAAAGGCTCCGTTGTAGCTGTAAACTGGTAAGGACAATAAACGCTTGCTCCGTTTGTACTATAACTTGGTAATGGAGGCAATAGACCCCTAAGATTGTATAGAAAAGTTTTAAAAGAGGGTTTTACAGTCTATTTATTATTGAAGTAAACAAAAAAAGACGTTCGAAATACTTTTTGAGAACAGATTTGAAAAATTAATCCTCTATGGCATCAGCAACAAGACTAAATATTATATTTAGCTGCCAATAGATAGTACTGTAATAGTACCTCGATATAAAACAACTAAAATAGTTATAAGTTGGTCTCAAATAATAATATTTGGAGCGAGAAACTAATCAGGTCTTGCTAAAACTTTTTATAAATGCTCTTAGTCATATTAATCTTATGTGTATATTTGCAGTTAACACAATCACCTATAATTTAAGTATAACATGATAGAAACAAAGAAAATACCCCTATCGAAACTCTTAAAACTGGAAGTTGCCCCTCTTTTAGATCATTTTATACACAGCCTAGAGAGGCACAATCCCAAAAAATTACATTTAGATGGGATATATGATTTTCTTCTTGATCAGAAAAGCAAAGTTGCATACTTGATAGACCCTTATGGACCACACCCTCTTACTGAGAGATTAAACAAGATGCATGCAAAACGATTGAGCTATGCCACGATGATAAATTCGGAATTGGAAATCTTAGACAAACCATATTTTTACGACACACTACATTTGGTGAAGATTGCCAGACCGAAGGTGAGATTTTTTTTATCTAATTTGGGTAAAAAAAGTAGAGATAACGTGCTAGATAGTATTGACGCTTTTTTTATTA
>CAYVLC010000241.1:0-2317 GCA_964452155.1 uncultured Dysgonomonadaceae bacterium
ATATGTCTATATCACAACCTTTTTGAAGCTTTTTTTATCCCGAACTCACGTTAATCGCAAATGTTCTATATCAGAAAAATTTAGCCCCTGTTGTATTTCTAGTCGACTCATTTCATTTTCTAAAACTATCAAAAGTTCATCAACTTGCTTAGAAACTTGAAGACTGATATCATGCGGGGTGACTGGGGGGGGTGACTTCCACACATGAAGGAAAAGTCATCCTCTCAAGAAATTCTCCGTAAATTTAAAACACTCTCTCTCCCATAGGTAGTCTATATACGAGAAATACTAAATGCCTTTGGTTTGTCAAATCGAATGCTTATCTCTAATCTTGCATAGCAAATCTTTAGATATAATTTCTAGTTTTCTATTATAAATAATTCTTTAAAAAATTTCCTATTCCAATCACTGTTCGTAAATTTGCGAACAATTAACCAAAGATAGTTATGCAAACGAAAGAACTAACCAAAGAACAAGAGAACATTGCGCGTATAGCCAAAGCTTTGGCGCACCCCGTGCGTATTGCTATTTTGCAATTGCTAGCATCAGAGGTATGTTGCTACCATGGCGATATGTCGGAGGTAATTCCAGTTGCAAAAAGCACTTTGTCTCAACATCTGAAGGAGTTGAGAGAAGCCGGACTGATACAAGGTGCCACTACCCCTCCCTCTGTAAAGTATTGCATCAACGAAGTAAATTGGCAAGTAGCTAAGAACTTATTTGTTGATTTTTTCACTGAAATAAAAACAGAAACGTCATGCCAAATATGAAAGTATTGATACTCTGCACAGGCAATAGTTGCCGCAGTCAAATGGCACATGGTTTCTTGCAATCATTCGCCCCAACATGGACAGTGGCCTCTGCTGGAACTGAAGCGAGTGGAAAACTCAATGTAAAAGCTGTAGAGGTAATGAAGGAACTTGGCGTTGAAATATCTCATCATACTTCAGATAGTGTAGAGAAATATCTTTACGATGAGTGGGATTATGTAGTCACTGTGTGCGGTGGAGCGAATGAAAGTTGCCCAACTTTTACTGGAAAGGTAAAGCACAGATTACACATCGGTTTTGACGACCCTTCAGAAACTATAGGCACTAGCGAGGAAATTCAGGCAGACTTCATCAGGGTAAGAGACGAGATAAGAAAAGCTTTTTATGAACTTTACAACAAAATAAAACAAGATGAACAACAACGATAAAAAAGAATTGGTAAAACAACGCTATAGCGAATTGGCACTCAATAGCAATTCACTCAAAGAACAATCCTGCTGCTGTGGCACTAATCCAGCCATTCCTTCAAAGAAAACCTTCACCATCATGAGTGAGGATTACTCTCAACTGAAAGGCTATGAAAAAGATGCTGATTTGGGTGTGGGTTGTGGATTACCAACTGAGTATGCCCGTTTAAAATGTGGCGACACTGTGGTTGATCTTGGATCGGGAGCTGGCAACGATTGCTTTATCGCACGCGCCGAAGTTGGAGAGAGTGGACAAGTAATAGGAGTTGAATTCTCATCACAAATGGTTGAAAAAGCAAGAAACAATGCTGCCAAACGTGGTTACACCAATGTAAAGTTTTTGGAAGGCGATATAGAGCAAATGCCCCTACCCGATAATATAGCAGATGTGGTTTTGAGCAACTGCGTTCTGAACTTATTGCCCGAAAAGAATTTGATATTCAAAGAAGTTCATCGAGTGTTGAAACAGGGTGGACATTTCTGCATTTCGGATGTAGTGTTAGAGGGTCATTTCCCAAAAGAATTTACCGAAAATGCCTCAATGTATGCAGGCTGTATAGCCAGCGCCATTCAAAAAGAGGACTATTTAGCAGAAATAGAAAAAGCAAACTTCAAAACCATTACCATCCAAAGAACAAAGACAGTAGTAATTCCAGATGATGTGCTTGAAGAGCATCTAAGCAAAGAAACTATCGAAGAATATAAGCGTGGCAATGTGGGGATATATTCAATAACTGTGACAGGGGTGAAGTAAGACGACTTGAATCATCGCCCTCTCTACACACTAATCACATTACAATGCGATTGAATAATTTTTTCACACTCCTAAAAGTGAAATAGGCAAAACCACATGATGTTGTGATTTTGCCTATATAGTGTCTGCCAGAAAACTCCTTGTTTTGAGTCTTTGATAAGAAAAGGGCAAAGGCAAGGCTTTCGAAGTTTTTGAAATTAAAGAGTTTACTTTAGTAAATGACTGTTTCAAAAACGAGAGTAACGCAGCATTTGCCCTTTTCTTGCAAAGACTATATATTATTGCACTAATAAGTATCCCCCTTCGTGCTTGTAATCGCCTTAATC
>CAYVLC010000242.1:0-2311 GCA_964452155.1 uncultured Dysgonomonadaceae bacterium
GTCATTACCGCCGTAGGCGAAATGCAATCGCCCGCATTGGTAGGATTGTGCGAAATAGAGAACGATAGTGTTATCTATGACCTCACCAACCGATCGCCTATACGTGCACAAGAATATGAATACATTGTGACCAACTCGCCCGATTTACGGGGGATAGATGTGGCACTGCTGTATCAGCGACACAAATTTAGACTCATTGAGAAGAATGAATACCAATTGGTGCAAAGCGACAAAAATGCACGTCCAACACGCAACGTATTGCATGCCGTGGGGCAGGTATTGTCGGGCGATACGCTGGATGTGTTTGTTGCTCATTTTCCATCTCGCTCGGGTGGACAATTGGAATCTGAAGGAGGCAGAATAGATGCTGCACAACTACTACGAGACAAAGCCGACAGCCTGTTTGCAGTGAGAGAGAATGCCAACATTATCATCATGGGCGACTTTAATGACTACCCCGACAATAAAAGTATTTTTAAAATACTTAAGGCACACAGCCTCAACCACAACCACCACAAGGGAGCGCTATACAATATGTTTTTGCACAGGACAATGGAACGAGACTTTGGCACCTATAAGTATAGAGGACAATGGGGTGTGCTAGACCAATTTATTGTAAGTGGCAACCTACTAATGGGTGGTGCGAGTGTGAGAATAGACAACAACGAAGCGCATATCTTTGATGCAGACTTCTTGACAGAAAAAGACGAAAGAGATGGAGGTGTGCGCCCATATAGAACAAACTTGGGGCCACGCTATATTGGCGGATTTAGCGATCACTACCCTATTTATATGGATTTGATAATAGAGGCACAATAGATTAGTAGATAGTGTCTGCCAGAAAAGCTGTAAAACCTCGTCAAAGAGATTAACTGTATAAGTGATAGATAACACAATTGAGCATTAAATGATAGCTAAAGACGACAAAACCTAGTACACTTGATTGAAATAGGCCTTTTTTTCAATATTTATAGTAAATACTTTGTTTCTAAAAATAATAAACTCTATTTTTGTCAAACTCAATTAGTAAACTAAACATTCTAAATAATTATTCTCATGAATCCATTATTATTCAATCTAAACGGCTGGGAAATTCCTATTATAGTTCTTGCAATTCTTCTTTTATTTGGAGGTAAGAAAATACCCGAATTTATGAGTGGACTGGGCAAGGGCATCAATAGCTTTAAAAAAGGACTGAAAGACATTGAAGAGGACGTAAAGTCTGACCCTACTTCAACCGAAACTAAATAGTTTTTTCCTTACATTTTCGTTCTAAACACTTATGGGTTTTACATCATAGATTTACGACCCCTGAGATAAAAATAGTATAATTAAAAAAAACCGGTAGCAAGCTCTACCGGTTTTTAAAAACTTAATAGATTGCGAAAAAGCAAATGAGTAAAGATGAAATGTCCTTTTGGGACCATTTAGATGAGTTACGTGGACACCTAATTCGTATTATACTTGTATTGGTAGTACTTACAATAGTGGGATTGTTGATAATACCTACTATTTTTGATAGCATTATACTTGCACCACGCTCGTCGGATTTTGTGACATACAGATTTTTTGAGAAAGCAGGCGAGTACATACCTTTCCTACCCGATTTTTCGTCTGATGCATTTTCTGTAACGATTCTAAACATAAACATGACTACACAGTTTATGACCTATATATCTACATCGTTTGCATTTGCTGTGCTGCTCTCTATACCCTACCTGTTTTACGAAGTTTGGAAATTTATAAGCCCCGCTCTTTACGAAAATGAAACCAAAAACATCAAGAAAGCATTCACCTTTGGGGGTTTTATGTTTCTTATTGGTTGCTTGGTAGGATATTTCATTGTGTTTCCTCTCATATTTAGGTTCTTAATTACATTTGAACTGAGTGCTCACATAGAAAATATGTTGTCGCTAGACTCATATATGAGCAACTTCTACACCCTTATCCTCATTATGGGTGTTGTTTTTGAACTTCCGCTTGTTTTTTGGATACTTTCTGGCATGGGACTTATATACAGATCGTTCTTCCGTACATATCGCCGTCATGCTGTAGTGGGTTCGCTTATATTGGCGGCCTTAATAACCCCTTCGGGCGACCCATTCTCTCTTTTTGTGGTAACAATACCACTCTATATGCTCTGGGAGATAAGTGCATTTGTGGTTAAAAAAGATCCACCTGTTGAGAAATTACCTTCAATATTTGATTCGTTTTAAATAGCTGTAGGGCTTTGATGGGACTAGGGACTAGGGACAATTAAGAGTTAAGAATTAAGAATTAAGAATTAAGAACGAAAATTCAAAAACCCCTG
>CAYVLC010000243.1:0-2295 GCA_964452155.1 uncultured Dysgonomonadaceae bacterium
CCAGTTCTCGCGGAAGCTTGTTTCGTACAGTTTTATAAAATTTATTTCAATCATAATGTTGGGTTATGCTCAGTTTGTCCTATTTTGTGTAAAAATAGTATATAAAATTTTAATCACAAAGCCTTTGAACCTGTAGGTTGCATATTTATTGTAAATTTGCGACTATTTGGTCTCATTATTTTTTAGATATTCATCTTTTCTTCGACACCGCACTATGATAGATACTACGATATTCGAAAATAAAACTGCAGTTTACTACACGTTGGGGTGTAAACTAAATTTTGCAGAAACATCTACTATTGGCAAACAATTGGCCGAGGCTGGCATTGGCAAAGTACAAAAGGGTCAACAGGCCGATATTTGTGTTATCAATACTTGCACTGTAACCGAGCTTGCCGATAAAAAATGCCGTCAAGCCATCCGTAAAATGATTAAACAACACCCAGACGCCATTGTTCTTGTAACGGGGTGTTATGCGCAACTAAAACCAACCGAAATAGCCAATATTGAAGGTGTGGACATGGTGTTGGGTTCTGATCAGAAAATGGATGTGTTGAGTTACATCAATCAGTTTGAAAGAAACAAAAATAGTGTTGAAAGCAATGATAAGGGCGAGGTGTTTGTAACGAAGACAAATCAGATTACAACATTTACGCCTTCTTGCTCGGCCGACGACCGTACTCGTCATTTCTTGAAAGTGCAAGATGGTTGCGATTACTACTGCACCTACTGCACCATTCCCTTTGCTCGTGGACGCAGTAGAAACGGAACAATAAGTAGTTTGGTGGCTCAGGCCCAAGAGGTGGCAGCAAGTGGTGGCAAGGAAATAGTGCTAACTGGTGTAAATATCGGCGACTTTGGGAAGACTACTAATGAAAGCTTCATCGATTTGGTGAAAGCACTAGACAACGTAGAGGGGATAGAGCGATATAGAATTTCGTCGATAGAACCCAACTTGCTCACCGATGAGATAATTGATTTTGTAGCTAGTAGCAAAAGATTTATGCCTCACTTCCATATTCCATTGCAATCTGGAAACGATGAGGTGCTCAAATTGATGAAACGAAAATACGACACAGCACTGTTTGCTCACAAAATAGAGAAGATAAAACAATTGTTGCCCCACGCCTTTATTGGTGTAGATGTGATAGTGGGTGTGCGTGGAGAAACAGACGAATATTTCGAAGATGCAAAACGCTTTATAGAGTCGTTGCCCATTTCGCAATTGCATGTGTTTACCTACTCCGAGCGTGCAGGTACAAAGGCCATAGAGATGGACAACCCTGTGAGCCCACAAGCGAAGCACTTGCGCAGCAAAGCTCTCTTAGAAATATCGGAGCAAAAGTTGCAAATGTTTTACCATCAAAATAAAGGAACAGCCCAGAAAGTGTTGTTCGAAAGTGCCCGACATGGGCATGCAATGCTAGGATTTACCGAAAACTATGTGAAGGTGACCACCCCATACAACGATGCACTAGTAAACGAAATTACGGATGTCACTATTGGAGACTTCGACCCAGAGGCAATAACAATGGAAGCAAAATTTACTATCTTTGAAAATGCATAAAAAACCAATAGGATATCACCTTATATATGCACTGCTAAAACTGCATGCACTCTTACCACTAAGGGTGTTGTATGTTTTTGCCGATATTCTCTACGTAATTACTTATCATATTGTGCGATACCGAAGACAAATGGTAAGAAAAAACATGTCTAACTCTTTTCCTGACAAAACAGAGCGAGAAATTGTAAAGATAGAGAAAGAGTTCTATCATCACTTTTGCGACTATTTTTTTGAAACAATCAAATTGCTGCATATCTCGGACCATGAGATGAAGCAGCGAATGCAATTTCATGGACTGGATCTGTTGGCCGAAGCCATGACGGATCACAAATCGTGTATCATGTACCTCGGTCATTATGGCAATTGGGAGTGGGTACCCTCTATTGGACTACACCTGCCGCAAGAGATGGTCAAGGCACAGATTTATCAACTCATCAGTAGTCGATCATTCGATGAGATATTCATAAAAATACGTACCCGCTTCAAGTCGCTCAATATAGAGAGGAAAGAGAGTATGCGTAGCATTATAAAACTACGCAACAAGGGCAAGCAGGTGCTTTATGGTTTTATCTCCGATCAGCGCCCACCTAGATATTACGATCAGTATTGGACCACTTTTTTGAATCAGGATACACTTACGCTCACCGGAACAGAACGCATTGCACGTAAAACTAAGTTTGCTGTAGTGTATCTAGATATTCAAAAGATAAAGCGCGGGCATTATTTAG
>CAYVLC010000244.1:0-2243 GCA_964452155.1 uncultured Dysgonomonadaceae bacterium
TCTTAATTCTTAATTCTTAACTCTACACTCTTAATTCCCCTTATTTAATCCCCACAATCTCAATCAATGCGCTCATATTGGCAGTAATGAGCCTTACAGAAATGGCCATGAGGATGACACCAAAAAACTTACGCAATATATACACGCCCGAGGCACCCATGATTTTCTTGACCAAATCGAGCTTACGTAACACAAAATAGACAAACAACATATTGAGGAACAGGGCCAAAACAATGTTTATGGTCTGATACTCGGCTCGCATAGATAGCAGTGTGGTAAAACTACCCGGACCGGCTATGAGTGGAAACACTACGGGCACAAGGGTAGAAGAACCAGATGGGCTATCGTTTTTGAATATTTCGACACCAAAAATCATCTCTATAGAGATAATGAGGATAACCAAGGCTCCGGCAACGGCAAAGGATTGCAAATCGACCTGAAAGAGCTTGAGAATCCACTCGCCTACAAAAAGAAAAATGAGCAGGATGCCCGTAGAGTAGATTGCGGCTTTTTCTGGATTGATGGTTTTGTCTTGACTACGCAGATTGAGGAAAATAGGTACCGATCCGGTGGCATCTATAATGGCAAAGAGCACAATAAAGGTGCTTACTATTTCGAGAAAACTGATGTTGAACATACTTGCTGTTTTTTTTTGGAGTGTCTCCTACTTTGTCTGATGTATGTATAAGCTACAAGGGCTACTTTTTTTAGAGCGTGTAAAATTACTAAAATTAGCGCTTATATCAAAGCAAAGCTGCCAATTTATCTTTGGCTATGTGTATAGGGGTTAATTGGAAATGGGTAGTGTGTGCAAAATTGAGGTACTTGATGATGAAAAAGGCATCGAAATGGTGAAAAAATCGTTTCTCGAAAGTGGCTGCTGTGGCTGAGTTTTTGTTGCTTTCGGCAATGGCAGAGAGCAAATTGTTGTCGGCGAGGAACTCTTGAATAGAAGCTGGCAGATTGGCAATTAAACCTTGCACCACATGGTGGGGTTGGTTATAAAACTGTATGCGAAGCAAGAAAAAACACTTCAAAGCTTGAAAAGCCTCTACAGAGTAAACGCGCAAAAGGCCATCGGTAGATGTTGTTATTTTCTCTAAAGCTGGCCCAGTGCCAAAGGGTATGCGGTCAGAAAAACGAGCCTCGGGATACACATAAGTGTTTGTCATCTCTACGGTATGGCCCAAGAAGAAGAGTTTTTGGAGAAAATAGAAATCTTCGCCACCTTGCTGCCGGCCTATGCCACCAGTACGCACATAAGCATCGGCCAATACGGCAAAGGCAGAGCCAATGGTGTGATAGTAGTACGGAAAATCTATGGCTTTGAGGGCATTGCGAAAATACCAGATGTATTGCTCGTACTGTTTTATGGCACTTTGAAGAGCAGGGGTAGCCTCGTGGGTGCGATGTTGGAAATTGAAGACACAACAGTTGGGTCTGTACGTGGCAAACTGATGTTCTATAGATTGTAAGTAGTTGACAGACACGGTGCAATCGGCATCGAGCGAGACAATAACGCCATTGCTATTGCCCGATTGCAAAAAACCCCTCACGGCCCACTCCATACCAATTTTGCGTGCTAGCCCTACCCCAGCGTGCTTGCGCGGAAGGTTGGGGCATAGTAGTGCATGAAAAGAGAGCAAGGGTTGGTTGTGCTCATGGGCAAAAGCAATGAGCTGGTTGTATGTGTTTAGATTATTTTGTACTGCTGTCTCTGAAGACAATTCGCCAGAATTGACTACCACCAACACAGCCACAGGACGCTGGGTGGGCGTGCAGTGCATCAAGCTATTGAGGGTGGTGACAAGATTGGGTTCGTCAAAACAGGGTATAACCACCACCATACCATATCTGAAGTCTGCTGGTACGGGGTATTGGTTGTATGTGGGGTGCTTTTGTATGTATTTTTGCCAATGTTTCATGAAATGGGTGTTTATTTGGTTAATTGTTTTTATCGCTTATTCGGTTCATTGTTTTAGGTGGATATTTTGTCTGCCATTCCGACCAGCGGGATGATTCTGCCTGAATGTCATGCTATTGCATGTAAAAAATTGGCACGCAGACAATGCTGATGGAACTGATTGATGCTGATAGAGTAGAGGGGTAGCGAGTGAACAGTGAACAGCAGTCAGCAGTCAGCAGTCAGCAATCAGCGGTTCTAGTTACTTTTTTATTGTTCCCTTGTCCCTAGCTCCTAGTCCCATCAAAGCCCTCAATTGCCGCCCCCCAGCCCCCTAAAG
>CAYVLC010000245.1:0-2233 GCA_964452155.1 uncultured Dysgonomonadaceae bacterium
GGTGGCACCACCAACAGAAATAAGGTCTCTGAATACATGCAAGTGTTCAGAGACCTTTTTTTCGTTTTTCCGATAAGCTGTAAAAAAGATTACCTACACATTTGCCTACACATAAATCGTAGCACCTGCAAAATCGTGTGTATGGAACATTGCCCTATCATTATAAAAAATCACCATAGATTTGACTTTCTTGCAGTGCACTTACAGTGCACGAGGAGCTGTGTCTATACCATTACTACCGACAGCATGCCCCAAATGGAGCAAAATGCAGCATGCAATGCTACTCATCTTCTATTTATACAAGCATAATTGACCATCTACTTTAGGCTCACTTTTTTTCAAAGTAACGTTACTTTGAAAAATATTTGCCCTCTAACTGCTGATTATGAACAGTGTAGAATAGCTCTAATTGGGAGGCTCTCGCTCAGCTTCTGTGGTCCACTATCATTTATGGTAGACAATGAGGAAAAAGGAAGAGATAAAAAAGAGAGTACCGATACAGGTGGGGAAGTACAGAAAGAAAAAATAGATTCAAATAAAGAGAAACAATAATTAAGGGATAAGATAAAAATGGGGGGGGGTAAGAAGTGAGAATTAAGTGTTAAGAAGTGAACTTTTACTATACCATTTTCGATTGTCAACAGCTATGAAATCCTGGTCAGCAGATGACATCAGCGCCAGTAGGAATTGGTAGAGAAAATTCATGAATTTTCTCTACCAATTGCCTTGCAAACAGGTGCTGTAATTTTGTAGGACCACATCCCACACTCCACATATCGCATACGTCTTTTTTGCTTTGCAACACACCGATTCGGATATCGTCGTGAGGGATTTTATCATTTTCAGCTATATACTTTGTCGTAATTCGTAATCGTAATTCGTAATTGATTCAACGTTATCTGTGTGCTAATTATTCACTTGCGATAGCATGTTGTTCACTATTCCTTTCTCGAAGCTAGAAGCTCCGTGTATATACCATACCTAACCATTTGCCAATTGACAGCTGTACCTGTTCTCATTCTTCCAATCAACTGTGCATGTTTATTCCACATTGTCTCTCTTTTTTTGAAAAAAGATGGGTGTAAGATTTTCTCAATTGTTTAATTTTGTGTAAGTTTGTTCAAAACATAATTTTAATTTGCAAAATGCAGTGCTAAGTTATCTGCATTTGCTACAATCACATTTAATATATATATAAATAATATGGAAAGGTTTTTCACTGTCGATTTTTGGAACGAACTAGCAAATGGTCTTGCCCATTGGGTGATAAAAGATTTGCCTGGAATATTGATACTTATAGTGTTGCTGATAGTAATATTGCGGGTAAGTTCTGGTTTGATTAGTAGATTAAAGGGTGTATTGATTAAACGAATGGCAAACCACGATGGCGAGCAAGATTTGGAAGTTGAGAAAAGAGTAAATACCCTCATGGGAATTTTACGCAAAACTGTGAGTGTAATAATATGGTCGATCTTTGTTATGATTATTCTAAAAAAAATTAATATCGACATTGCACCTATTCTTGCAGGTGCTGGTATTATTGGTTTGGCCGTTGGGTTTGGTGCACAAGAGTTGGTGCGAGACCTAATTACTGGGTTTTTTATTTTACTTGAAGACCAAATACGTACTGGCGATGTGGCAGTATTGAATGGCACAAGTGGTACTGTAGAGAAGCTAGAGTTGAGAACCATTACGCTTCGCGATGCAGGCGGAGTAGTGCATGTGTTTCAGAACGGTAAAATAAATACTGTCTCTAACATGACAAAAGATTGGTCGGCAATGCTCTTTAATATAGGTGTTGCATACAAGGAAGATATATCGCAAGTAATGCAATTGATGCAAGATGTAGGCGATGGTATGTTTGCAGAAGAAGAGTATAAAGCAAAAATGTTGGATACCATAGAGGTGTCGGGGCTGAATAGTTTTGATGATAGCGCATTGGTTATAAGAGGGCGTATCAGAACAAAGCCTGGACAGCAATGGGGTATTGGTCGCGAGTATCGCAAACGTTTGAAAGAGACTTTTGATATTCATAACATAGAAATTCCCTTCCCACATCAAACTATTTATTGGGGCGAAGAGATAGAACCATTGAAACTGACCATTGAGGGCGAAGAAAAGAAAGTAATCTAAAATTGAGCATGCAGCATTTATAAAAGATATCTACACGAAGTACCGCAAATAGTTTAATTTTGCATACTTTTACTCCAGCAACGCTGCTTTTTATTTAATA
>CAYVLC010000246.1:0-2221 GCA_964452155.1 uncultured Dysgonomonadaceae bacterium
ATACGCTTGATACACAAAATACTATCCTAATGTGGTATGTTCGTCATGTTGAAAACGCTACACCATGAATACCAACCTTACCAACAATCATGGCCATCACGTCCACTAACCATTAACAACCAACCACTTAGCCATAAGTGCTACTACTGTAGCAATACCAAAGCTCAAGAGGGTGCCTATGAGAATATACTCGGTGAGTTTTCTGCTTTTAGACTCCTTTAGATCTCCAAACCTGAAGACAGATTTTGCAGCCAACAGAAAACCTATACCATGCCAATTGCCCGTAATTATAAATATAAAAACAAACAATCGCTCCAACATGCCAATGTATTTGCCGGCATTGGGTAGCGACTCTGTGTTGTTTTCGTTGAGTGCCTTAGACCAATTTGTCATGAGCACCTGCACAACAACTCCGCTCACAGAGGTTATCAATAGCAAAGCTGTAGCATATATCCAAACGGTGGGTTGCAAGGCGAGTGCCTGAAAATCGATATTGGGTTTGACCCACAACAGCCACACAGCCAATATACTAACCAGGTGTAGGGCTTGGTCTGCAAGGAACCACTGCGTTTTGCTGTTTTCTCTTTGTGCATACAGTTTTATGGCGTCGATGGCTCCGTGCATGAGGGCCAAAACTAGTGCCAACGACCAATAAGAAATGTCCCAAAGCAGCAACAAAACCAACAGGCCATGCACAACAATATGCAAATAAAACACGATGGAATGGGCCTTTTTGTTCTCTTTTGCCCCTACCCACCGTTTCGATTGGAGTACAAAATCGCCAACCAAATGAGCCAATATAAGTTTTAGCAGAACAATCATTTAAGCAAGAAATTTATTTTAGACCGATACATTTTCTCAACTTCCAGCAATTCATCTACATTGGCTCTGTGCCACCTACCACTCACGCCACTTTGCTTGATGCCCAACATAGCGCCCATTTCGTCTTGCGTAATAGTTGGGTTTCTGAGCACAATTTCTATCAATTCGGCAGACGAAACCGACCAATTGTCCATAAAAGTACCAGCCAGTTTTAGGTACAAGTTCATCTCGGCGTCTAAGAATTGCCACTCGCTCTTGAGGCCCATGGTCACGTTTTCTCTCTTTAGCATATCAAACTTTTGACCTGCATAGATAAATGCCGACCCATTGCTTTCTGATATTCTTTGGCCCGTGTAGCTCTTAGTTCCTATTCCTAGAGCCATTCTCACATCAATTGTGCTTATTCGTTTTCGATTGTCCAGAGGGGCTATTTTTTTTATAAGTGCTTTAATTTCAAACATTTTCTGAAGCGCCTCTTCGGGTCGTTTAAATTCTATTTGAAAAAAATCTCCCCACACCAACTCCCAATTCTTGGGCGTGTGGCCCCAAGAGCTCAGCAACTCTTTGAGGGGCAACAGCCATCTCTCTTGGTTGGCTAGCTTTCTGGAAGCTATAATATCTCCTTTTACTACAGCAATCATACCCTTGTTTTTTGTTTTTATAATTCAACACAAATATAAGCCATATTGTTCAAATATGCAATAATTGAAGGTATTGCCAAAAGATGCCATATACTTTATTATTGTACAATTATGCAATAGTTTGGCCCTGCTGGCACAGCTCATAGAGGCGTAATTTTTTTTTGTGTGTGTGTGTGAAACATATTTTTGCAATTCACTACTGGATGTTTTTATTCGATTAGACGTATCAGAAAACAAATATCGGCATTTAAATCATGCAAAACAGAAATTGAAGAATTTATCTTTTAATACAACTGATAGATAACATTTTAGCAGTTTTATGAATGGAGATTTAAAGGTGCAATTGGATAGATATGGGGGCTATAGGCATGGCTATAACACCCTCAATGCAAAGGAAAGGAAAGGAAATAGTATAGTAGATACTAACGTATCTATGTCAGATGCAGAGCATCCAACGCAAAAGAAATCCAAACACAAACTATACATTTTATTTTTTGAAATAGATTTATAGCATTGATAATAAACAATTGACACTACAACAAAAGTAAAAAAAGGGGTGCAAATATCGCAAAAAATGAGAAGTAGCAGATGGTGTTTGGTAGAAAAAAAGCAACAAGTGCTCAACAAAATTCAACAAGAGCACAACACATTCCAACAAAGGAAAGGAAAGGAAAGGAAAGGAAAGAAGAGAAAAGAAAAGGAAAGAGTATTAGGGATACTAACGTATCCTTGTCGGATGCAGAGCATCCAACGCAAAA
>CAYVLC010000247.1:0-2214 GCA_964452155.1 uncultured Dysgonomonadaceae bacterium
GTTGTCTGGGGTGTATGTATATTGGTGCAGTTCTGTTGTGATGATAGAGCAAAATAAAATGAATTATGAATCCAGTGGCGTTGCTGACCGCTGATTGCTATTTATTCAATACCCCATCGTTCTTCAACAGATTCCTCCCGCTTGTCGGAATGACAGGCCTAAAATCTTAAACCACATTTATCTGCGTTCATACGTCCAATCAGTCTCATCTGTGTGCCAATTTTTCACATGCGTTAGCATGTCGCACCTGTTTATGATTGTAGAAAGGACAGGTCGCGACCTGTCCCTACAAGGTGTCGTAGATCTCGCATCACTTCAAATAAACACTCATCTGGTCTCTTATTAAGAGACCAGATAAATCGACGCCTCTACTGCACTACAGACACATTGTACCCTCCTTGCTATTACTGTTGACTGCTTAGCTCTTAATTCATTCGTTCAATCAGTGTTATCCGTATTCCAATCATTTCCATGCGATAGCATGTTATTGAGTAGCATAAACTGAAATTTATAGTTCATTCTCTTTACAGGCACACTCGCTTATCGTGCCAACTCCCCACACATTCATTTTTCAAAAAAACAACCCCTCATTCGCATGCAATATCAATAAATATAGTAGCATCTACTTCATTTTATCACAAAACTTAGGCCTTTTATATCTATTTGATTATCTTTGTATAATTATACAACCTTGTTGATAAATAGTACTTATCACAATCGATCACATTAATATCTAACCTATATATATTGTAATCAAAATGCAAGAAATCAAATTTTATAGTGGCGAAAATATTCCACTAGAACTGCACAAAGTACGCATTGTACAAAAACTTCACTTAGTACCCATAGAACGTCGTTTAGAAGCATTGTATGAAGGTGGTTTCAATACCTTTAGACTAAGCACTAATGATGTTTTCCTAGATATGCTTACCGACTCGGGTACCAACGCTATGAGCGACAATCAGCTAGCTGCAATGATGCAAGCTGACGATGCCTATGCAGGTTCGCAAAGCTTTGTGAGACTGCAAAAAGCAGTGCAAGATGTGCTAGGTAAGAAGTATTTGCTACCAGTGCATCAAGGGCGAGCAGCCGAAAACATTCTTTCTGTAGCTTATGTAAGAAAAGGTAGCCTAGTGCCTATGAACTACCACTTTACAACTGCCATGGCACATATTACCGACAAGGGCGGCCAAATTGCCGAACTGCTCTATGACGAAGCCTACGTAATAAACTCAGACCACCCTTTCAAGGGCAATATGAATATTGAGAAACTAGAAGAAGTTATCAAGTATCACGGTCCTAAAAACATTCCATTTATTCGTATGGAAGCATCCACCAATTTAATTGGCGGACAGCCCTTTTCGGTTCAAAACTTACGTGATGTACGTGCTCTTGCCGATAAATACAATATCCGCCTAGTGCTAGATGGTAGCTTACTAGGAGAAAATGCTTACCTAGTAATGCAACGCGAAGAAGAGTTTAAGAACTCTGACATGAAAACTATTATCCATACCATGACAGAATTGGCAGATTTGTGCTATTTTTCGGCGCGCAAATTGAGCTCGTCGCGTGGAGGTGGTATATGTACCGATAGCTTAGAGATTTTCCGTGAGTTGGAAGCTTTTATTCCGCTCTACGAAGGCTTCTTGACTTATGGTGGCATGTCTATTCGCGAGGTAGAGTCTATGGCAGTAGGTTTGTACGAAACATTGGATGAAACAATGATTAGCCAAAGCCCTACATTTATTAAATACCTAGTAGATGGGCTTGATGCCAAAGGCATTCCTGTTATTAAACCAGCTGGTGTGTTAGGTGCCCATGTAGATGCAATGCAAGTGTGCGAGCACATACCGCAATCGCAATACCCAGCCGGCTGTTTGGCTGCTGCACTATTCCTTATTTCTGGTGTGCGAGGCATGGAGCGTGGCTCTGTTTCGAATCAGCGCGACGAGTATGGCAACGAAACATACTCAGACATGGAGTTGCTCCGATTGGCTGTGCCACGTCGTGTTTTCACCCTTTCGCAAATCAAATATGTGGAAGACAGAATGCATTGGTTGTACGACAATCGTCATCTAATAGGTGGCCTAAAGTTTGTGTACGAACCACCTGTGCTCCGCTTCTTTATGGGTGGACTAGAACCAGTGAACGATTGGCCACAAAAACTGATGGCTAAGTTTAAAGAGGATTTTGGCGATAGTTTGTAGAGATACA
>CAYVLC010000248.1:0-2212 GCA_964452155.1 uncultured Dysgonomonadaceae bacterium
ATTTTAGCTTTTGTAGGCCTACAATTTGAGAAACACCAAGGCATTTTGACTTTCGCAGGCCTACAATTTGAAAAAAGCCAGGTTTTTTGGCTTTTGCAAGCATACATTTTGAAGAAAGCTAGGGATTCTTGCTTTTAAAGGCATACATTTTGAAAAAAACTAAAAGTTTCAGGGGTTGCGTAGGCCTACAATTTGAGAAACCCCAGGGGATTCTACTTTTGTAGGCCTACACAACCTCGCCCAAAAGTGTTTTTGCCAAAAAAATTGATACAATAGTACCATTCAAAGAGCAAAATGGTGAGGCAAGAGATACAGCAAAGCAAAAACAAAGCAATGGACTAGTGCTAGCGGTATTGTCTAAGGTATAAAGTGTTTTTTGAACAATGCAGTTGTACAAATTGCATAATTGATACAGACTGGGCCGAAGAGTGAAGAATCAGGAGAGAAGAGCGAAGTGTTTGACACAAGCGATTATTATATGTGTGAAATACTTTTGAGAAATGGGCCTTTTCCTTTATATTTGTAAAGAGAAAAATACCTAACCACAAATTTAAAACACTATTATGAACAAAGAATTTTATCCTGCGGAGCCCTTCCGCATTAAGAGTGTCGAAACTGTTAAGATGATTTCACGTGAAGAACGCGAAGAAGTAATTAAAAATGCCGGCTACAACACTTTTTTGATTGACTCCGAAGATGTTTACATTGACCTGCTTACCGACAGCGGAACAAATGCCATGAGCGACAAACAGTGGGCCGGTATGATGATTGGTGATGAGGCTTATGCTGGCAGCAGAAACTTTAAGCACCTCGAAGCCACAGTGCAAGAGCTATTCGGTTTTAAACACATTGTTCCCACCCATCAAGGACGCGGTGCCGAGAATTTGCTTTCGCAAATTGCCATTAAACCTGGGCAGTATGTACCCGGAAACATGTATTTTACCACCACGCGCTATCATCAAGAGCGCAATGGAGGCATCTTTATAGACATCATCAGAGACGAAGCCCACGATGCCACAAAAGTACTGCCTTTTAAAGGCGATATTGATGTAGAAAAACTGAGCAAGCTTATCGAAGAGAAGGGTGCAGAGAATATTGCCTACGTATGTTTGGCCGTGACTGTAAATTTGGCTGGAGGCCAACCAGTATCTATGAAGAACATGCGCCAGGTAAGAGAACTGACCAACAAGCACGGCATAAAGGTATTTTACGATGCTACGCGTTGTGTAGAAAATGCCTACTTTATAAAAGAGCAAGAAGAGGGGTTTGCCGATAAATCTATTAGCGATATTGTCTTGGAGATGTTTAGTTATGCAGACGGATGCACCATGAGTGGCAAAAAGGATTGCTTGGTAAACATTGGTGGCTTCTTGTGCATGAATGACGAAGACCTATTTAATGATGCCAAAGAACTAGTGGTTGTTTACGAAGGAATGCCCTCCTACGGTGGAATGGCTGGCAGAGACATGGAAGCCATGGCCATTGGGCTGAGAGAATCTATGCAGTTTGAATACATAGAGCATCGTGTGAAACAAGTTCGTTATCTGGGCCAAAGACTGCTACAAGCAGGAGTGCCTATTGTGGAGCCTGTTGGTGGGCATGCAGTGTTTTTAGATGCGCGCAGGTTTTGCCCCCATTTGTCGCAAGAGCAATTGCCTGCACAAAGTCTTGCAGCCAATTTGTATGTAGAATCGGGAGTGAGGAGTATGGAGCGAGGCATTGTTTCGGGCGGAAGAAACCCAATAACAGGCGAGAATCATGCACCAAAGTTAGAAACAGTACGTCTCACTATTCCTCGCCGTGTATATACCTATAGTCACATGGATTTGGTGGCCGATGCGGTAATTAAATTGTACAAACACAAAGAAGATATCAGAGGACTCAGGTTTGTGTACGAGCCCAAACAATTGAGATTCTTTACTGCTCGGTTCGAAGAGGTGTAGTGCGCCTATTGTAGAAGTTTAATATATAATGCAGAGACGCGATTTATCGCGTCTTTACTATTTAGTTGCTATCGCCGATTTCAGAACCCCTCGACAGGCTCAGGGAACTTCGGCTTGCCCAGTGAAAGAAATCTCGATATATTTCACTGGGGTGTGGGTAATTTCACCCAAAAGTATCTCGCAAAGGCGCAAAGGCGAACCATTATAGGCCTTAATGGCCTACGGCCAAATACTTTTACCACAGAGAGCACAAAGGAGGCACAGGGGAC
>CAYVLC010000249.1:0-2171 GCA_964452155.1 uncultured Dysgonomonadaceae bacterium
TGAACACTCAGAATTCATATTGTTGTCTTACAATGGAAATTCCTGAACATCATGATTTCTTATTGTCGTTTGACGACAAACACATACAAATAGCAAGAATTGATGTTTTCGTCATACTAAGAACGCAAGTCAACATTCCAGCCGCAAATAATTGTCATGCAATGGAGCCCCACGAGTAATCTAAATCAATGACGAGCTTTTTAAGAGACAACTAAAGCAGTTCGTTTTTAAAACCCTCATTTTTTTTGCAAATACCTACATCTTTTTCATATATGAATTGGGTGAACGAAACATCTGTAGCAAGCAAAATAAAACATATTTTTTAATCATTACCCTAAAAGGTTTGAATAGATAAAGGAAAAAACTATCTTTACAACATATTTTAAATTATTATTGGCAATGCAGATTTCTAACGACATAGCTATTTTCAACAAACTGTTCAACGATTATTATCAACAGTTTGTCTGTTTTGCTATGGGATATGTCAAAGATGAAGCAAAGGCACAAGACTTTGTTTCTGATGCATTTCTAATATACTGGGAAAAGAGAGAAACTTTGCCAGAAGAAACAAACGCACCTGGGTATATACTCACATCAGTAAAAAACAGATGCCTCAATTATCTTCAACACAAAAAAATAAAACATAGAACTGCGCAAGAAATAACAAACCATGCACAGTGGCTCTTAGATACCAAAATAAACACACTGGAGGCATGCAACCCCAATAAAATATTTTCGGAAGAGATAAATCAAATCATAACTACCACAATCAACAAACTACCCGAAAGAACGGCACAAATATTCAAAATGAGTCGTTTTGAGCATCTATCTCACCTAGAAATAGCAAAAACACTTAATCTTTCTACTAAATCTATAGAATATCATATCTCTAAGACATTAAACGAACTACGCATCAATTTAAAAGACTTCTTAACGGTTTTGGTGTTCATTTTCTTCTATTTTTAAAAATAAATCGAAATCTTCTTTAGGGATAGCCCCTTCTCAATTGTTATACTAATACAAAGCAATGGTAAATTCTTGCTTTAATCTATAACAAATGACAAACAAAGAGATATTACATAAATTCTTTAGAGGTACTACCACCCATCAAGAGGAAGTGATGATAAGGAAATGGATGGAAGAGAGCAAGGAAAATGAAACTGCTTTTTTTCAAGAACGAATACTGTACGATTCACTCCTTCTAAATAATAGTGCTTTACAAAACAGCAGCAATAAGTTTAAACCCCAGAAAACCTTCTTCTGGAATTCATTTATCCGAGTAGCTGCCATATTTTTGTTTCTAACAACCGCAGGGTTGCTTATCAATAAATACATCGAAGACCAAAACACTTCTCACCAACTGCATACCGTAATTGTTCCTCCAGGACAAAGAATCAATCTTATCTTAGCCGACAACTCTTCTATATGGCTCAACGCAAATACAACATTCAGCTACCCAACCCAATTTTCCAAAAAACAACGAGAGGTGTTTTTAGATGGTGAGGCATATTTTGAGGTAAGTGCCAATAAAAAAAGTCCCTTTATTGTAAATACCTCTCAAGGGGGCATCAAAGTTACTGGCACAAAATTTAATGTAGCAGCCTATTCGAAGTACAATAAGTTTGAAACAAGCCTTTTTGAGGGGAATGTGGGTGTATATTTAAAAAACAGTAAAGATCAAACAATTAATATCCGCCCCACACAAAAAACTATTTTCAGAGAAGGCAGGCTCGAAGTAAGCAATATAGAAGACTACGACGAATTTTTATGGAGAAAAGGTTTAATTGCATTCAACAATAAACAACTGGAAGAGATATTATCTGTATTAGGACAATATTTCGATACTAAAATAGAGATAGACACCAACAGCTTGCCAAATAATACCTATACTGGCAAATTTCGTCAGTCAGATGGTATAGACTATGCGCTAAGAGTACTGCAGAGTAGTATTCATTTCACTTACGAACGAGACGATGAAAAACAAATCATTCATATAAAAAACTCTTAAACCCGATAATGCCTATGATGTGACAATAAAAAAAAGAAAACCGACAAATGCTGCAACATCTGCCGGTTTAGGATTAAATCAATACAATCAAACGTATCAATAGTATTAATTATAAAACACTTACAAATGTATGAATAAAAACAATTTATCATGTGATGTTTTA
>CAYVLC010000250.1:0-2128 GCA_964452155.1 uncultured Dysgonomonadaceae bacterium
CTAAGTAAATAAATAGTTTGTGACAAAAGTAATGAAATATTCTATATCTCTAAGAAAACTGTCTGCATCTAGCTCTTTAAAAAATATTTGTGACTATCTTTGACGCTTAATACATGCTTCATACAATCTCACACACTATTCATCTATAAATAATAGCTGTTTATCTATTACATTTTTCATTCTAATGAATGAGGTTTATTTTTGTATGCAAATATGTAATTTATAGCTATGGCAGATCAAATATTGCTCAAACCAATAATAACTATTTCAATATGAAAAAATATTTCACACTACTGCTCCTTCTCATCTCTTTTACATTTGCTTATTCGCAAGAAACACTTGTGAAAGGACAATTGTTTGGAGAAGATGAAGACGAGTTTCTTCCTTTTGCTACAATTTCTGTGTCTAAAGATGCGAACCAAGAAAACGCTACTAAAAAATTTGCTACCGACGATAAAGGATTCTTTCAGACAAAGCTCTCTGCCGGCGACTATTTTCTTGCATTTCAGTATGTAGGCAAAAACACCCTTGTGAGAAAGGTGACTGTTCCAAAGCAGGTAGAAGATTTTGATATAGGCAAGATTGTCGTTGAGGAATCATCTACAGAGTTGGATGAGGTGAGCGTGGTAGCACAAGCACCATTGGTGAAGGTAGAAATAGATAAGCTGACCTACAACTTGAAGGACGACCCCGAGTCGGCTACTTCAAACGTGCTCGATATGCTCCGCAAAGTACCTCTCATAACGGTAGATGCCGACGACAATGTGCAGCTAAAAGGAGGTTCTAACTTTAAGATATACCTCAATGGCAAACCATCTAATATGTTGGCAAGCAACCCATCGCAAGTACTAAAGAGTATGCCAGCCAATAGCATAAAAGATGTAGAAGTGATAACAGACCCTGGGGCAAAGTACGATGCTGAGGGAGTGGGTGGTATTATCAATATTGTTACAGACAAACGAGTTGATGATGGATATGTGGGTTCTGTAGGTGCAGGGGTTGACTCTCAGGGTGGCTACAATGGAAATGCCTATGTGACATTGAAATATGGTAAGTTTGGATTTACAGGCAATACCAACTATTATACATTTAAATCTCCTGAGAGCGAATCGTACTTTAAGCGGCACGATTACTCTATGCAGCCAGAGGCAATGTTGATACAAGATGGAACATCTAAGTTTGATGGTGACGGGGTGATGCTAAGTGGTCTCATGAGCTATGAGATAGACACACTCAATCTAATAAGTGTATCGCTCAATGGATATAGAGGCAATGGAACTAATACAACAAATACCAATGTCAATTCGACGGGAAGGTATATATACGATTACGACAGAATATCCGAAAACTCAAACGAGCGCGGGTCTATCGACCTATCTGCCGACTATCAACGTTCGTTTAAGAAAAAAGGTGAGTTTCTCACCTTGTCTTATCGATTCGGAAATAATCCTAACAGCAGTGATGGGGTTACCGAAACACTCAATGTGGAAGGCACACCCATCTTGAGACCACAAGACTACAAAATGAGAAACCATAACGATGCCGATGGCAATGAGCACACTGGCCAAATTGATTATGTAAATCCATTGACTAAAAACCATACTATCGAAGCCGGATTGAAATACATTTATAGAGACAACTCTAGTGTTGGTAACAACATGTATGAAGATAGAATTACCAAAAAATGGCTTGAAGACTTAGATAGAAAAGATGATTTACAACACGACCAATATATTGCATCGGGATATGCCAGTTATGGTTTCAAGAAAGATAAGTTTGGCCTAAAAGCTGGCTTGCGTGCAGAACAAACCAATCAGAATATCAACTTCATAAGCCAAAACGATTCGCTAATAAAAACAGACTTCTTCGATTTGGTGCCCTCTTTAGCATTCTCTTATCAAATGAGTATGACACAAACTTTGCGACTAGGATACAATATGCGTGTTTACAGACCTGGTATATGGCATCTAAATCCATATATCGATAATATAGACCCCCTGAATATTAGTTACGGTAATCCTAACTTAGATGCAGAAAAAAACCATAATGTATCGTTGAACTATGGATCCTTCTCGCAGAAACTAAATCTCAATGCAAGTGTCAACTATTCGTTAACGAATAACTCTAT
>CAYVLC010000251.1:0-2094 GCA_964452155.1 uncultured Dysgonomonadaceae bacterium
TGGGTGCATGGTTTGAAGCAGTACACATAAACAAAACTAAAGATGTAGGTGTGCTCACGAATCAGTCTTATCTCACACTTGGAGTTGATTACACCTTTGCCATAGGAAATGGATTGGGTGTTACCCTCGAAAATATGACTTCGACCTATGACCAAAAAGCATTTGCATTTGAAAACAATGCTAATATCACAGCAACTTCAATCAGTTATCCATTGGGGCTCTTCAACAATATAAGCACCATGGTCTACTATTCGTGGAAGTCGGAAGATATTTCTCTCTTTGTAAACTACGAACACCAATTTCAGAAATTCACAGGCTATATAATGGCCTACTACAATCCCAAAAGTCAGCAGAGTATGGGTAGCATTAGCTACGAGAACTCTTTTTCGGGGCTAGGTATCCGATTAATGCTGGTATATAACCATTAAAACAACAAAAGCTATGTCAGAAAAAATTATTAGTATAGAGAAGTTAGTTAAACGCTACCCCGAAGGGGATGGTTGGTTTACAGCATTGAACAATATCAACTTAACTTTTAGAAAAGGTGAGTTCGCAGGTGTTGTCGGTCCCAGTGGCTCGGGTAAAACAACGCTACTAAATATTATTGGTTCACTGGACACCCCAACGGAAGGAAGTGCAACTGTGATGGGACAAAAGATAGCAGACTTGTCGCACAAACAAGCCGCACAATTGCGCAACTTGCACATTGGTTTCATCTTTCAAGTTTATAATCTATTGCCTGTATATACGGTGTTCGAGAATGTAGAGTTTGCGCTCATTCTTCAAAACCGTAGCGCAAGCGAACGCAAAAAGAAAGTGATGCAAGCTTTGGAATGGGTTGGGCTAGAAAACATGGCAAACAAAAGGCCTTCTAAGCTATCGGGAGGCGAAGGGCAGCGTGTAGCCATAGCTCGCGCAATGGTAAAAGAGCCCGAACTTGTTTTGGCCGACGAACCTACAGCCAACTTGGATGCTACAAATGCTCATGCCATTATCCAAACTATGAAAAATCTGAACAAAGAACTGAATACCACTTTCCTATTTTCCACACACGACGAAAAAGTGATGCAATACCTCAACCGCCTTATTCATCTGGAAGATGGCGAAGTGGCAGAAGATGAAATTATCAAACATTCCAAAAATGAAATAGTATGAAACTTGCATTCCATTTAGCCTACAAAAACCTCATGGGAGCGGGTTTGAGAACTTGGCTCAATGCGGGTGTGCTGTCGTTTGCCTTTATAGTGATTATTTTCTATAACGGGCTAATTGATGGTTGGAACGAACAAGCCAAAATAGATGCCATACATTGGGAATATGGGCATGGACACTTGCTTAATGAGAACTATGATCCCTATGACCCTTTCTCAATTCAGGATGGATATGGAGAATTGGCTGATCTTGAACAAAACAATCTAACTCCAATACTAATAAGACAAGGAAACATATACCCAAAAGGTAGAATGATGTCTATTAATATTAAGGGGATAGATGCCAATCAGAAAACTTTGTATCTGCCTACACAGCTGTTGAATGAGAGCAATGCTGCAATTCCAATTATTATTGGTAAACGCATGGCCGAATCTGCAAAAGTGAACACTGGAGACGAATTGCTGTTGCGGTGGAGAGACAAGAATGGCACTTATGATGCTGCAACCGTAACCGTTGCAGGAGTTTTTGAAACAACTGTGCCATTTGTGGATGGTGGACAAATATGGATGTCGATAGATAAACTGCGTGAAATGACGTTGCTGAAAAACAAAACTACTTACCTTGTGGCAAATGAGCAATACAGACACACCGAAACAGCAGGATGGGAATTTGAAAATCAAGAACAGTTGATGCGTGAACAAACAAAGTTGATCAATGCAAAAAAGGTAGGAGGCTCCATTCTTTATGTAGTGCTCATGATGTTAGGTCTGTTAGCAATTTTCGATACGCAAGTGCTTTCCATCTTCAGACGACAAAAAGAGATAGGCACTTACATTGCATTGGGCATGACGCGTTGGCAAGTAGTGCGTATGTTCACAGTAGAAGGGGCAATGTATAGCGTGTTTGCCACCATAATAGGGGCAATATATGGAATACCCATCT
>CAYVLC010000252.1:0-2085 GCA_964452155.1 uncultured Dysgonomonadaceae bacterium
AGTAGTGAATACAATATTGAAACAAGCGGTAGGGGACAAGAATAGTCCAGAAGTGATAAAAGCCCTCATCCATCAAGGTAAGTACGACCTCTTGATTGATGCAGAGAATGATACTTTGATGTTTCACAATCTGAAACAGATGTTGGCAACTACCACTGATGTGGTAGAGCAAGCGGTAATCAACACGATGTTGGCAGAACTCTATTTGCAATATTACAACAAAGATAGGTGGACTATTGATCAGCGTACTCAGTTGGCAGACTTTGTGCCTGCTGATATGAAGGAGTGGACCAAAAATAACTTTTTGGACAGAGTGGTGATGCATGCCAATGCTTCATTGTCTGCACAACCAGAACTGGAAAAGACAGCGGTGAAAATATATAAGACTGTAGTGGATCTGAAAGAAGACTCACGTGAGTTTTATCCCACCCTATTCGATTTTTTGGCACTGCGTGCTTTGGATGTTCTGAAAGAGATGGATAGTGATCAAGATTTGAGTCGATCGTTGAGCAAAGCTGGTATTGAAAAGAGGGCATTGTTTGCACCTGTCAATGAGTTTGTGCAGTTGACTGTTGAGCCAGATGCTGCTAATTACAATTTGCATGTGTTTCTTGTCTATCAAAAGCTACTCTCTTCATTGCAAAGTAGGGGCTTCGATAAATCTGTTGTGCTAGTGGAGCTAGACAAAATGAATTATCTCAGGCGACTAGATTCTGCTTACAAACTGTATGCTTTTGAAGCATTGCAGCAGCTATTGGATGAGTGGAAAAATAAAGCGTTTAGTGTAGAGATAATACATGAAATGATTCCTTTTTACGAAACACAAGAGGTGGGTGGTTTTAGGAGAGAACAAGTGGAGGTGAAAAACCATTTAAAGACAAAGGAGTTGTACAATTTATTGCAAAAGACAATTGCAGCGTTTCCCAACTATGAGCGTATAAATTTGTTGAAAAACAAACTGCCAAGTATTACCAATCCTCTATTCACTATTGAGGGGGAGAAATCATTTACTCTTTCGAGCGAGAAACAATTGACTGTGAAGTATAGAAATATCAACCAGTTTAAGGTTAAGTTATATAGAGTATCCTCACCACTTTGGACGCAAGATAACTATTACAGCCGCAACCAATTGACCAGTGAGAAGAAGACATTTGTTAAAGAGATGCTTGTTCCCTTAAAAGCAGACCAGCCATATATTTTTTATGAAGATTCGTTTGTAGTGAACATTGTTGAGCCAGGGGCGTATAAGTTGGAGTTTGAGGCAGACACACAATTAGATCCAGATGATCCATCAGATTATTACTTTTCTGTTACCGATTTGGGCTCGTTCGCTCGCTCCACATCGAATACAACACGTGAGATATTTGTGGTGAATCGCACTACTGGAAAACCAGCGGTGAATGCAAAAGTGAATATCTATCAGCGCGTCAATAGGGCGTATAATACAAGACCTACATTGTTGAGAACCATTCCTGTGAATAGCTCGGGATTGGCGGTGTTTGAGGGAGACACCAAAGATCATATGTTATATTATCATGCTGTGGCAGGTAGTGACAATGGATTGCCATTGGCTGCAATACCCTACAATTACTATCAGCGAGCAGAACCTGACAAAGACAAGACAACAGAAACCATCTCTATTTTTACCGATAGAAGTTTGTATCGTCCAGGACAGATAGTTCATTTCAAAGCTATAGTTGCTAACAGTAAAGATGAAAAGCATAAGGCTACAGCCAATAAAGCAATTGAGATGGTGCTTCTTGATGCTAACCATCAAGAGGTGGCAAAGCAAACATTAGCCACCAATGAATTTGGCTCTGTTGGGGGTGAGTTTGTGCTTCCTCAAGGGTTGTTGACTGGTCGTTTTAGTATTAAAGCAGCAGATAGTTATACTTACTTTCAAGTAGAAGAGTACAAGCGACCCACCTTTGAAGTGACTTTCGATAAGATAGAGAAGACTTATAAGTTTGGAGAAGAAGTAACATTGAAAGGTAAAGCCGAAAGCTTTTCGGGCATACAATTGCAAGATGCAGAAGTAAGCTACACCATAACCCGTCAAAAAGCTTGGTGGTGGAGATGGGGTGG
>CAYVLC010000253.1:0-2048 GCA_964452155.1 uncultured Dysgonomonadaceae bacterium
CTTTGTGCTCTCTGTGGTAAAAAACAAAACCCAAACCTCACACACCACACCATTGTCAACTGCCGTCCCTGAGCCTGTAGAAGGGTCAATTATCGACACAAAAAAAAGACCATCCCTACAAAGAGACAGTCTTTTTATTTTATTAATAACCTAACTACCAGATTTGCCTACACTACTGCTGCCCCGAAGTAGCTACTTCCCTATTTATTTTTGCAACCAAACCTTGCAATACTTTGCCAGGGCCTAGTTCGATAAACTCGGTTGCGCCATCTTCTATCATGTTTTCTACAGATTGGGTCCACTTTACAGGCGATGTTAACTGAGCAATGAGGTTCTCTTTGATAGTTTTGCTATCGGTTTCGCCTTTGGTAGATACGTTTTGATAAACAGCACAAATGGGGGTCGAAAATTTTGTCTCCTCTATTGCTTTAGAAAGCTCCACCTTGGCGGGCTCCATAAAAGGCGAGTGAAATGCCCCGCCTACTTGTAGCAATAGTGCACGTTTGGCACCCGCATCCTTCATTCTCTCGCAAGCCTCTTCTATGGCGGCCATAGATCCTGATATGACAACTTGGCCTGGGCAGTTGTAGTTGGCAGGCAGCACCACATCGTCTATTAGGCTGCACACTTTTTCTACTGTTTCGTCGGGCAGGCCTAGTATGGCTGCCATGGTAGATGGATTGGCTTCGCAAGCTTTTTGCATGGCAAGAGCACGTTTATAGACCAGTTTGAGTCCGTCTTCGAACGATATTGCTTTTGCTGCAACCAGAGCCGAGAACTCTCCTAGCGAATGTCCGGCCACCATTTGGGGCACAAAGTCATCTCCTAGCGTGGTTGCCAAAACAACTGAATGAATAAAAATAGCAGGCTGTGTTACTTTTGTTTGACGCAAATCTTCGTCGGTGCCATCAAACATTAAGTCTGTGATTCTGAAACCCAATATTTCATTGGCTTGTTCGAACATCTCTTTTGCTTTGGCAGAATCGTTGTAAAGGTCTTTACCCATACCCACAAATTGAGCGCCTTGTCCTGGAAAAATGTAAGCTTTCATTGTTTTCAAATTATATTTAATTCTATACGTACGACGTATTAATCTGCAAAAATACGAAAAATAGATAGCCTACAAAATAGTTTGCCCCATAATCGGTTGTTATCGCAGATTTATTATGCATTTCATTATGGCCGGATGTATGCTAGAGTTGGTTGCTACTAACTCTTTGCCGAAGATATAGTTGGGTCCGTTTTTGAAATCGGTAACCATGCCTCCTGCTTGTTGCAGTATAAATGCACCGGCAGCTACATCCCAGGGCGAGAGGTCTGAGTGGAAAAAACCATCGCAACGCCCACAAGCCACATAGCATATCTCTACGGCGGCCGAGCCAGCCAATCTGAACGAGGCATTGCCAAAATGGCGCCATGTGTTTTGCAATATGTTTTGTGCTTCGTTGGTTACATTGTAGGGTATGCCAAAACCGATGAAGCTGTTGTGCATGTCGTCTTTGGTGGTAACCCTGATTTCCTCGTTATTGAGCATAGCCTTGCCGCCCTTTATGGCTGTAAATAGTTCGCCGGCCACTGGGTCGTACACCACTCCTAGTATGGTGTGGTTGTTGTGCATGAGGGCAATGCTAGTGGTGTATGGGGCATAGCCGTGTACATAGTTGGAGGTGCCATCGAGGGGGTCTATCACCCAGGTATATTCTTTCTTTTCGTACTCTATGGTGTCTTCCTCTACTAGGAAACCTGCCTCGGGGAGCACCTTTTTTAGGGCCGATACCAATTGTTTCTCTGCTTCCATATCTACGTACGATACGTAGTTGCGAGCACCTTTCATTTGCACTTCGGACCGCTTGAGGCCTGCTTGTTCGTTCATCAAGTATTGGCCAATCTGGTTGGCTGTTTGGCACACTTGCTGGAGTATTTTGTTTAAATCTAAATTCATTGTTATGTATATATATATTAAGTTGTTTGTAAAATTATTTTTAGTACTGGGCTTAATGGCTATTGAAGGGGACTAGGGAACTAGGGGACTAGGGACTAGAGACTAG
>CAYVLC010000254.1:0-2046 GCA_964452155.1 uncultured Dysgonomonadaceae bacterium
TCTTAATTCTTAACTCTTAATTCTTAACTCTTAATTCTTTGTATCCCTATTCCCTAGTCCTTTTTAATTTTTAATTCCCTCTTTTTCTCCTATTTTTGCAAACATATCCATCTCTTATCTGTTTAGTCATTGAAAAGAATTATTAAAATAAACTCATAATTATGAAAGGAATTGTATTGGCCGGAGGATCCGGCACCCGTTTGTATCCTCTCACCAAAGGAATCTCCAAGCAACTGTTGCCCATCTACGACAAACCTATGGTCTATTACCCCATCTCTACCCTCATGTTGGCTGGTATCCGCGAGATACTCATTATCTCCACCCCCGAAGATTTGCCTGGCTTCAAACGATTGCTGGGAGATGGTTCCGACTATGGCGTTGTCTTTCAGTATGCAGAACAGCCTAGCCCCGACGGATTGGCACAAGCCTTCATCATTGGCGAAGATTTTATTGGCACAGACTCGGTTTGCTTGGTACTGGGCGACAATATTTTCTATGGCGAGGGTTTCACACCCCGTTTGCTTGCTGCCGTAAATCATGTAAAGACCAACAACAATGCCGTCGTATTTGGCTACTACGTAAACGACCCCCAACGCTACGGAGTAGTGGAGTTTGATGTAAACCAAAAGGCCATCAGTATAGAGGAAAAACCCAAGCAACCCAAATCTAATTATGCCGTTATAGGCCTCTATTTCTATCCCAATAAGGTGGTCGATATAGCCAAAAATGTACGCCCATCGGCGCGTGGCGAATTAGAAATTACGAGCGTCAATCAGGAGTTTCTAAACCAAGACAAACTACTTGTGTCGTTGCTGGGCCGAGGGTTTGCGTGGCTCGATACTGGCACACACGATTCGCTATCAGATGCCTCTTCATTTGTAGAGGTTATAGAAAAGCGCCAGGGCCTCAAGGTGGCCTGCCTCGAAGAAATTGCCTGGCAACAAGGCTGGATTTCTAGCGACAAACTCAAAGAAATAGCTACCTCAATGAACAAAAACCAGTATGGCGAGTATTTGAGGAGGCTGTTGGGGTAATGAAAAAATGGGGTTTGAGGGGGTGCGTGGTATGGGGTGCGGGGTGCGTGGTGTGTGGTGCGAGACACTACTTCTCATTCTTACAGGTAGTGAAAAATCTGCCCGAATGACTTGCCGAGGTCAGAAACAGTGGCCCTTAAGCATACAGTTGTTTATACGTTCAGTCGTTTGAGGGTTTATTTGTTTAATCGTTTTTTTTACCGAGTTTCGAGTTTTCGAGTCCCGTTTTGACCTCTAATAACGTAGCCAACAGCCAACAGCCAACAGCTATTCTAGTCCCTAGTTTCTAGTCCCACATTTCCCATTTTTATCAGCAGTTCTTCTTTTTTTTCTCTATCTTTACATTGTATTCAAATAATAAACCATATTGTCACTAAATTATCTATCCTATGAAAATTATCAAAACAGATATTGAAGGAGTTGTTATCATTGAGCCACGAGTATTTGTTGATAAGCGAGGCTATTTTTTCGAATCGTTCTCACAAAAAGAGTTTTCGAAAAAAGTGGCCAATATTCATTTCCTGCAAGACAACGAGTCGCACTCTACATATGGCGTTTTGCGTGGTTTGCATTTTCAGCAAATGCCCCATGCACAATCAAAATTGGTGCGCGTAGCCAAGGGGCTTATCCTTGATGTGGCTGTCGATATTCGTAGGCATTCGCCCACTTACGGCCAGTATGTTGCCGTAGAATTGTCTGACGAAAACAGACACCAACTCTTTATTCCCCAGGGTTTTGCACATGGATTTGTGGTGTTGTCAAAAGAAGCCCTTGTCAATTACAAATGCGACAATTACTACCACCCCCAATCAGAAGGCACCATACTCTGGAACGACCCACAACTCAATATCCATTGGCAACTGCCCCTTGACGACCTTGTGCTGTCGGACAAAGATAAAGAGGGGGTGTTGCTGAAGGATGTGATTGCGTTGTAGGGGGTATGCGGTGTGAGGTGTGAGGTATCTTTTGGTTATCGTCAGTACCTCATACCTCAAACTTCAAACCACACACC
>CAYVLC010000255.1:0-1992 GCA_964452155.1 uncultured Dysgonomonadaceae bacterium
AAACACTGTGCACAAAACTAGAGCCGAAGCAATGGCCGATGAGCACGATCATTAGTAAGCTCACGTTTAACTGATTAAATATATTAGATAAAGTAGATGAGGATGCTGCACAAAAAGTGTAGGCATCCTTTTTTTATTTCCTAATTTACTACCCGTTTGCAAATACTTCTAAAACCAAATCAGCAGTAAAGCTATCTTTTTATAAAAAAACTACCCCTATAAAAAACTACTACAGCTATCTCTATCCCGACCATCTTACAAATCGAACTGTTTGTTGTCATTTAAATTACACTTGTTAAGCAAAAATCAACTTTATCAGGCAGAAATCAAATCTACCGCCGTAGATTCGACGAACATGAGATGAAAATCAAATTCACCACCGTATATTGTATTTTCATGACATAAATCTCAAATCCTACACGGAGGAAAAGGTTATCGCCTCATAAAAGTGAAATCCAAAAAAAAAGATAGAGGCGCCCCCCATTATTCACGTTTTCAGCTTTTCGAAGCTGAAAGATGTCTAACACCTTGAAATAGTATAAACCATTTCAAGCCATCGCCTCGCAGACTAAATATTTTATAGCTCACACAAAGGTAGATGCTCTTTGTAGTATTCATACACTTGATTTCATCAACGCTGTAAAACGAGAATAACATGGTATCTGCTCATTTAATTACAAAGACAAAATAGGATTGAGAGTAATATTCAAAATAATTTGCACTAAATAATCTTTCAAGTCAGCATAAATTAGCTAATTTTGCAAATAAATATTTGTCTCACACAATAAAAGAAACTACACATCTATGTATAAAATTGTAGGGAAAGAATACCTGTCAGAAAAGATTGTTAAACTTGAGGTTGAAGCTCCTTTAATTGCCAAAAGTAGGCGAGCAGGCCATTTTGTAATTATGCGATTGGGCAAAAAGGGCGAGAGAGTTCCCTATACCATTGCATCGTCCGACATGAAGAAGGGTACCATCACACTGGTGATACAATTGGTGGGCAAATCGTCGCAGAAAGCTGATGAGCTTGAGGTAGGCGACCACATTACCGACTTAGTTGGCCCCTTAGGCAAAGCTACCCATATAGAAAAGTTTGGCACCGTAGTGTGTGCCGGTGGGGGTGTTGGTATTGCCCCCATGCTCCCCATTATTGAAGCAATGAGCAAAGCTGGCAACAAAGTAATTGCTGTTTTGGCAGCACGTTCAAAAAATTTGGTTATACTAGAAGAACAAGTAAAAGAGTTTGCCACTGAAGTAATTGTCATGACCGACGACGGATCGTATGGCGAAAAAGGATTGATTACCGAGGGAATTGAAAAGGTAATCAATAGAGAAAAAGTCGATCTTTGCCTCACCATTGGCCCTGCCATCATGATGAAGTTTGTATCACTATTGACCAAAAAATACGACATACCCACCCTAGCATCGCTCAACACCATTATGGTAGATGGCACCGGAATGTGTGGTGCATGCAGAGTAACAGTGGGTGGTAAAACTAAGTTTGTGTGTGTGGACGGACCCGAATTTGATGCTCACCAGGTAGATTTTGATGAGATGCTTATGCGCTTAAAGGCTTACAACTAATCTTTGCAATAAAATGACAAATGCTGCGTTACTCTCGTTTTTGAAACAGTCATTTACAATAGTAAATTCTTTAATTTCAAAAACTCCGAAAGCCTTGCCATTGCCTTTTTCATACTAAAGATTTTAAGCCCTATAACCAGGAAATAGAGACAAGGAACAAGAGACGAGAGAAGGAAACAGAAATAAAAAAAATAAACTCCTCAACCACTCACTCTTTACTCTTCACTCCTCACCCTTCACTAACGACTTACAACTATAATTTATGCCTTCACAAGAATATTTAAAAACCCGCCGCTCTGCCCCTTGGCGCGAAGAACTAAGAAAACGTATCAAAAACAAAGACCGCACACAAATGACTCGTGTGGTGATGAACTCGGTTGACCCCATAGTGAGAAGCCAAAACTA
>CAYVLC010000256.1:0-1978 GCA_964452155.1 uncultured Dysgonomonadaceae bacterium
AAAATCAAACCAATTAAGTATCTGGTGATAATCTTATCCCGAACTCACGTTACTAGATTTGCATATTGCCCAAGTAATATCAGATAAGTCATTTTCTTTATAAAAGCGTAAAGATAGATTTGAAAACAATTCTTTAAAAACACTCATTTTTCATTATTATTTATCCAAAACACTTTAAGATTATTCTTTTCTCTGGAGCAATCCTCCAGATTTACGTCTTTAATTTAAGGTCACTTAGTACAAACTCATAACTAACACCTGCCGTAGCCAAAGCAAAGATTCACTTATTTCTTTTTATCCTTCTTACTGTTATCGTCAGAATTATACAAATAACGCTTAATCTTCTTTGTTGCAGTTTTCTTGAAAGGTTCTATTTGATGCCTTATATCTTGCAGTTTAGATGAATTGCTCACCTTCGAATTGATATACTCCTTCAAATCGGCCCTCAATTCAGTAATCTTTTCCTCTATATCCTCTATCTTTATAGAAACATCAGATCTCATCTCCTTCAATCGTTCCTCCAGCTCTTCCATATTGAAGTTTACCAAGGCAACTAAACCTCCTTTTTCTTCAATTACTACCGACTCTTCAACAAATTCGAACTTATTAATGAGAGACTCTATTTCTTCAGGATAAATATTCTCACCACTAGCACCTACAATCAAGCTCTTGAGGCGTCCCCTGTGGGTGAGCATGCCTTTTTTATCAAAAGAGCCCAAATCTCCGGTCTTGAACCAACCATCATGGGTGAGTACTTCTTTTGTCATTTCTTCATTTTTGTAATAACCCAACATCACATTATTGCCACGCACCCAAATCTCTCCCTCTCCTGTTTTGGGGTTGGGGTCGTGTATAATTACTTCGGCGTTTATTACTTTAGGGCCAATGGCCTGAAACTTCCCTTTTCCTGGGGCACATCCTGCTACCAAGGGCGAAGTCTCTGTCAACCCATATCCTATAGCAAATGGAAATTCTGCATCAATAAGAAAACGCTCTACTTGAGCATCTAATTTTGCACCTCCGATACCAAAAAACTTAAGCTGACCACCAAAAGTTTCGTACAACTTCTTGCCTGCCACCCGGTTCAATATTTTTTGAGTAGATCTAAATTTATATAAGTAACGTGTTATGGGCTTGCTATTTATCTTCTTCAAGATACTACCTTTGTATATCTTCTCCATAATCATGGGCACGGTAAGCATCAGCGTAGGTTTTACTTTTTTCAGCGCAGGCAATAAAACGGAGCCTGTAGGTGGTCTGCGCAAATAACTAATGCTTGCACCATTTACTATGGGCAATAAAAACCCAATGGTATTCTCATACGTATGAGACAGTGGCAAGACAGAAAGAAACCTATCGGTTCCTACAATATCTTGCACATAGTTGGATTGATGAATATTAGTAATGAGATTTTTTTGTGAAAGCATAACTCCTTTAGGAGTACCTGTAGTACCAGAGGTGTAGAGTAGAACCGACATTGCATCTTCGTGGGGATGGTAGTTTTTTTTGGGTTGCTTGTTTTCATCAAAGAGTAGAGATGCCTCGCCACCTTTAAGCAAATCAAAATTGTCGAGCCTAACAACCAACTCTATGCCAGCATTTTCTAACTTAGCCAACTTAAAGTCCAATGATTGAGAGATAAATATAGCTTTGGCCCCCGAGTGTTCTATAATATTACCCAACTCGTAAGCATTAAAATCTGGCAATACAGGCACCACCACTACTCCCATGCATTGTGTTGCAAAATAAACAATACCCCAATTGGGCATATTCTGACTGTAAAGAATGACACGGTCGCCTGGCTCAATACCCATGGCCTCCATAAAGGCCATAACCGCATCTATACGCTTACCCATTTGGGTATAAGTTATAAATTCTTCATCAACAAACCCAAGGGCATCGTTGTCTCCGTATTTAGAAATAACTTCGGGAATAATATTTTTGAAAAGATATGACTGGGGTGTAAACATATACGTAA
>CAYVLC010000257.1:0-1892 GCA_964452155.1 uncultured Dysgonomonadaceae bacterium
TTTCTATCATATCGATAAAAACGGTTTTTGTTTTAGAATTGTTGTCCCACTAGGATTCGAACCTGGACTGACTGAACCAAAATCAGATGTGCTACCATTACACCATGGGACAATCCTTAAGTGCTTCGTGAAAAGCAGTGCAAAAATATAACTTCCTTTGCAACTGTGCAAATATTTTGCAATGTTTTATTCAACAATTAGTAAGAAGTAATTCTTCTTTCCTCGTTGTGCGAGTATGTATTTGTTGGATATCAGAGAATTGCTGTCGATTATCTCGTCAAAAGAATTAAGCTTTTCTTTGTTAATCATTACCCCACCAGACTGTACTAGCTTGCGCATTTCGCCTTTTGAAGGAAAAACTTGCGCTTCTTCGGTAAATAAGTCAACCGCTTTGATGCCTTGCGACAGTTTTTCTTTAGAAATAGTGAATTGTGGAACACCTTCAAAAATTTGTAATAGGGTTTGTTCGTCAATTCTTCTCAATGCATCGGCAGTAGCATTTCCGAAAAGGATGCCCGATGCTTCGATGGCAGCTTCTAGCTCTTGGTGAGAGTGCACCATAGTAGTTACCTCTTCGGCCAGTTTCTTTTGCAATGAGCGCTGATGTGGTGCTTTTTCTTGTTCGGCTACCAATGCATCTATCTCTTCTTTTGAAAGGGCTGTAAATATTTTGATGTATTTGGCTGCATCATCGTCGCTCACATTTAGCCAAAATTGGTAGAACTGGTAAGGCGAGGTGTAACGGCTATCGAGCCAAACGTTGCCCGATTCTGTCTTTCCAAACTTTCCTCCATCGGCCTTTGTTATCAATGGGCACACCAAAGCAAAAGCCTCGCCGCCCACTGTACGTCTTATCAATTCAGAACCAGTGGTGATATTGCCCCATTGGTCTGATCCTCCCATTTGCAGGCGACAGTTTTTTTCTCTGTAGAGATGCAAAAAATCGTATCCTTGTAATAGTTGGTACGAAAATTCTGTAAAAGAGAGTCCTTCTTTCGATTCGGAGCTCAGGCGTTTCTTTACAGAATCTTTGGCCATCATATAGTTTACGGTGAGGTGCTTGCCAATGTCTCTGATGAAGTCGAGAAATGTAAACTCCTTCATCCAGTCGTAATTGTTCACTAGTTCGGCTGCATTGGGCGAGTTGCTATCGAAGTCGAGAAACTTGGCCAGTTGTTTCTTTATGCCCTCTTGATTGCGATGAAGAGTCTCTTCGTCCAATAGGTTACGTTCGGCCGATTTCATGGATGGGTCGCCAATCATACCAGTTGCACCTCCAATAAGGGCAATGGGTTTGTGGCCAGCACGTTGTAGGTGTTTCAACATCATTACGCCCACTAGGTGACCAATGTGTAGTGAGTCTGCAGTGGGGTCTATCCCTACATATCCTGCAGTTAATTCTTTTTGCAATTGCTCTTCCGTACCTGGCATAATCTCTTGAATCATACCTCTCCAACGGAGTTCTTCAACAAAGTTCATAGCTATTTAATTGTATTTATTTTTTTGATGCACAAAGGTACGTTATTCTTTTTAGAAAACCTTAAGAAGGAGGGAGGTGTGTGGTCTGCGGTATGTGATCTGAGGTCTGTGGCCTGTGGAATGGGTTTTGATGTAATGTTGTTCCAACCAGCGGGGAGGAATCTGTTGAATGACATGCTGTTGCATGTAAATGATTGGCACACAGATGACGCTGATTCCGCTCGCACGGGTTTATAACCCGTGTGTCGCTTTAGCGAAATGGTTCGTTGTTCGTTACTGTTTGCTTCGCAACACACCGATTAGGAAATCGGTGCGAGCGGGGCGGCCGTTAAGGCCTCTAATGAAAAAGCTGATAGCTGTCTCTAGTCCATAGTTTCTTTCAACAGATTCCTCACTATGTGTCGGAATGACAA
>CAYVLC010000258.1:0-1852 GCA_964452155.1 uncultured Dysgonomonadaceae bacterium
CCAGCCGCCTCCAAGTGCTTGCGCATTGAAGACCATTTGTTGAATTTTTTTGCCAGCAGCATTGCTATCAGTTCTAAACCCCACATGAGCCTTCGCATCATCTGGACTTCCGATGTGACCCGAAAAAACCATCTGAATATTATCGGAGGGCTTCACCAATTTATCGAAAACAGCTTTTCCATAATTAAAATCCTCAATAGGATAATTCTCCTTTACAATATGTTCGTTGTTAGCATTAAGGTAAGAATGTGTAAGCAAAACAACGGTGTGGTCTTTGTATTTCTCAGAATTTACGATAGTATTTGCCCAACTAACAATTGTATCCCTTGGAGCAAACTCGAGAGAAAGGAACAACATCTTTCGCCCGTGAGGAGAAGTAATTTCAAAAGACGCATTTTCTAATGTTGGAATACCCTCTGCATTTAAGGCAACATCGCGCAAAATCTTTCTATTCTGAAAGTTTTTATCTACGGGGAAATATTGGTTGAAGTTCGACTTCCGATTTTCGATGCTCTTATATCCATAATCATGATTGCCCAAGGCTGTTATGTAAGGCACCTTCCCATCGAGACGATTAAAAGAGCGCGACACAGACTCCCATTGCAGCTTACTTGGTTGATTGCCAAACTCACCATCGGGGTTTATCATCTCGTTGTGCTCAACTAAATCGCCAACACACAATACCATCTTTATATTGAGGTAATCTATGTTTTCATCAATCCATGCAGTCATCAACTCAAACAGAGGTTGGTTGCGACCAAACTTTACATAGGTTTGTGGGTCGGGTATTATTATCATAGACCACGAATCGTGCGAACTTAATTGTGGAGGTTCATACTCCCGTTGTCCATCGACCGTAAAAGCCAATAGAAGAAAAAGAGAAACTAAGAGTGCCAACTGCCTAAGCCACTTGAAAGAACTAGTGGTGCGAGGTTTTACTTCCATTTTTATCATCTGTTTGTTATATTATTAAAGGTTGACACAAAAGAAAAGCAACTTTGTTGAAGTGCGACAGTAAAGTAACACATTTAAAATGACATTTGTTTACAATGAGGAAATAAACTAGCGCTCTGTGCGGAGCCGTTAATGTATTGCTCTAAAAAAAAGTACTATTCCAACATATAATGCATTTGGGGAAGATGTTCAGGGAAGATGCCCTTGAATAAATTTTCATTTTCGGAAGTATGATAGCCCAGCAACGCTTGTGCTAAATGAGATATGGTGAGATTGAGGTGAATGGGTAGTTTAGATTGGGTAGTTGTGACATGCCCGTGGTTAAGAGCAAGGTAAAGGTTGTTTTGAGAGAGTATAGCGTCTGTCACCTCTACAGAAAAAGACTTATTGGGATAATGCTTAGCAAACAACTCCAGCATGAGCCTAGCATCAATTACACGTGCCATTCCTGTAAGGCTCTTCTTAGGTGGGAAGTCATAGCCAGCAGCCTCTTCTACAATTACGCTAAAGTCGTCGAATGTTTTCTGAACAGTCATTTCCTTATTTCTAAACAGGCTGTCGAACGCTTTGTATGCCGCAGGCAAATTGTTGGGATATTGCTCCATCAAGTGGTCGAGCGAAACCACGTCTGCGCCCGCATCAAATGTTTGCGCATATTCATATTTGTTGTAGAAACCTAGCAGCCACTCCTCTTCTGGCACTAAAATAGAAAGGGGGATGTTTCTATTGGCTATTTCATGAAACGCCTCTTTCAACAAAGCCTCCATATACCCTTTCTTGCGTGCTTGGGGTAGTGTGCAAGCACCAGAAATATAAGCTATGGGTATCTCTGTGCCGCAATAGGTAAAGTTGTAATGCAAAAGTTGCAATGATGCTACTACCTTGTCCTCAAGGAAAT
>CAYVLC010000259.1:0-1843 GCA_964452155.1 uncultured Dysgonomonadaceae bacterium
TGGAAGATTCGCTTTGATGGATCAGATTAAAATTACTTTGCTTCAAATACAGTATCAATGCAGCAACATGCTTGCAAATAGGCCCTTGATCAGAAGTGCAACCGCATTGAGTTTTCACAAGTGTATCACACTCTATTCTTACACCAACTTTATATTTCTTTGTCCCAGAAACAACTGCTTCGTATTCATAGTCAGATAGTTTTGTTATATCTGTTACATGTCCATTTCTATAGTAAGATAAACCTCTTTTTAGAATGGTATCGTTTGCTACTCTCTAAAATTGATTTAATGGTATTCTCATTATTATTAGTGTTTCCCACTCATGTTATGCTAGTGATTGCTTTACAAACGTTCCAAATTGGTTGTCATTGCAATATATTTTTATAGAAGCGAATGTAAGTTTTTCAGAATCTATACTGCAACCGCAAAGTAAAAACGTTGTCATCCAAATTCTCTTGATGTGATACAAGATTGTCAGATATTTCATTGTTCACAAATTCGTAATATGCTTGTAAGCGAACATAGTTAGTTACCCTCCACAATAATCCCACACCAAGGGTATTGTAAGTAATATCGCCTCTGTCTGTTCCATTTTGGCCTATTTCATTTTTTGCAACTTTTGTATTTGGGTCGTACCAATCGTACTTTACCACAGCCGAAAAAGGAGAAGTCATCACATCATAAACAAACATTAAATATCCGCCACTGAAATTACGAATGTAAGTATCTGTGTTTGGCAGACTTGAAGCATTGGGGCTTTTGCTACCCAGTTTGTTTCCAGGCTGCGTTCCCCAAAGATACTCACCCCTAAGTTGTGTTTTCCCCATAATGCTTGTGAAATACAACTGACCATCAACTCCAAAATATTCGCGCTTTGCAAATTGGCCAATATTAGAAATATTGCTGTTCAACACAAAGGCTTTCTCTTGCATGGTGTAAATATTTTCAGTTCCTTGATACACTCCTCCGTTGTAGTAAGACAGACCTAAACCAAAGGCTGCATTGTCGTTTAAATCTCTAACCGTTGAAGCATGACCAATAAAATCCTTTCTATTGTCGGTCTCTTGCTTAATACCGTTGCCAGCAAACAATCCAGCTTCAAGTTTCAGGAAATTCCAAGGAGAATGTTCTGCAGCTTGCAAAACTAGCATTGCTCCCAGATCGCGCTCTTCGGGGAAAAAAGTTTGAAATATGGTTGACCGTTCTGGTGTTTCTCGTCGTGAAGAGGAATACCTTATTTCGTATCCAAAAGGACGATCGAAAACGCCCACTCGCAATGCATTTGTTCCAATCCAAGGGTCTCTCACGTTTAGGTATGCATCTTTAATGCCAACCCCTTTCTCTGTCATATCTAATTGAAACATGCCCGATGCAATACCCTCTTCATAAGTAAACTTGATGCGGCCTCGACGAATTCCGATACGATTAAAAGATTTTTCTTTATTCTCATTTGCTGTGAGATAACTAATTGAAGCATCTTTTCCTAAATATTGAAATTGGGGTTGAACATAACCAGTGACTTTTAGTTTCTGTAGCTGTTTTATTGCTTCACCCTGTGTTTCCACTTGCTGCTCTAGTTGTTCTAGAGAATTTAGCTCAGGGCCTTGCTGGCTATAGCCAACAAGATAAAAGATTAAACAACCAAGTAATATGCTGATTCTTTTCATTTTCCAATTAGTCTATTTTCGACATTTAATTTTGCTGCAAACAGATGTATTATTTTACAACAACCTACTTATCCTATTGTTACGCAAAGCTAAAAAATAATTATTCCAATGCTGTACATTTGTGAGGTTTTTTTCTGGCTATTGATATTTGTATTAAAAGTGTTGTTGGGCAAAAC
>CAYVLC010000260.1:0-1763 GCA_964452155.1 uncultured Dysgonomonadaceae bacterium
TTGACGAAGGGTTCTGGAAAAATTATTTAGGGTGACGCATTGTCGAAGTCAGGAGTTAAGAATTATGGAATGAGGGGTCTGCAATACAACGCATACCCCACATTCCATCCTTTTTTATTGTGCAAAAAGAAGAAGATGACATGATATAGAATGATATGCAAAAGTGTGTCTGTTTGCTTTACATTTTACTGTCAAGTTTTATCAAACAGTTTTGCTACAAACAATTTACAGGCCGCACCTACGGCGCTTGAGGTGAGGTGGGTATGGGTTTACTACAGACAGAGTTGCTCCTCTGGAGCACTTGCAGCTAATATATTTAAAGGGTAGTTCATTAGTTACTTATTGTTGTATAATTAAATTTATGCGACCCATTTTAATGAAAGAGTTTATATTTAAAATCAAAGCCTTTAGCTCCGTTAGGAGCCTTGCTGTCTGTAGTAAATTGATATTCCTTCCACACCAGAGCTCCGATAGGTGCGAACTGTACTTTGCGTGTAATAAGAAATAGACAAAACACGTAATTTTACTGGTGAGCCGGTTTTAGGGCAAAGCCCTTTCAGCAAAGATTATATGAAATGGCTATCGCTTTAATCAGTTAATCAGTCAAAACTTAAAAGTTTTTATTGTCTGATATATAGCTTGTTGCAAAAACATGCCATTGGTACCAGCGGGAGGAATCTGTATCAAAAAACCTGCAAGCATTCAACAGACACTTCACTCCGTTCAGTATGGCAGGGGTTTGTCACACCCCGTACACCACAACTCAAATACCACATACCACATACCACTCACAACATTGTCAACTGTCAACTGTCCAATACTTCCCCCTCCCCTTCTCGAAGCTAGAAGCTCCGAGTACAATACCCCACATTGCATTTATCTGCGTTTATCAGTTCAATCAGTGTCATCTGTGTGCCAATCATTTTTATGCGGCAGCATGTTGGAGTACAACACTCTTTGTTAAAAACCGCTACTTCTATCAATATTCTATAAAATAGTTGTACCTTGTAAAACATAAGAATATTAAAAGGATCTTATACATGAAGAAAGAGAAATATAGTATTGAGTTTGTATTGGGAAATGCATCTCAAAAAAGCCTTTGGCGAATGCTTACAGAGCCTACAGCTATGGAGCAATGGTTTGCCGATAGTGTAGAAATGAAAGACGAAACCTTATATACATTTACCTGGGGCAACAACGCAATGGAGGTAGAGCAGGTAATGAAAAAACCAATTGATCAGGTAAGATATTCTTGGTTGGCAACAGAGAGAGCCAATACCTACTTTGAGTTTAAGATTCACAAATTAGAGTTGAGCCGTGTGATAGCCCTAGAGGTGATAGACTTTGCACACGAAGATGACAAAGACGATGCCATATTCTTGTGGGAAAACCAAATAGATCTTTTAAAGAGGAAGCTCGGAATTTAGCACAACCCATCTCTCCCTCTATTACACCCGCTGGACACCCGCTGGACTAGTGGGTTACTTATTGTAGGACTTTTATTTGTGTCTGCCAAAAACTCTCTTACAGGCCGCACCAACGTAGCTCGGGTTCATATAATTAGGCATTTACTACAGACAGTGTTGCTCCTAACGGAGCACTAGCTTGCTGTCTTATTTCGGATTTGCTCATTATTACAGTTACAGATTTTTATATAGTTTAGCCAGATGGCTTATCATATTGGATCTCTTTGTCTATTACCCTCGCTCGGCCAATTTCCGAATCGGTGTGCTGCGAAGCAGAAACAAAAAGCGAACATTGCC
>CAYVLC010000261.1:0-1745 GCA_964452155.1 uncultured Dysgonomonadaceae bacterium
AATTGGTTGTACTCCTTTACCAACTCATATACATAGTTGGCAATGAGCGATACGTTGTACTCCTGTGCTGCTTGTGCAATGGCACGAGGAAACTCCAGCAAGATTTGCACCAGGCCTTCTTCTTTTTCGGACAATGCTACTGGGCCAATATGGGCGGGTATTTGGATTTGCTGCTGGGCTGCTTTTCTCAACACCGATTGTATGCGGGCATGTGTATATTGTATGAAAGGACCTGTGTTGCCATTAAAATCGATAGATTCTGCCGGGTTGAAAGTCATGTTTTTGCGCGGATCGACCTTGAGGATAAAATACTTGAGAGCTCCCAATCCTACCATGCGCACAATCTCTTCGGCCTCTTGCGGTGTGCAATTGTCTAGTTTGCCCAATTCTTTTGAGGTGGTGCGGGCAGTATCAATCATCTCGGCCATCAATTCATCGGCATCGACCACTGTACCTTCGCGCGATTTCATTTTCCCCTCGGGCAGCTCTACCATGCCATACGAAAAATGAACCAATCCTTTGCCAAACTCGTAGCCCAACTTATCGAGTAGGGTAGAGAGCACCTCGAAATGGTGATTTTGCTCGTTGCCCACCACATATATCATGGTGTGGATGGGGTAATCGTCAAATCGGAGTTTGGCTGTACCAATATCTTGGGTCATATATACCGATGTGCCATCGGCCCGTAGCAATAGTTTGTGGTCTAAATTCTGGTCCGATAGGTCGGCCCAAACCGAGTTGTCGTCTTTTCTGTAGAAGATGCCATCATTGACACCCTTCAGCACTCTTTCTCGTCCAACTAGGTAGGTGTCCGACTCGTAGTATATTTTATCGAACGATACGCCCATCTCTCTGTAGGTGTCGTCGAAGCCTTTATAGACCCAGTTGTTCATCATTTTCCAGAGGTTTACCGTCTCTGCATCGTTGTCTTCCCACTGTAGCAACATTTGGCGGGCTTGCGCCATGAGGGACGATTGTGCCTCGGCTTCGTCTTTCGACAGGCCCTGGGCTTGTAGCTCGGCTAGTTCGGCTTTGTATTTTTGGTCGAATAGCACGTAGTAGTCGCCAATGAGGTGGTCGCCCTTTTTGCCCGACGATTCGGGGGTTTCGCCATTGCCCCATTTTTTCCATGCCAACATCGATTTGCAGATATGAATGCCCCTATCGTTTACGATATTGGTTTTTACGACCCGCTTGCCGTATGCCTTTAGTATTTCAGATAGCGAATGGCCCAAGAGGTTGTTGCGCACATGTCCTAGATGCAGTGGCTTGTTGGTGTTGGGCGATGAGTATTCTACCATATACAGCGGGGCATCGTCGGCAGGGGTGGCAATGCCGTAGGTGGGGTTGCTATCTATTTGCTCCAATGCAGCTACCCAGAGATGCGATTTTATGGATAGGTTCAAGAAACCACTAATTACGTTGAAAGATTGGATGATGGCAGAATCTTTGAGCAGTGCTTCGCCAATTTGTTGGGCTGTAACTTCTGGTTTTTGCTTTGTAATCTTCAGTAGCGGAAAGGTTACTAGGGTGTAGTGGCCCGTGAATTCTTTTTTAGTTTTTTGCAGGGTTATTTGAGCTGGGTTCACTTCTGCATCATATAATTGAGCAATTGCCTGTATTACGGCTATCTGTAAATCTTTTTCTAAGTTCATTGTTTCTATGTATTGTTAGGTATGGATATACAAAAGTATAAAAAAATGAGCAAATTACACTATTTAGGGGAGAATTGACAATGGTAATTG
>CAYVLC010000262.1:0-1730 GCA_964452155.1 uncultured Dysgonomonadaceae bacterium
GTAGTATGTGACCCAGACCCATCTATATTGACAAATTAATTCATTGAGCCGAAGGGCTTTTTCATGCATCTATTTGTAGTAGGTGTGTTTGCGATCATGAGATTATGGAGCTCCTGCTCGGTACTAATTAGAATGGTGCGGAGCCGGAGCTTTATACATCTTAGAGAGAATTGGTTGTGTACTAAAAATAAGGCACTCACAGTCATCAGCTATCCATTTATTGGTCTCAACTGCGCATCACATCCTTTCTCACCTTTCCTTCTATTCGTTTAGTTGAGGATGAATCTTTAGGGTTGTGTTTCAATGAGGATTTCTTGCTACTTACTTCGCCATTAATGTTATTTCTTGGTGCAGATTTACTTCCCAAAGGCGTTTGTAGAGAAGTGTACGTTGCAGGAGCTTTTTGCATCCTAGGGAATTCTACATTCTCTTTTATCTTTAAATTATCATAATTTACTGCAGGTAAATTACTCTCATCCAATTCCTCCTTACTTTCTTTCAGCTCACAGCCTATCAACTCTTTCACAGCAGCTGCTGTTTCTTTTTTGTTTTTCCTCTTGGTGTTGCGCAATTTCAAGAGCGTGCGAAACTCTTGCAAAGCGGCACTAAGACCAGCGCTGAGAGTCACAATTTGATCCCTCTGTTCTTCACTAGCCCAAGTGTTGTAGCTAGCTTCTAAAACAACTACCAACACCCTCAAGTCTTTGTAGGCAGCTTTTCTTAAAGATTGCCCATTCACAATATAGAGGTCTCTATCGTTTAGGCGTGTAAGATAGTTGCGCTCTATCTTGGCTGTTATATCCACTATCTCGACCAACAATTCACCCAGATAGAGCAGAGCAGTTGCTTCTTGAATGTCGATATTTTCCCGTTTGTCCGACAGCAAGTCTTTCACCATTCTACTTTGGGTGACAATAGAGGGTGCAAAGATATTTTCTTTGCAACTCCTCAACCAAAGCTGTAAATGTGCTGCTGCAATACGTTTTAGGGGTTTGTGCGACAGTAGCTTAGCCTTAACCGACAGGCGCAAACAAGCCAAGTATTCGGTACGAAGCTCCACTTGCTCACGAATAAGCTGGGTGAGTGGATGTTTCAGTTTCAGATTTTTCATCTGCATCAACACTTTATTGTGAGGCAATACTCGCTCACAAGCTATTGCCAATGAAGGTATTTCTATTTTCTGAGCAACTTGTATAGTAGAGATTATATCGAACAGTTCTCCAAATTCGATGTTCTGTTCTTCTAATCTTTCATGTAGCCAATGTGTATGTTTTCCATGTTGTATTGTATGTGTGTGTTTATGTGTTCACAGTTAATCAATTACAATAATAAAGATAATATTTGACATAGAAGCAATTTATTTCAATTAAATGCTCTTCTATGCCTATTTACATGCAATAAAGAGGAGATTACTACTACTTTGTCTCTCTGGTTGACTAATATCATCCCCCGATTACCTCTGACCACTAATCAAGCGAACTTAGGTTTATCAATAATGCCTACAATCGGTGTTGCAGCACTTTATTTTCTTCAGTCAGAAACTGCTTTAGCGGTTGCATTGGCAAAATATCTTTGCGTTTCGTCTGCTTGTTGTTGTGTATCACTATTATTTCATGGCGTAAAGATATAAATCAATGGTGCATCGCTCTATTTACTTGGCGGGGATCAGGCATCCTACGTCTTAGATGTACAATCCCCGTGCAGGAATTCGTATTCCTGCATTAAATAAT
>CAYVLC010000263.1:0-1716 GCA_964452155.1 uncultured Dysgonomonadaceae bacterium
GTATGGCTACTAGGCCGTAGCAACACCAATATAACGAAAGGAGCAAACCGATGAAACAATCTATTTATACTTTATTATACACTTTAGTGGCTATTGCCCTGTTCGCTTCTTGCGAACACAAAGATTTGTGTTACCACCATCCTCACACCACAGATGTGCGTATCGATGTAGATTGGAGCATGTTTGCCGATTACGAAACCCCAACAGGCATGACGCTCATGCTCTATCCCCAATTTTCTGACCAAGATGCCATCACTCATCTCAGCAACAATACTTCGCAGACAATAGTCAATTTGCCTATCAACCGTTACCACGTTTTGGTATTCAATCAAAGCACTTCAGAGTTTGGCTCGCTTTCGTTTCGTGGGCTTGATAAGCAAGAGACGGCCGAAGTAGTAGCAACCGAACAATCGTCTCGCTGGTACACTGCCCGTAGCGAATATGAGAAAATTGCATCCAATCCCGAGTGGCTGGGGGTGGCCAACTATAGTGGAGCCAAAGTTACACAGCAAATGATAGACGATGAAGTGGCAGCTACAATGAATGTTAATGCTACCACAAGAAGTGGGCAACCTCTTATTGCCTCGCTTGTACCTCAAAATGTTATTTACACAGTGACGGTAAAGGTGCATATCAAGGGCATATACAATTTGCGTTCGGCACGAGCTTCCATCAATGGATTGGCCGAAGGGTATAGTCTTGCATTGGCCCAACCATTGGGTAGCAAGGTAACCCATCTTTTGGAAGAGTGGACTATGAAGCGCGACCCCTCCGACCCTACTAGGGGAGTCATAGAGGCTTCCATTACCAGCTTTGGGCTGCCCAATGGGCACCAGTCTTCGGTTGACGAAAACCTACTTACACTATCGCTACTCTTGGTGGACAACAAAACCATCATGGACTACTCGTTTCATGTGGGCGATAAATTCACCAAAAATAACAATGAATATGATGTACGATTGGAATATCTGCTTGAGATAGATGACAACATTACGCTGCCCGACGTTAAGCCCGAGGGTGGTTCTTCGGGAGGTTTCACTGCCGAGGTGGAGGATTGGGGCGATGAAGAGCAGATAGATATAGATATATAAGTTCTTCAATACATATACATGTTTTTTCTAGTAATTAAATTTCAACAAACAGATTTTCAAATATATTTAAATTTTTAAGTTATGAAAAAGATTAGTTTATTCTTACTATTTCTAATGGCTCTCATAGTGATGAGCTGCTCTAAAGACGAAACCTCGATGAGCATTTCGCAAGAGAGAGCCATTGAGTTTGCAACGTATGTGGGGCGCGATGCACAGACGCGTGCAAGTATTGCTGATTTAGCTACACTACAAGCTGCAGATGTGGGCTTTGGTGTATTTGCGTATTATACTGCTCAAGATGACTATGCAACCAATGCAACAAAACCCAACTTTATGTATAATCAGCATGTAAAGTATGTAACTGCTGATTCTAAATGGGGTTACACACCTCTAAAGTACTGGCCAAACAACACAGGTGAGAAGGTTAGTTTCTTTGCTTATGCGCCTTATAGTCGTGGTAACGATTATAACATTTCTGATTTTGCTCCAACAAGTGCAAATACTGGTGACCCAACTTTAAAATTCACAGTGAATGATACTGTGAAAAGTCAAACAGATTTATTGTATGCTGATGCAACTAATTTGAAAAATCTAACAAAACAGGCCATTGGCGGTAAGGTCAACT
>CAYVLC010000264.1:0-1678 GCA_964452155.1 uncultured Dysgonomonadaceae bacterium
GAGATGATGAATAAACCCACGCAGGAGTATGACGAAAATGAATAACTGGTTGCTATTATCAAAAATAGCTGTACTTTTGCCACAGAGAGATTATCACTGAAGAATGGTCTCGTAAATATTATAGCAAATGCGAATAGGTTTTGATGCCAAACGTGCATTCCACAACACTCGTGGCTTGGGCAACTACAGTCGGCACACCATCCATATCTTGTCTCAATATTATCCTGACCATCATTACTACCTTTTCAATCCAAAGGCAATGCACGCTGTGCCAGTTCACCTCAAAGAGAACATGACGGAGGTGAATCCGCACAACAATTTCTGGAAATCGGCGCCCTCGCTGTGGCGTAGCCTTGGCATGAATAGGCCAATAAAAGAGAAACAGCTAGATATTTTTCATGGCCTCAACCAAGAATTGCCTTGCGGCATACAACATACGGGCGCAAAGACAGTGGTTACACTGCACGATGCTATATTTATGCGCTACCCGCAGTTATATCCGGCAAGCTATAGGTTTGCGTTTACAGTAAAGAACAAGCATGCCTGCAAAATGGCCGACAAGATTATTTGTATCAGTGAGCAAACCAAACGCGATGCCATTACTTATTTTGGTGCAGACGAAAACAAGATAGAAGTAGTGTATCAGGGATGCGACAACATATTTCGCAACAGCGTGAGCGAAGCGCAAAAGCAGCAGGTGCGCCAAAAGTACCACCTACCCTCCAATTTTCTGCTGAATGTGGGCGCTATTGAAGAACGAAAGAACACCCAACTAATAGTAGCAGCATTGCACCGCACAAAAAACGAGATTCCGCTCCTGGTTGTGGGCAAACCCACAGAATACGAAAAGGAGTTGCGCCAATTGATTGCTCAATATGGTATGCAGCACCAAGTGCATATCATCAACAACGTAGCCACCCAGGATTTGCCCGCCTTGTATGCCATGGCCAAGGTGTTTGTATATCCATCTATTTTTGAAGGGTTTGGCATTCCCATTTTGGAGGCACTAACAGTGGGTGTGCCCGTCATTACCTCATCGGGGAGTTGCTTTGAGGAGACTGCAGGCGAGTTTTCTCTCTATGCCGACCCAAAAGATGCCGACCATCTGGGCGAAACAATCAACCGCGTGTTGGGCAATGAAGAACTGCGCAACAACATGATTGCCGAAGGCAAAAAACATGCCCTGCTTTTTACGGACGAAAGCATTGCTGCCAATCTGATGGGTGTTTACGAAGGCTTGTTTTAAACTTTTCCCTCCTATTTTTAGATACACTGACCACTTTTATTGCATTTCCTCTACAAAAAGTGCAAAAGCGAGTGCCTTTTATGCATTTTCTCGTGAAAATGGGTAAAAGGCGACCGCCATTAGTGCTTTTCATCGATAAAATGGGTAAAAGGCGACCGCCTTTAGTGCTTTTTATCGATAAAATGGGTGAAAGGCGACCGCCATTAGTGTATTTCACGCAAAAATGTGGAAAAGGCGACCGCTTCTAGTGCATTTTAACGTGAGGAAGGTATAAAATAATCACTTTGTAAACTTTTTGTCATAAAAAAGGTGCAAAAAGACAATCATCTAATTGCCTCTTGCACCCAATATCATTGAATGAGTACCCATTATTAAGTCTTTTACAGGATAACTGCCCTACAATTCTTCATAATACGCATCCAACGCTTCCTT
>CAYVLC010000265.1:0-1642 GCA_964452155.1 uncultured Dysgonomonadaceae bacterium
ACAAGCTCAAACAACTCAGCACAACAAAGAAGATAGTTCTCATCACACTACTTGCTTTGCTTTTTTGGTATCTGTTCTGCTTGCCCAGCACGCTTTTTGATACTCCTTATAGTACTTTGGTGTTGGACAGAGATAATGAATTGTTAGGTGCACGCATCTCAGAAGATGGACAGTGGCGCTTTCCTCCAACCGATAGTGTACCTCATAAATATGCAACTTGTGTTATTCAATTTGAGGATAGAGGGTTTTGGTATCATCCTGGTGTTAATCCACTGTCCATTGGTCGAGCATTTGTTCAGAATATACAAGAGGGTAGGGTTGTGAGTGGTGGAAGCACCATCACTATGCAAACAGTACGATTGATGCGCAATGAAAAACGCACCTATTTCGAAAAACTTATTGAGCTTATATGGGCTACTCGCCTTGAATTAGCTCGCTCCAAAAATAGTATACTCGCCCTGTATGCTTCTCATGCACCAATGGGTGGAAACGTTGTGGGTATTGATGCTGCTTCGTGGCGTTACTTTGGTCATCATGCTGCTTCGCTCTCTTGGGCTGAGGCTGCTACACTGGCTGTTCTACCCAATGCTCCCTCGTTGATGCACTTTGGGCGCAACAGAGATGCATTGACTGCTAAACGCAACAGACTGCTTGCTCGCTTACACAATAAAGCGGTTATATCAGAAATAGATTATCAATTGGCGCTGTCAGAGCCTTTGCCCAATCATCCTCATGCCTTACCAGAGCTTGCTCCTCATTTGGTGACACAGTTCTATAAACAACAACCAGGCAAACATGTAAAAACAACCATTCAACGTTCGTTGCAAATGCAAACAGAAGAGGTGTTGAAGCGATGGAATGAGGAGTTTTCGCAAAATGGCATTCACAATATGGCTGCTTTGGTTGTAGATTTAGAGTCCAATCAAGTATTGGCCTATAGTGGCAATGTGGGGTTCAATAAAAACAGTGCAGGAAGTCAAGTTGACATTATTCAATCCTTACGAAGTACTGGAAGCATTTTGAAACCTTTTTTATATTGCGCCATGTTGCAAGAAGGAGCCATGTTACCCAAAGAGTTGCTACCTGATGTGCCTATCAATATTGGAGGCTTCTCACCCAAAAACTTTAGCTTGCAGTACGATGGCGCAGCTCATGCCAATGAGGCATTGGCACGTTCGCTCAATGTGCCCTCTGTGGTTTCATTGCGAAGATATGGAGTGCCTAAGTTTCATCAGTTTTTGCAGCAAATAGGGTTGTCGTCTCTTAAACAATCTGCAGATTATTATGGATTGTCGCTCATATTGGGAGGAGCCGAAGCATCTTTGTGGGAAGTAGCCAATGCTTATGGAGCCATGGCACGCACAGTGAATAGTTACAACAACACTCAGGAATATCCCATTGTAAAAGACTTCACCTATATTGCTGCTGCTGGTAAAGAGATGAAGAATCTTTCCACACCAGCACCAGTCTTTAATGCAGGAGCTGCATGGCTTACATTAGAAGCACTCACTAATTTGAATCGTCCAGAGGAGATCGATTGGCAATCTATCTCCTCTATGAGCAAAGTGGCTTGGAAAACAGGCACAAGCTATGGTTTTAGAGATGCTTGGGCGGTGGGTGTTACTCCTCGATACTTAGTTGC
>CAYVLC010000266.1:0-1639 GCA_964452155.1 uncultured Dysgonomonadaceae bacterium
TACGACTTACGACGCGATCCAGGCGAACGCTATGATGTGCTCTCTCAATATCCTGATGTGGCAGCCAAACTAATGAAGATAGCAGACGAAAAACGCTACGAGCTAGGCGACAACCTCCTGCGTGTGAAAGGAACAGAGAACCGTGAATCTGGTAAAGCCAATAAAACAAAATAAGAACATGATAACCAAAAAAATATTACTACCCGCTTTGCTTTTTGCATCTGTCAACTCGGCTATGCCGCAAAGCAACACTACGCACAACGAAGCAAACGAGAAGGAGCAACGACCTAATATTCTATTTATACTCTCTGACGACCACACCTCGCAAGCATGGGGTGTGTATGGAGGAGTACTGGCCGACTATGTGCAAAACGAAAATATTCGCCGATTGGCCCAAGAAGGATGTGTTATGGACAATGTGTTCTGCACCAACTCTATTTCGGTACCAAGTAGAGCAGCCATACTCACAGGTGCTTATAGTCATAGAAATGGCGTATATACCTTGAGCGATGCATTATATCCAGAGGCCGACAATATTGCCAAACAGATACAAAGCAGTGGTTATCAGACCGCACTATTTGGCAAATGGCACTTGAAAAAAGAACCCTCGGGTTTCGACACCTACTCTGTGTTTCACGATCAAGGAGAGTACTTCAATCCGCTTATGAAATCGCCCCATAATTGGGTGGACGCAGATGTAGCAAGAGAAGGTGAAATAGTTGAAGGTTTCTCAACAGACATTGTTACTGCAAAAACCATTGATTGGATAAAGAACAGCAGCAAAGACAATCCATTTATGGTGATGTGCCACTTTAAAGCTACACACGAGCCATGGGACTTTCCGGAAAGACTAAAACATTTGTACGACGATGTAGAGTTTCCAGAGCCTGGCAACATGTTTGAGTACGCACCCGAAACCTCAGGAAGAACCTTTGTAGGGCAGCAACTCGAAAACTTAGGACAACGATGGGAGTCGGCCACTGCCAACCCCGACTCTTGGTGGTGTGTATATCCAGAGCTTCCGTTTTCTAGAGAAGGCTTAGAAAAAGAAGCTGCACGCAAGAAAATCTATCAAAAACTTATAAAAGACTACTTACGCTGTGGAGCAGCCATTGACGATAATATTGGGAAGTTGTTAGATTTCTTGGATGAAGAGGGACTAGCTGAAAACACTATTGTAGTGTATGTTTCGGATCAAGGTTATTTTTTAGGAGAACATGGATTTTTCGACAAAAGAATGATGTATGAAGAGTCGCTTCGCATGCCCTTTGTGATAAGATACCCAAAGGAGATACCTGCAGGAACAAGAAATGATGACATTGTCTTGAATATAGACTTTGCATCTTTGCTTGCAGACTATGCAAAAGTAGATACCCCAGAGAAATCGCAAGGACGCAGTTTTAGAAGCAACCTTATGAGAGAAACTCCTACCGATTGGCGCAAGAGTATGTACTATCGGTACTGGACACACCACGACATACGCCCAGCACACATGGGAATACGCAATCATCGCTACAAACTAATGTTCCTCTATGCAGACCGCTTGAATGCTACAGGTTCGCAAAAAGAATCTAAAACCCCATCATGGGAGTTTTTCGATCTTATGGTTGACCCCCAAGAGAACAACAACCTATACGGG
>CAYVLC010000267.1:0-1636 GCA_964452155.1 uncultured Dysgonomonadaceae bacterium
TTCCTATTGAATAATTATACCCATATTTGCAAACATAAACTTTAAAAGCAATTCACAATAAGGATTATTCCGTTGTGAAAACATTTAGGGCGGGGATAAGACATCTTATCCTCGCTTTCTTTTTGCCCAATTATCATAGTACTACATCAAGACTACAAAAATAAACAAGCCATCCTTCCACCTTTGCATATAATAGCGACAGTCTATTTTACACCTCATCACAACACACGGTTTGCAAATCATATATCACATCAGAATATGTTCTATGCAGTTCCTTTCAATTTGTAAATATCATCCTCATCTAAAACAACTTCCAGCAGTGCAACATCACAGCAAAATCTCTTTTCTATTAAAAACTCTGATTGTTTTCTTAATAAAAAAGGGATGTAGCAAAGGTGCAGAATCTACCCAACCAATGGCTCGACCATTGATCTACAACAGGATGGCCTGATAGGCCGCTTATGAACTATTTGTAGGATTGTGTAGCAAAATGTTAGCAAGGTGTTTTTAACGATTTCGATACCCATGCTCCTATTTTTTAAAAGTGAAGGCCTTAAAACCTATAGTTAGTTTTAGAACGGGGTAGAATTTAAAATTATCTAATTTATCATTGATATCATCAATAGCAATGCCAACTTCTCTGTCTATATCTGCTGCAACTTTATCTACTTGGGTGTTTATGTCGTCTTGGTATAGGTCTTTTAGCTCCTGAGGTATGGATACACCATAATCTATATTGTTTGTACTGATGCCTGTGGGCAAGCTGTATTCTATAACATAGCTGCCCATATAATATGCCCCGAGTTCTAAAGCAAAAGAAACAGTTTTGTTTTGAGGGACAAAACTGCCCAACCCTATTCCTATATAAGGCATGATGGAGTTTTTTGAGTTAACATCTATATCGAAAGGTCCTATTTTCTCTTTAGCTATTCGTGGCTGGACAATTCCAATGGTAGGCACATCGTAACTGCTATACACAATATCTGTGATTGGCACCCCTGTTACTTCTGAGGCAAATAGAGTTTTTGCTATTCCTGCCGTTATATACATCATCTTGAACGGCTGGTAACCCACTGCCAATGATAGCGCTCCGGTTTTGAATTTTGCATCGGTATTGAATGTGATGTTGCTACTACCAATAGGCATGGGGATAGATACATTAATGTCTTCGCCCACAAAACGCTCTATGGTGCTAGAGTTAATAGTAAGTGACAGGTATTCGGCTCCTGCCTTTACTGCTATCTTTTCGGCGGGCCGATAATATAAATCGCCACCAAAGCCATTGGTGGAAGCCTTTAGTGAAATACCAATATGCCGATCGGAATCATTGGTTTGAGCAAAACTCCACGAAGAAACCAGCAGTGTAATAGAGAGTAAAAGAGTTTTGTTGTCCATAGAGTTGTTGTTTTACCATGTTCAATGTTTATAACCTGTAATTTAAAAACACAAAAAGATAGATAATTGTTCAGAGTAGCCATTCCGGCTAATTGTATGCTCTTTTCATGACACTTTACTTCTGCTCCTGTTCTAAAAAAATAAGCCTCAAAGCTATTAACGCGAGTTCGGGATAATAAAAGCTTCAAAAAGGTTGTGATATAGACGTATTATTTGTATATTTATAGTTGACAATCAAACA
>CAYVLC010000268.1:0-1610 GCA_964452155.1 uncultured Dysgonomonadaceae bacterium
AATTATGACTTCAAAAAACTCTACAACTAGCAAGCCGCCTAAAAAGCGCAGAAATAAAACAAAAATATTTCTACTGGCCATAGGTTTCCTATTCGGCGCCGGTGTAGTGATGGCCCTTTATCAGACATCGGTCTATTTTTCGACCAACGATTCGTGCGCTATATGCCATGTGCATCCGCATGCCCATGAGAGTTGGCAATTGTCATCGCATGTCAACAATAAAAGTGGTGTTATGACCAATTGCGTAGATTGTCATTTGCCACCCCAAAGCGATACTTGGAGCCATTATACAGAAAAGATAAAGCTAGGCGCTCGCGATGTGTGGAGTTTTATGACCAAAGACACTGCCGATATGGATTGGGCAGCAAAGTCTGAACTAGAGCATGCCATTAAATACATTCCCAACGAATCGTGCAAAGCATGCCATCAAAACATCTTTCCCGAGGGAATTACCGACGATGGTATCACTGCTCATTTGTATTACGATGAAAACGAAACCAAGCTCAACTTGCAGTGTATTAGTTGTCATTTAGATGTGGGGCACTACAATCCAAACTATTCGCACTCACAGATGGAGGGCATTCCTGGTTATGGCGATGGAGGCAGCAATGTAATGGACACCTCTTTGTTTTTCAAAGAACCAGCAACAGTTGCTAGTTTTGAGGATTTCACAGAGCAGATTCCACAAACCCCCATATCGTTCAATATGGTTGCCATTCCTGGCGGTACATTCAAGATGGGAAGCCCTGCAAAAGAGCCTTTTCATCGTCCCGATGAAGCACCAGTACACGATGTTACGCTGAGCCCATTTTTTATGGCCGAGGTAGAAGCTACCTGGAATCAGTTCTGGGCATTTTATGCCAGCACCATGAGTGAGGGACGCACCCCCCCCGAAACAACTTATGCACAAAATCTTGTAGCAATGGATGTGGACGGTATTTCGGGTCCAACACCTCCGTTTGGTTTTCCCGATCAAGGATGGGGAGGCAATGATAGGCCAGCTATTACCATGACACACTATGCGGCAGAGACATTTTGCCTGTGGTTGTCAAAAAAGACAGGCAAGAACTATCGCCTACCTACCGAAGCAGAGTGGGAGTATGCCGCAAGAGGCAACACGCAGACACCCTACTTCTTCGAGGGCAATCCAAAGGACTACTCCGACTATGGTTTCTGGAGGAAATTCTTCCCAGCTAAGACCGATAATATATCTACGTATGTTGTTTACAACAAGAATAGCTACAATAGGTCGCAACAGCCCGAAATGGTAGAAGCAAACCCCTTTGGACTTAAAAACATGCTTGGTAATGTAATGGAATATACTGCCGACCGATACGACCCCAATGCTTACGAGAAGCGAGCCGACGGTGCAACCAATCCGGTTGTAACAGAGGGCGAAGAGTGGGTTATTAGGGGTGGCAATTATGCCTCCGATGCCTCTGAGGTGCGCTCTGCTGCACGCAGTAGTACCCAGCATGATGAGTGGATGAAAACCGACCCACAACAACCCAAGAGTATTTGGTGGTACAGCGACTACAAAGGCATTGGCTTTAGGGTAGTATGTGACCCAGACCCATCTATATTGACAAATTAATTCATTGAGCCGAAGG
>CAYVLC010000269.1:0-1593 GCA_964452155.1 uncultured Dysgonomonadaceae bacterium
CAGTACATAAAGTACGATGCTATTGAAAAAAACAAAATAAAGAAGCATCCTATATATATGAAGTGAATAGTAAAAAATATGGCCCAATATCTATGATGTTTTAGATGGATTTATACAAAAATAGGCTACAATAATTTGTAGCCTATTTTTGTATAATACTCTATCCGAATTAATTTTTCTCTTTCATCAACTCTTTAATTTTTTCTCCACGTACATTGTCGTACATTTCAAATCTTATCTTGTCTTTAAAGATAGAGTTAGGGCACTCAACTTCGATCATTTTAGGTTGAGTAGTAATTTGTCTTCTCATACTTGATCTTGTTGATAAGCTACCTGTTATCTCTTCAATTGCTTTGTTTAAGAGTGGATCATCAGTATTTCCAAATTCTACAAATGGAAGATAGTCAAATTCTTTTACTTCAAAGTCTGGTGTAAAACCGGCAGTGAAATCCGACTCTCCTTTGCTGTTAGCATATTTTACAATAATGGGCTGCATGCCCCATTTGTTTTTTGGATCATCTTTTTCATAAATACTAATGGAACCTACATTCTTTCCATAGGTTGTTTCTCCAATTAAAACCACATCCATATACGGTTTCAAACCATTAATAACAAACTCGCTTGCCGATGCACTACCACCAGTAACCAATACGTATAGACGAGGCAAATTTAGAGCAGGAACGGCAATCTTGGTTCCTTGCACTTTATTAACAAAGTAATCTTTATTATAATCAGCACCGTCTTCTTTTTTTAAAGCTGCATGTACAAGGTTATTGTATTGAGCAGTTACCAAAATATTGTCAGTAGATCTATCTTTTACCAAGGCACTTGCTAAAGCTATTGCTGTAGAAACACTTCCCCCACCATTGTAGCGAAGATCGAGAACCATCTCAGTAGCTCCTTTTGTTTTTATGCTTGCCAGTTTGTTCATCAACAACCTGTCATAGTCATTAGAATTGTCACCTTTGTCTGCAGCAAAAAAGTTGTAAACAAGGTAGCCAATTTTCTTATTATCGATAGAATACACGCTGTCAAGATACACAGGCGTTTCAGCAAAGTTTTTCTCCATTTGTATTGTAATATCTCCAGAAGCTGTAAGCTGATATTCTTCTTTTTCGCTATTATATACAAAGTCTGCCATAGAGAGGGTTTTGGAGCCAGTTCCCGAGAATAAGCTTCTGTAGTTTTTAATGGTAATATCCTTCCCATCTATAGCTATAATAAAACGACCTCTTTTAATTCCTTTTGCGTAAGCATCTGTACCTTTTTTTGGATATGTTACATGTGCGTAAAACTGAGTTTCATTAATCCAAGCTGGATCCCAGTTAAAACCAATCTCATCTGATCTAACACCACTCAGTGAGCCTAATAAATCTTTAGAGCTTTCTTCAATCCAAGAGAAACGGTCACCATCAGGATTAGTTGTTTTGTTATAGGTATTCAACAAAGAGGTGAAAAACTTATCGGGGGTCAAAGTATAGACAGGCCTCTTAGGTATCTTATCATTCCATAAATAATAGATATTCATGCGTTCAAAAATCCAATCGTTTACGTATTTGTAAGCAGATAGGCTAGCAATTTTGGCTTCTCCTT
>CAYVLC010000270.1:0-1571 GCA_964452155.1 uncultured Dysgonomonadaceae bacterium
AAAAAAAGAAGGTAAAGTAGCTAGTCTTGTGCTTTCAATTTAATCTTTTTCTTGATACTATTTTAAATAACTGCTTTATGAAAAGAACAATCGTTTTGCTTATGTTGGCAGCCATCATCCAGGTTTCATTGGCTCAGTTTGTGTTTGAGCCTAATTACGACGAAAGTAAAGTGCCCAGTTTTGCAGTAACCAACCCTTTGGAGACTTTCGATGGCGAAGTAGTGAATAGTGTGAAGGACTGGGAAGCTAAACGTAGGCCCGAGCTGCTCGATTTCTTTACCCAAAATGTATATGGTGTGGTTCCTGCCGATTTGGCTATAACTTCGTTTCAGGTTGTAGAGCAAAGTGAATATGCTATGTGTGGGAAGGCCAAACGAAAACAAATTGAGCTCTCATTTGAGAAGAATGGGCAGCAACTCTCTTTCAATGTTTTGCTATATTTGCCAACAAACGTGGAGAAAGCTCCTCTCTTTATTGGTTACAACTTCTATGGCAACCATACTGTAGTAAACGATCCTAATATTATTATTTCGGATGCATGGGCAGAAAATAACGACGCTTTTGGTATCACAACAAATAAGCTCAACGAGCACTCGCGAGGAGTACGTGCAAACCGGTGGGCTATTGAGAAAATGATAGATGCTGGTTTTGGATTGGCAACCATATATTATGGAGAGATAGATCCAGACAAAAACGATACGACTGACGGCATTCAATCTCTATTTTACTCAGAAGGCCAACAAGTTCCTGCTAATAATGAGTGGGGAAGTATTGCCGCTTGGAGTTGGGGCCTAAGTCGTGCTATGGATTATCTTCAAAAAGATTCAGATGTAGATGCATCAAAGGTTATTGTGTTTGGCCATTCGCGATTGGGCAAAACATCTTTGTGGGCAGGTGCAACCGACCAACGCTTTGCTGCCGTTGTTGCTAACAACTCTGGTTGTGGCGGTGCAGCACTCTCAAAACGCAAGATTGGCGAAACAGTTTGGCGTATCAACACAAGCTTTCCTCATTGGTTTTGCAATAATTTTGATAGCTACAATAATAATGAAGAGCAATTGCCCGTAGATCAACACGAGTTGCTCGCTCTGATTGCACCCCGCCCACTCTATGTGGCAAGTGCAGTGGACGACGAATGGGCCGATCCACGTGGCGAGTATCTTTCTCTCTATTATGCTACTCCTGTTTACGAGTTGTATAATAAAGCGGGTGTTAAAAACATGAAGATGCCCGCTGCAAACCAACCTATACATAACGCAGCTGCCTATCATATTCGTACTGGTAAGCATGATGTTACTCTCTACGACTGGGAGCAATACATAAAGTGGGCCAAAGAGCAGCTCTTTGATTAAGCTGTAGGGCTGATGCTCTACTACGAAGTAAGAACAATTGAGAAATCCATTCGGCGGGGGGCTGGAGCCATATAGGTGCAAAAAAAAGGGGCGAAAATATTTCGCCCCTAACTAATCTTCTATCTGTAAAACGCCGAAAGCGATTATTGATTGTATTTTATTTTACTATATAACTTCTTCCGGATTTTTGTCCTCTTTCTTTTTTGTGCGTTGTTTGGC
>CAYVLC010000271.1:0-1559 GCA_964452155.1 uncultured Dysgonomonadaceae bacterium
AACAGAAAAAATGCCTGCCATATTTATTTTAAGGTGAGACAAAATTGAAAGTGGTGTGAGTGTATATGGTGCGTGGTATGAGGTATGTGGTATGTGAAGTGTCCAAGATGAAGACACCACACGCCAGACCTCACACCTCATACACAGCCCATACTACCCCTAGTACACCCAAAAAAACAATCATAACTATAAAATGCTTATCTTTACGCAAAAATTAACATCGAAAATATATTACAAGATGAGCTTAGAGAAAAAATTGCAAGCGCGCAGCAATGGCACGTGCGAATTGTGCGAAACTGCAACCGCAGCAAATATGTATGATGTACCCCATGGCAGTGGTGCCGACATTGACACCAATGTGCACCTGTGCAACAAGTGCTTAGCACAAATAAACATTACAGAAGAGCTAGATAGTGCCTATTGGTCTGCTTTTTTGCCCAACACTATGTGGAGCGAAGTAGCAGCAGTGCAAGTGTTGGCTTGGAGAATGCTCAACCGATTTAGATCTGAAACATGGGCACACGATGCCATAGAGATGCTCTATCTGGATGATGACAACCTAGAATGGGCAAAAGCTAGTGGAGAGCATCTATCGGACATACAAGAGACCCTACACAGAGATTGCAACGGCACACTACTGATTGGAGGCGACTCTGTGAGTTTGATTAAAGACCTAGATGTGAAGGGATCGAGCATGAATGCAAAGATGGGTACAGCTGTGCGAAACATTAGGTTGGACCCAAACGACCCAACACTTATAGAAGGAAAAATAGATGGCCAGAGCATTATGATTCTCACCAAATTTGTACGAAAAATAAATTAATTGATTGCTCTTAATAATATAAGTAGAAAAAAGAAAGAAAGAAAGACCAATATATACATATCTATGAAACTATCTAATGTAGCAATGTGGCTATTTGCACTTGCACTTATAAGTTGTGGAGGCAACAAGAAAACTCACAATGAAACAGCAAGTGAGAATACTGAGCGTGAACCAACAGAAACAAAAACAGAAGAGACAATTACCGAAAAGTACTGGAAACTAATTACACTAGAAGGCCAAGAGGTGGTAATGGAAGAAAATCAGCAACAAGAAATTTTCTTTGCACTGAATGCTGAAGACAACACGGTAGCGGGGTTTGCGGGTTGCAACTCTATTACTGGCGAGTTTGAGTTGGAGAAAGGCAACAGAATACGATTTAAAAACATGGGTATAACCCTGATGTTGTGCCCCGATTTGGAAGTAAATGAAACTGCGTTTATGGAAACTTTTGAAATTGCCGACAATTACAAAATTCACAACGATACACTAGAGCTATATGTAGGACGAAGAGCACCATTGGCTGTATTTGTAGCAATTTATTTTTAATAACAGTTTTGTTGAGACAAAAAAATAATGCAGTTCTCAACATATACACCAAGTAGGAATATCTGATATATTTGATGAATATCTCATCAATAATTGTAGTATGTATAGCTTCAATCCCATTTAATTTTTCTAAATTTGCATTATTGTGAAGCTGTAAAACTTAAAAGAAATTAATACACATTTATTGGAA